>NZ_JAUOPP010000009.1:0-156531 GCF_030547765.1 Colwellia sp. 6_MG-2023 | reverse complement strand
CAGGTAGAACAAGTAACAAGCCAAGCTGATGATAAAAAAGCTCGGATTGCGGCTGCCGTTGCAAAAGCTAAAGCGAAGGTAAATGCTAAAAAAGCCCAAGAACAAGAAGCTCTCTTACAAGTCAATAACAGTGATAACACATCACCTTTAAAACCTAGCAATGAAGAATTAGAATAATTATGGCATTTTGGATAGCAAGTTCGCCCCATAATCACAATCAAACCGAAACATCGGCTTTAATGCGTTTAGTCATTTATGCTTTATTCCCTGGGATATATGCTCAATGGTACTTCTTTGGCTGGGGTAATATTATTCATATAGCATTAGCTATCACCACAGCATTACTCTGTGAATTTTTCGCTTTATCACTACGAAGTAATTCAAAGAAAATCAATAAACAATTGTTCGATGGTAGTGCCATATTAACGGCAATACTAATTGGTATTTGTTTACCTGCTGTTGCTCCATGGTGGATTTCAGTTATTGGCGCTGCATTTGCTATTTTAGTGGTAAAACAACTCTATGGTGGTTTAGGGCACAACCCATTCAACCCAGCGATGGCTGCTTACGTTATGTTGCTCATTTCTTTTCCTGTTCAAATGACATCATGGCAGCCGCCATTGCACCTGATGAATATAGATTTAAATTTCACCAATACGTTAACCACAATATTTACCGGTTTTACCAATGAAGGCTACTCCGTCGAGCAACTTCGCACGAGTATTGACGGCTTTACTATGGCTACGCCATTAGACACTTTAAAAACGAACCTAAATTTAGGTTTTACCACATTAGAAATCATACAAAACAACTTATTTTCTAATACTATAGGTCCAAGTTTAGGTTTTGCTTTTGGTTGGGAGTGGGTAAATATTGCATTTTTAATTGGCGGCTTAATCCTAATAGCCAAAAAAGCTATTGCTTGGCAAACCCCTATTAGCTTTTTAGTAAGCTTATTTATCTGTTCTTTTATTGCTTATAGTCTAAGCCCAGATACCAGTGCTTCACCTCTATTCCACTGGACAACAGGTGGTTGTATGTTAGGGGCATTCTTTATTTTAACAGACCCTGTCTCTGGTGCTACAAGTGTAAAAGGTCGATTAATTATGGGTGCTTTAGCAGGATTATTAGTGTACTTGATTAGAACGTTTGGTGGCTATCCCGACGGTATTGCCTTTGCTGTATTACTTTGTAATATGACAGCCCCTTTAATAGATCAATATACACGTCCGCGTACCTACGGCCATGATATTGATAGTAACAAAGGTTAAATAATGACTAACTCTTTACCCCCTAATAAAAATGCTAAAGATAAATCAGCATTCCGATTACCAATACAAAAAAATAGTCAAATACTCGCAATATTTGCTATTGTTTGTACAGTTATCGTTGGCCTAGTTAATGAATTAACAAAAGATAGAATACAAGAACAAACACAATTGCAATTATTAAATACATTGCATGAAATAATTGAGCCAAGTAGTTATAACAACGAAATAACTCAAGACTGTGTGAATATTAGTTCACCTTTACTTGGTAGCACCCAAAATACCAATATAGTGCAAAAAGCTTACATAGCTCGTAATAATAACTCTCCTGTAGCAGTAGCTATCACAAGTACAGCACTCGATGGCTATAATGGTAAAATTGAACTGATTGTTGCTATCAATATAGATAATAGTATTAGTGGCGTTAGAGTGTTAAAGCATCAAGAAACGCCGGGGTTAGGTGATAAAGTAGAGCTTAAAAAAAGTAACTGGATCACAGCCTTTAATGGTAAAAAGCTATTATCAGAGCTAGACACTCGCTGGCAGGTAACAAAAGATGGTGGTACTTTTGATCAATTTACCGGAGCAACTATTACGCCAAGGGCAATCGTTAAAGCAGTGAAAAACACGCTATTATTTTTTATCGAAAACAAAAACAAAGTATTAACGCTTCCTAATAGCTGTTTAATAGGTGATCAAGAACCTCAACCTGAATATGAGGCTACTAATGAATACTAGTGAAAATAATGTAAATGAAGCTCCTCAATTGTCAGAGAACAATATTGAGCTTGAGCAACAATTAGCAGAAAAAACATTAGCCCAAAAAGCACTTAAAGCTGAGTATAAAGAGTTAGCTATTCAAGGGCTATGGAAGAATAACCCAGGTATAGTTCAATTACTCGGCCTATGTCCATTGCTAGCAGTAACCGCCACTATCACCAATGCTTTAGGTTTAGGACTAGCGACCTTGTTAGTTCTAGTCGCCTCTAATGCTACTGTTTCTGCTATCCGTCATTGGGTACCTAAAGAAATTCGCATCCCTATTTTTGTCTTAATTATTGCTTCATTTGTTACTTGTGTTCAGCTATTAATGAACGCATATACTTATGGTATATATCAATCATTGGGAATATTTCTCCCATTAATCGTCACCAATTGTGCCATTATTGGTAGAGCAGAGGCTTACGCATCTAAAAATCCAGTAAAACAAGCCAGTTTTGATGGCTTAATGATGGGACTTGGTTTTGCATTAGTGTTAATTTTGCTAGGCGCGATTCGAGAAATCTTAGGACAAGGTACATTATTTGATGGTGCTCACCTACTCTTTGGTGATTGGGCAGGTGTTTTACGCATTGAAGTGGTAAAATTAGATAGTCAGTTTTTATTAGCCATACTCCCTCCAGGAGCGTTTATTGCTATGGGCTTTATCATCGCACTTAAAAACAGTATTGATACTTATATAAAACAACGTCAACCCAAAAAAGAAAAAGCCACTATTGAGCGAGTTAGAGTTAACTTTGACTCATAAGTAACATGATACCAATTGCAATGAATAATAGTGACCGATACAAATGAATAAAGCCAAACGATTAGAAATGCTGACTAGGCTGCGTGATAATAATCCGGAGCCAACGACAGAGTTAAACTTTAGTACCCCTTTTGAATTACTAATAGCAGTACTTCTTTCGGCCCAAGCAACAGATGTAGGGGTAAATAAAGCAACCGCAAAATTATATCCGGTAGCGAACACTCCTCAAGCAATACTTGATCTAGGCTTAGAAGGGTTAATTTCTTATGTGAAAACCATAGGCTTATTTAATACCAAAGCTAAAAACACCATGAAAACCTGTCAAATGTTGGTTGACTTACATGGTGGTGAAGTACCAGAGAATCGAGCTGCACTCGAAGCATTACCCGGTGTTGGTAGAAAAACAGCCAATGTTGTATTAAACACTGCTTTTGGTTGGCTTAAAGATAATGAAGGTAACTACTTTTTAGCCGTTGATACTCATATTCAGCGACTGGCAAACCGTACAGGCTATGCCAAAGGTAAAACGGTTGAACAAACAGAACAGGCGATAATAAAAAACACACCAAACAAAACAGAGTTTATGTTCAATTTGCATCACTGGTTCATTTTACATGGACGTTACACTTGCACTGCACGTAAACCTAAATGTGGTTCTTGTATCATTGAAGATTTATGTGATTTTAAAGAGAAAACAGATTAACGCTACTTATTTTAGCTTTTGCTTTAAAAACTCGACAACCCGTTTATGCCGCATTTTTACCGCTGAAAGTTTTAGCTGATGAATATTCGCAATATCCTGAAAACTTAATTCACTACGATAACGTAATAGCATAATGTTACGATCGGTCAATGATAAATGTTGTATTAGCTCAGATAATACGGAAGCAGGGTCTTCGCTATCAGTCTTCTCATCTATTAAGTTTTCGAGGTATTCTTCATCATTCTCAATAATTCCCCAACGTCGCTCTCTTATCTTGTTAATACATTCGTTATAAGCAATTTTGAATAGCCATGCTCTAAAAGACACAACCCACTTAAAAGCCTTTAAATTTTTTAATGTTTTTATAAGAGTTTCTTGTACTACATCCTCAGCATCAGACTGATTATTAAGCAATTTTACACAGTACCCTTTTAATTCAGGTAAATATGGAGTAATTAACTGCTGAAATAAACGCGTATCATAAGGAAGACGCTCTTGTACTAAAACAACAAGCTGTCGTTCATTAAGCATAGTAAACAGTAACTCTTCTTGAAGGCTTTAATTTAATCGAAAAACTATTAGTTATAGTTAATCGATTGCAGAAATTAATTTAAGGTTATTACGAACAAAAAGTACTTAAGGGCTGTTGTGATCAGATATAACTACCATCTACTACTGATATAAATACAGAAGAAGTTATTAAGGCAATTACTATACCTACAGCGAATAACACTCTATTGTTCATTAAGGTTTCCTGACTCATTTGGATAAGATTTGGCACTACAGATGAGTCACTTAATCATGTATCTATGATAGGGGGAAAGTAACTTTAGCGTTTATCAAAATCGGACGTTATTTTATCAATAACGGTCTAAATAACTTAAAAAGTAAATTTTCATGTTAAAAATAAACAGTTTACGATGTATGTCTGAAATGCGACAATAATAACTTACTGATAAAATGACGTATAAAAATTTTCTATGCCATCAAAAACAATAAAAAATAACTGTTCACTATCCTCCTTTTCTTGGGGGGTATTTTTTATCTTGTTTTTTTCACCAGCAAGTCTAGCAGCGTCCATTGATTACCTTGGTAAAGAACAAGGATTAAGTAACTCCAATTTGCATACTATTTTTCAAGATAGCGATGGTATTATTTGGGCAGGTACTGAGACTGATGTTAATTGGTATTTAGGAGGACAGTTTAACGAGTTAGCTATTGAGTTAAACGATACAGGAGAGAAGCCATTAAATGTTGCCCATATTTATGAAGATAACCACAAGGGAATTTGGTTTTTAAATTTTTCTAATGGTATTTTTCGATTAGACAAACGTGAATGGAAACTAGCTAAAATCTCATTCAAAGATCTACACGGTAAATTAATAGAACTAACTGGTCATCAAGTTTTTGTTGATAAAAAAGGAACTATTTGGTTAACGACTGATTCGGGGGTATTCACTTATGATGCCAATACACAATTACTCACTGCAATTCCTATCGCAAATACTGAACCTAATGAGTTATTAATTTTTAATCAGATTAGTTATTTCTCTGATAATCAAATGGCCCTAGCAACCAGCCAAGGAGTTTATTTTTGGCAAGAGCAATACGGTAAGTTTTATCCGCTAAAATCTGATTTTTTAGAAAACAAACCCGTAGAAAAAATCATTTACAATAATGGCTATAGCTGGATATTAACGACAGAATCAGTTTATCAAATAAATCAACAGACCGATAAAATTAAAGTTGTTTTTACTTCTGACTCCCCCACCAATAAACTGCTAGATATGCTTATTGAACATGATGCTAGCTACTGGGTAACAGCTGATAACGGTATTTATCAGTTGTCAGCAGAAAACAAACTAATCCAACACTTTCAACCTAAGCTTTTTAATCAATCGGAAAACAACAGAGCCTTAGCAATAAAGAAAATTGATGAAAGGCTATGGGTAGCCTTACCCAGTTCATTAGTTGAATATGATTATAGCAGCGAAAAAATGAAGTTTATTGCACTAGGTGCTTTTCCCAAAAGTGATGAAAGTAACGAGATACTCAATATTTTTAGTGATACCTCAAAAAACTTATGGATGATTACCTCACAAGGGATTGCCAAAGTAAGTTTTAACCGACCAACATTTAATAGTTACCTTTTTGATCCTAAGTCATCTTTTGGACCTATTAGCACATTAAGTCGTGCAATTATGTATGATTCTAAAAACCGCTTATGGTTGGGTAGCCAAGATAGAGGTATTAGCCGCTATCACAGCCAAACTAAAAAGTGGGACTACTTTTCTCATCGTATAAATGACAAAAGCGCCTTGTCCAATAATCATGTAAGAGCCCTTCTTGAAGATTCACAAGGTGACATTTGGGCAGGAACAGAAGGAGGTGGCCTTAATTTATTTAACGAAGAAACCAAAAAATGGCAGCAATTTAAACAAAACGGTTGGCAAGATCATATTTTCAATTTACATGAAGGGAAAGCCCATAACTTATGGATAGGTCATGGCAGAGGCATCACTTCTTTTTCAACCAAATCTCACGAATTTACCAATTACTCTCCAGTAGAAGACAATGATACGGCACCAATGGTCAGAGCATTAAGCCCTGATAATAAAGATAACTTATGGATAGGCACCCATTTTAATAAAACAAAAGAACAAGAAAAATACACTTATGCGAGGGGGTTATATAAATTTAATACGCTAAGTCATGAATGGAAGAACTTTAATCATGATCCCGAACAGCCAGATAGTTTATCTAATGATTTAATATTTGCCATTAAAGTAGACAGTCATCAAGATGTTTGGGTGGGAACTTGGGGGGGAGGCATTAATTTATTAAAAAATGATGGTAAAAGTTTCCAGCATTACACAATGAAAGATGGTCTTTCGAGCAATGTTATTTATGCTATTTTTGAAGATACATTAGGTAATCTGTGGATTAGCTCGGCTGGAGGGCTTGATAAAATGACCCCTTGTCATAGATACCCAGTCACATCTAACTATCAATGCAAACCGATAATAAAACACTATAAATTTTCAACTCCGTTATCGGAAATTGAATTTGATTCCGAGAGCGCGTTTCAGGCCGAGGACGGTACAATATATTTTGGCGGCTTAAATGGTGTACTTAGTTTTAATCCAGAAAAACGTATGGGCTCTAACCCAAATATTCCCAAAAACACATTTTTTAGCCAACTTAGAATTAAAGACCAATTAATCACGCCTGAATTACATCAAGGTTTAGATCAATGGATAGGCTACGCAGATAAATTACAACTCAGTTATGATGATCAGCCCTTCTCACTCTCTGTCGCTAATAATGAATTTACTCAACCAGAAGAAAACCAGTATCGCTATAGAGTTGATAACGGCTATTGGTCAAGCATCAATCCTGATTTCAAAGACTTAACATTTAGAAAGCTACCATTTGGGCAGTATAAAATTGAAATTGATTCCAGTAATAACGAAGGTATGTGGTCTAATAATCCCAAAACACTAATGCTAACAGTTACCCCGCCATTTTATTACTCTTGGCTAGCCTTTACTTTATATGCCATAACTATTATCACCGGTATTTATCTTTATATATTAGCTCGACAAAATGAACATAGAAAACGTGAAAATCAGCTTAAAAGCCAAGTAAAATTAAAAACTGTAGAAATTTTACAAAGTAAAAATGAAGTTGAAAAACTGCTTAAAGAAAAACAACATTTTATTGAAAATATATCACACGAATTAAAAACCCCATTAACACTTATTTTCAACGCATTAGAAACGGTATCTAATACCGACTTAAATGCCGAAAATAATAAAAAAATAAGTAATATCAAACATAACGGCCAACGATTATTTAATCTTGTTGAGCAATTATTGTCACTTGCTAACAACAAACAATCAACTGCCAAAAAGTCAATTGTTAAGTTAGAGCATACCTGTAAACAAATCATTAATAATTTTTCTAGTTTAGCCTCAGCAAAATCGCTAACCTTTTCATTTGATTGTAAAACCAATGCCGAACTAATTATTGAAACTGAGTTGCTAGAGACTGTTTTAAGTAACCTGGTTTCAAACGCCATAAAATATGCCGAGAGTTCGAGTGAAATTAAAATTATCTGTATGTTAGATAACCCTTTTTGCATTATTAAAGTCACCAATGTAGGGCCTAATATTCCAGAACAATACGAAAATGTTATTTTCGAAAAATTTTATCGTCTTAAACATCACCACCAAACGGAAGGACAAGGCATAGGTCTTTCTTCAAGTAGAGAGCTAATTGAGTCTTATCAAGGGATGTTAACTTTAGATAATACTCAGCCTAATCTAGTTCAATTTATTATTTCCTTGCCTATTGATTTGATTTTTAATATCGATCAAACATTAATCGAGAATAAAAACAATCAAGAAGCTAATTTACAACCCAGCATCGCTATAAATCAATGTAATACCAAGCTACTTATTGTTGAAGATAACCTAGAAATAAACCAATTTCTGACGGAGTTATTGGCATCAAACTATGACGTTTTAAGCGTACACAACGGACAAGAAGCCGTTGAGCTTATTGATGGATTTCAACCTGATTTAATTTTATCTGATGTGATGATGCCATTAATGAATGGCTTTGAACTTTGTCAATTTATCAGGACAAGCAATAAACCATATAGTAAATGCCCTATCATTTTTCTTACCGCAAAAAGTGATATAGCAAGCCAAAAACAAGGCTTACAAGTTGGTGCTACAGATTATATCAATAAGCCTTTTAGCGGCGAAATATTAAAATTAAAAATTGCTAATTTATTAGACTCATCCACCGAGACTAGAAATAAAATTACAGCAATAGCAGCTAACCATTTACAAATAGAGTTATCAAACGATAGTACTGGTAATAAGTTTATTCAACGAACTAGAGAGTTTTTAAAAATACACTTTCCTGATCCTGAGTTTAATGTAAAAAAACTATCAGAATTATTAGCTATGGATGAAAGAACATTAAGACGTAAAACAGAACTTTATCTATCACAAAAACCTAAAGATATTATTCGAGAATATCGACTTCAATGCGCATATGAAATGCTAAAATTTGGTGATAGTATTTCAGATATATCAATAGCTTGTGGTTATACAACTTTGCCACACTTTTCGAAATGTTTTAAAGATAAGTTTCAAGAAACCCCAAAACAAACTCAGCGAAAACTTATTATTGAAAATAACCAATAAAGAATGTGTTGTTAATAAAAAATACCCTTCTTCTATTATTGCATGACTTAAATAAGTACAATTTACCGATAGAAGCGTAGAAACTAAGTAATACCCATGTACTAAGATTTTATCTTGCTATAAATTCACAATCAAAGGAATATCAATGAAATTTTTACATGCTATGGTGCGCGTTCGTGATCTTGAGCAATCACTAGACTTTTACATCAACAAGCTCGGTTTAATTGAAACAAAGCGCGTAGATGTACCTGAAGGCAAATTCACCTTAATCTACTTAGCTACAGCGATAGGAGAGCCTGAAGTTGAATTAACTCATAACTGGGCTCAGAAGAAAACTATAAAGGTGGGCGTAACTTTGGTCATTTAGCTTTTGAAGTAGATGATATTTATCAAACATGTTTAGCGCTACAAAACAGTGGTGTGGTTATTAATCGTCCACCACGATGTGGCAATATGGCATTTATTAAATCACCTGATAATATTTCAATTGAGTTATTACAAAAAGGTGATGCACTACCGCCACAAGAGCCTTGGTTAAGCATGGAAAATATAGGCTCTTGGTAGTATTTGAGCACTATCATTAACGAGCTAAGTATATTATTGCCAATAATATACTTAGCTCTTAGCAATATTTATTGAGCTAATGCCTCTTTAAGCGCTGCTAAACATACTAAGACATTTTCATTACGCGCAGTATGGCCCATTAATCCAATTCGCCAAGCAGTGCCTGCAAATTTACCTAAACCTGCACCAATTTCTAAATTATATTCTGTTAATAAGAATTGACGAACCTTAGCATCATCAACACCTTCTGGAATATAAACGAGATTTAATTGTGGTAAACGTTCTCCTTCAGGTACGATAAACTCAAGCCCTAAGCTTTCTAAGCCAGCCGCTAATTTTTTATGTTGTGCTTGATGGCGTGCCCAACTATTTTCCAAACCTTCATTTTGTAACATAACTAATGATTCATGTAGTGCATATAAAGAGTTTACTGGTGCGGTATGATGGTAGCTGCGTTTACCCTGCCCTGACCAATATCCCATCACCAATGATTGGTCTAAAAACCAACTTTGTACAGAGCTATCACGATTTTTAATAATTTCAGCCGCCTTATCACTAAAGCTTATTGGTGATAATCCTGGCACACAGGATAAACATTTTTGACTACCAGAATAAACTGCGTCAATCCCCCAATCATCAACTCTTAACTCAACACCGCCTAATGAGGTAACAGCATCAACAATAGTTAAACAATTATATTTACGTGCTATTTCACATAAAGTTTTACAATCAGACAGCGCACCGGTAGAAGTTTCTGCATGCACAAAAGCAACAAAACTCGCTTCTGGTGTTTGTTTTAATGCTTCTTCTAAAGCTTCTGGGTCAACTGCTTTACCCCATTCTCCTTCAACAACCACAACCTTAGCGCCAATACGGACAACATTTTCAATCATACGTGCACCAAAAACACCATTTTGACAAACAACGACCGTATCATCAGGGGTTACTAAGTTAACAAAACAAGCTTCCATTCCCGCTGAACCTGGAGCCGAAATTGCCATGGTATAGGTGTTTTTCGTCTGAAATGCATATTGTAATAATGATTTAACTTCATCCATCATTTCAATAAACTTAGGATCTAAGTGACCTATGGTAGGTCGAGCAAGTGCAGATAAAACTCTAGGGCTAACATCTGAAGGACCTGGCCCCATTAATGTACGTTCTGGTGGTATAAAAGATTGAATTGGCATAATAAACTCAAATAAAAAAATTATTAGAACAATACCATAACATTCTCTAAATTATTTATTAAATTTATCGCTATTATCTCAACTATTTATTTTAAAAATGTGTAGTAAGGGTTTCTTATACTGTTATCATTATCAATAACTTATTTTTTGAATATAGCAAAAAACACACATGGCACTTAAAGCAACAATTTATAAAGCTAATATTGAGCTTGCAGACATGGATCGTAACTACTACGACTCTTTGCAACTTACCATAGCACAACACCCTTCTGAAACAGATCAACGACTTATGGTGCGTTTGATATGCTACATTTTAAATGCCCATAATGATTTACAGTTTGGCAAGGGGTTAAGTGATGAAGATGAAGCAGTAATGTGGCAAATAAACTACAGCGATGAAATTGCTTTATGGATTGAATTAGGCCAAATAGATGAAAAACGCATCAAAAAGGCTTGCAATAAATCAGCCCATGTAAAACTTTACTGTTATGGGCCAAGCGTTGAAACTTGGTGGTCACAATCGCAAAACACATTAAATAAATTTCCCAAATTGAGTATTGAACAGTTTGAAACCAGTACTACAGATGCATTGGTAAAACTACTCAATAGAACGATGGAATTTCAATGCAGCATTCAAGACGGTCAACTATGGCTAAGCTGTGGTGATGAATCTTTATTAATAGAAACAACTACATTAAAAATAGAGCAGTAATTTACTACAACCTTGCTCAAACTTAACTGCTCAAACTTAATAGAAAACACAGGAAAATAATATGATTAAAAAAATCTCAACGTCTTTATTTACAGCCAGCATATTAGCAACAAGTATCGTCTCCTCATTTTCGACTTTAGCAGAGCAAAGCACGATATCTTTAGCACAAGTAACTAAAGATATAACCTACTTAGCCAGTGACAATTTAAAAGGTAGAGGAAATTTCTCTACCGAAATTAAACAAGCGGCCAGCTACATAGCAAGCCGTTTTCAAGAAAGCGGTTTAATCGGCACTGAAGATATCGCAACGCATAGCTTTTTACAGAAATATAAAATATCAAAAATGAGTTCTACAAAACTCGACTTAGTTTTAAATGGACAAGCACAGGTCACTGACAACTTAACAATAGCCAGTACAGCAACAGACGTGTCATGGTTAATGACTAATGGGGTAAAGAGCAATGAATTTACAATTCACACTATTGGTAAAGATGATAGCCTGCGTGAAGCACTGAGCAATATAAATAGCCAAGGTGGAGATCACCTGGTTCTTTTAAACCCTGCACATGAAAAAACATTCCAACGCTATCAACAACGATTTGCCCGCGGAGTCACTAAACTGGTAGAAAAAAATAATCAGCAAGATATTGGTGGCACAATAGTAATAGCGCTTTCTAAAGTAACATCAGAAGAAGTTAAAAACATAGGTCTTGTCGCTAAAAACAAAAAAAGTATCAGTGAACTTAGCAACGTAATAGCCGTATTACCCGGAAAAACCAAACCAAACGAAATCGTACTTTATTCTGCGCATTATGATCATTTAGGTATGACAAATAGTGAAGGTGATCATATTTTTAATGGTGCTGATGATAATGCTTCTGGCACAACCGCAATTATTAATATTGCTCAGCATTACGCTAAACAAAATGACAATGCTCGTACCTTAATGTTTGCAGCGTTTAGTGCAGAAGAGCTCGGAGGTTTTGGATCACAATATTTTTCAAAGCAAGTAGATCCTAACAGCATCACTGCAATGATTAATATTGAAATGATTGGTAAACCGTCTAAGTTTGGCGCAGGCACAATGTGGATGACAGGAATGGAACGTTCTAATTTAGGTCAACAATTAAACCAAGTGTTAGCTAAATCGGGTAACGAAATTCATCAAGACCCTTATCCTGAACAAGGTTTGTTTTATCGTTCAGACAATGCAACATTAGCAAGATTAGGCGTACCTGCCCATAGCTTTAGTAGCACTCAATTAGACAAAGATAAACATTATCATAATGTAACTGATGATCTGTCTTCATTAAATTTACCTTCGTTACATAAAGTAATAGAAGCACTAGCAATTGCCACTCAACCTTTAGTAGATGGTTCAGTGACACCATCGCGTATTGATGTCAATAAAGTAAAAAATAGAGGTCTGATATATTAACTTACACTCTCAAATTAAATAGCTAGAACATCAAGTGGGCAGCGCATTTGAAATTCTACTTTATTTTTTCCTTCAATTTGAAAGCCATGACGTAAATAAAGCCCTCTAGCAGGGTTTTTTAATAATACATTCAGAGTAATAGGTAGTTGAAGCTGTAATGCCTTTTTTTTAACGACCTTTAACACTTTACTGCCGATCCCTTTACCTTGATATTCAGGCAATATTTGTAATTGCCTGATATGCAAACTCTTGCTGGTATTATTAAGAGAAACGATTCCGAGTTTTAGTAGACCTATTGGTTTACGATTTCTTAGGATAATATGTGAATCGTAATAATGCTCTTTCACTCTTTCAAGGTGTTGTTCATTGGTTAGTTTTATTTTTGCATTTGCTAAATGCTTAGACATTGATTTTTTTCTTAAAATTAATAAAAAATCTAAATCTTCATGCGTAACGTTTCTAAAGCCTATTGTAAATTTCATTTAAATAGTTTTTAATTTTTCTGTATAAGGACAGTATAACAATATTTTCTGAAATAAAATCTACATAAGTACGATAATTATTGCGTAATCAGTAGCTATATCATCAACCTAAGTTTATAAGGTTAAGATCTGCGTTTAGCTATCAACAGTGCTGTAACAATAAACAAGGAACCAATCGCAAGTCGTGCAAGCTCTTCTGTTGTACCACCTTTTGCTTCACCAAACACAAATAAAGAAGCAAACATAGCTAACGGCACAACAGCATTATTAAAGGTAGCTAATACTCCGACACTTGTTTGAGTTCCTCCTTTATTCCAAAAAAAGAAACTAAGTCCTGAAGCTATTACCCCCATATACACTAAGACCAACCACTGCTCAGGTGTTGCATCTAAAGGTAAAGGTGGCTTTTGTGAAATTAATAATGTTGCAAGTATAGTAAAGACAGTAGCACCAAGATATAAAAAGCCAAAAACAGAGCTGTCGCTAATATGTGGTCGTTTTTGTTTCCAATCACGATAATAAACTTGCCCAAACGCAAAAGCAATATTAGCTATTTGCATAAGACCAAACCCTAACCAAATTTCGTTTGAGTCAATATTGCCCATTTTTATAATCGCTGCTCCAAACACCGAAAGTATAGTGGCTAATAAATACCAAGGAGTAAAACTGCGTTGTCGCAGGTCATTAATAATAACAATATAAAGCGGTGTAAGTACGCTAAATAGTGCAACTAAATGGGAGGGTAAATAACGAAAAGCAGAGAGATAACAGGTATACATTACACCATACTGAAAAGCTCCCAGTAATATCAGTTGCTTTTTTTCTTGCCAGTTAGTATTGCGTAGCTTTATAAAAGGAAGAAAAGCAAGTAATGCCAACAATAGTCGAGTATCAGCGATCTGCAGTGGATCAATACCTTTAAGCGTATTACCAATAAGACCAAAAGAAAAAGCCCAAATCAACGTAGTTATCACTAAATAAATCATTCAAAATCTCTATAAGTAAAGTTAATGTATTTAATAACTACCCTAATAAATACACAATTTCATCTTGCTCAAATACTGCTTAAAACTATTCCCCCTAATCAATGAATAGGGGGTACTAAACCTTTACTATATTACCAATGGTAAGTAGCACTAATAGTATATTGCTCACCACGACCAGGGGTACCAGGCACTTCTTCAAAAGACTCATCCCAAAGGTTATCAGCAGCAAGCATAATATCTAAACCTTTAATTTGTGAAGGAGATATTTTTACCGTTAGGTGTGTAAATAAAGCATCTTCATCTCCGTTGCGAAGAATATTTTCTTGCTGCTTACGCCATTCATTATCAACACGCACTTCAACAATGCTAGTAGGACGCCAGATCACACCTAAGGTTACACGGTGGTCTGGAAAGTTCAAAGCGTAAAAGCTAGCATCAATATCAGCAAGGCCGTAGTCTTCCGATTTATCGAGAAAGGTATAACTAGTGATTATTTCAGCATTTTCTAACCGCTTTATTGCAATTAACTCAACACCTAATGTATCTATGTCAACCGGATTGGCAGTACGAGCAGAGGTTGAACTTAAGCTGTAAGTCCAATCTGTTAAATCATTATCTTGTCGATAAAAAATAGCAGAATCCAAACGCCAAGTGTCGCGATCTAAGGCGAGTCCTAGTTCAATATTTTTCGTAGTTTCTCGATCAAGCTCGTAATTACTTCTAAATAATCCACCGGTATTACTTCCACCAATAGCCGTATAACCAGCTACTTGACTAGCTTCTGCATAAGAAACATAAAGTGTTTGAGAAGTATCATCTGCATTGATTGTATTCCATGTGATATCACCAATTAATGAAGCTTGTGAATCGTCACGGTTCGTATCATCAAAAGCAGCACCTAAACGAAAAGATAACTGTTGTTCATCAGCTAACTCTATTCTATATTCAGGTAATACACTGAATTTGTAATAGGAACGAGAGGTAAAATTATTTTCAAGTGAGGTTGATGTAATGTTATCTTCTATAAACTGTGCTGAATAATTTAATGCAAATTCAGCTGTTTGTACATGACGACCAGACAAACCTATCGATTTTACATTCGTTTCATGAAAAGATTGAAATGATTCTGGGTTTTCACGAGAAAAAATATAATGATCGTTGTTATTACGATAATAAGCAGATACTTCAAATGTACTATTTTGAGCATAATGCTGTTTATGATTCAATATAAATAACTCTGTTTTAATATCTTCAGTTTCATTAACATTAAATGGTGTGTACATATTCGGCCAGCCAAAAAACTTTTCTTGAGAGCCAAAAAACAAATCAGTTTGAGATGATGGACTCGCTAACTGAATGCGGCCTGAAGCTCGCTGAAAGTCGTGATCGCCAAACTCTATAGTACCGTCACTTTCAGAGCGTGAATATTCACCTTCAAAACCAATAGTCCAATCAGTGAAATCGTCAAGTTCAATACTAACAGCACTGTGTATTCGTTGTAGATTAGAATTATTATTACCTACCCCAATTGAAGCACTACCCGACGTTTTTATCTCTTTCCATTCACGAGATACAGTTCCTACAGAGCTATTCATCCCTAGAAGCGCATTATCAACCCCTGTAAGTACGTTAGCATTACTCAACATTTCTTGAGCAATAGGAATTTCAGCAAAGTAATGCCCCGTTTGTGGGTCAACTAAAGTGGCACTGCCGACCCTAAACCCGGTATTTTCAAAAATTCCACCACGAATTGTTACATCTGCTTGGGCTTCAGCCATATTACGTGATTGAAGATCTACACGTGGGTCATATTCTAAATTTGACACTGGCGAGCCAAAGGTCCCTACAGGTTTGTTATTTGCTGTAGTTGAACCTTCCACCATGATTTTTTCAATATCATGACTTGATTCTTCCATCTCATTTTTTACTTCATTATTTGTTTCCTTATTCACATCAGATGCTAATACAGAAGTCGATAGACTAAATAACAAAGCAGGTAAGGCAACTTGTACAATTCGAATCATATTAATATTCTCTATTCACTCTATTGGTAAAAAACGATCTTTTCTTTTAAGCACAAAATACATCAACAAAAGTTAACTCCTTCAATTGCTAATGTAAAAACAGAGCTTAAATATCGAAACATCAAGCAGGAATACCATCAGTGATATTAGCTTTAGTTATAATCGTTAGGTTGACGGGCATTATATAGCAGTCAGTAAAACATCATAGATGTAAACCAGATAAGAAGTAACTTGGTTTACATTGGTACAAAAAGAAACCACAACTGATGTAGATTATCAATTGGCGTTTACTGGTTTGGTGAGAATATAGCAGCACTAATAGCTAAAATTTATCACAAATTGATTACGACAAAGTTTATAACGACAAAGTTTATAACGACAAAGTTTATAACGACAAAGTTTATAACAAGTTTTCAGTATAAAAAAATCGTTAATATGAATATTTTAACTCATTTGTTCACAGCAATAATCGAAATATCACTAACACTATATAAAGAATCAATTACCTCGAACATTAAATACATTAACGCTACTTATATTTATGTAATATTTTTTTAGGGATATGACAGTAATCATTTGGAAAGCGAGATAACCTTTCTTGGTGTTCCTCGTCACTTTTCACATAATTAAGAAGCGGTAATATTTCTACAACAATCTTATCCGCATCATCACGACAGTTAATAAACCGAGTAGCACTTTTGAGGTGACTACTTTGTTTGCTGTATATTCCAGTTCGGTATTTCTTTCCTACATCTTCCCCTTGCTTATCAATACTATATGGATCAATTATTTCAAAAAAATAACCAATAAGTTCATTAACATTAACTACATTGGGAGAAAAAATTACTTTTACACACTCAGTATAACCATCATAACTACTTTTAGTACTATCCGTTAACCCATTAGCTCGTCCTGCTTCAGTTTTAGAAACCCCTGGTAGATACTTAAGAAACTCCTGTACTCCCCAAAGACATCCACCAGCAAAATAAATAACTTCCACTTCGTTGTTATCATGATTATATTCTTCAATCTTCATTTTTACTCTTTACAAAAAGGTTTTTGGTTCGTTGTTTTCGTTAATATACTTTTACCATAACTCGCTATTACATTATTTATCAATAACACCCGAATATCAGTCAGCATCTTTGCAAACAAAAGTAAGTTATCGACTTCAATGGTAACATCATAAGCTATCCCCTATTCTATCAAGTTAAACCGAAAGATAAGCAATACCTTTATTTTACAGTGAAATAAGTCTAATACATTATATAAAGACAACAAATAAAAAATAACTGTTGGCTTTTCTTCATTCATCGCTTATTTTAGCCCATTATTGCCTCCCTTAAGCAAGGCGTTATGCCAATTTAGAGTAATTTAATGATTTCACGTAAACATCACAAAATAGTATTTTCTTTTTTTATGGCATTGCTCATGTCATGTATTATGTCTTTCGTTATCAGTGTTTTTAACGTAGGTATGGTGAGCAACATCATTGATATTTGGTTAAACGCTTGGAGCTTTGCTTTTCTCGTTGCATTTCCAGCCATCATTATTGTGTCTCCTATCGTCCATAAACTCGTTAACATTGTATTACATGAGGAATAAACAGCAGCTAATTCACTTTTTCATTAGCAATTAGGAGTAAAAGCTTACTCTATAATTATTCTGTATATTCTTTATTCTCGACAATCATTTATCAAATATTGTCAATATAGCGATAATGATAAAGGGCTACATCTATGTTGATTAAATAAAAATTAGCACCTTTTGCACCTTCTGACATTTAATAATGCATGAAAAATGAGTTGTAATAGTAATTTACCTCCGTGTATCATCCTTAAGGTGTTTAAATAACAAGCTAAAAATTAACCTGCATTAAGTGTTAGTCGTATGCTAAACCGTTAAATAAATATAAGCGAAAAGGATAAAAACAATGATAAAAGTTAGCGTGATGTATCCAAAGTCTTTAGATGGAACTTTCGACATAAACTATTACTGTAAAACACATATTTCGTTAGTTGGAGAACTGTTGGGAGATAGCTTAAAGCATGTAACTGTTGATTCTGGCCTTGCTGGTGGTGCTCCTGGGGAAGATCCTGCCTTTATTGCAATGGCACATATGACATTTGATTCAGTTGAAAGTTTTGAAGAAGCTTTTGGGCCTAATGCCGAGACCATAATGGCGGATTTGGCAAATTTTACAAATATACAACCTCAAATTCAAATTAGTGAAATTAAACTCTAATATATTCTATCAACAAGAACTTCACTGTAGTATAAAAGTAGAGAATAGTTGGTTATTTTTGATGACTTATTGTTATAACCAACTGTTTATTATTACTAATTAGTCTCTTAATCTATGGTAGATTTTTCTAACACTACTATTTTTTCTCTAATTGCTTCCGCTTCAGCGGTAATCATAGCATACGATTTAATATCGCCACTTCTTTGTGCGTTCATCGCTAGTTCAAGCTTAGCTTCATAAGCCTTATTTAACTTTTTAACTGGATCTTTCTTAAAAATTGCGAACATTATCATTACTCCTAAAATGGTAGTAATTAATTATACGCAGATAAACATATTTTGGTTTACTTATTGCGAACGATTAAAGGATCACAATACGTAAGATTTAAATTTAAAGCTTATATTTATACCAATTTCACTAACTATGTGATCATTTCTACTTGTTAAAACCATCAACTACATCATTATTTAATAATTAGAACAACTAGTTATTGAAATAAATGTCTTGTATTTGACAATTTTTTCTACGTATAAAATTGTAACCTAATGAATGAAACTGGTATTATTGATATATCATTTCGAGCAATTACATATTTTGATTAGCATAAGCGCGCCAGCCGCCTAAATGCGTAATATCAGTAGCAGATTCGATTGCGTACCCTTCACAAATAAAGCTAGTTATCCAACTACCATCGTCTAGTTCAACTTTACCTAATCCTAATGGTTGCCCTATTCCCTGTAAAAAACTCCCAACAGTACTTACCGGTATACGCCACACTTCAACGTCAATGGCGGTTCCGTCTTCTGCTACTCGAATTAAACCTGGGCGAAAAGGAGGATCACCTGCTAATGCGTAAAAACGATAATCCGCAGAGGTTTTACAACTTTTCACTAAGTAGCCACCACGCTCTGTTAATTGGTGATTCAGTGGAAAACCAGTTAAATGTGCGCCACAAACAGCAATATCAACTTGCTCTACATTTGCATCACTTAAAACTGTACTACTTACTTTACTTAGAGCTTGCTGCGTCGCTCCTAAGGTAAAGTTATTCAGTTGTTGTACTTTAGCGCCAGCGCTCAATAGTAAACGGTCGCTAAACGCAGGGCCAAATAAGGTAATACCAAACGGTAATCCTGATGCTAAAAAGCCGGCAGGCACAGCAATTGCGGCATAATCCAATAAATTCATAAAGTTGGTGTAATAGCCTAAATTAGAATTTAGCTGAATAGGATCGGCTTCAAGTTCCGCTATAGTATAAATAGTGCCAGCAGTTGGCGTGACAATACAATCTAATTCAGCAAGGATGGCATCACATTCCACTTTGAAAGCCTGTAATTTATACATTGCTTTAAAAGCACTTACCGCAGAATGTTTAGTTGCACCACCAATGATGGTTTCAATAACAGGTAAACATTGTTTAGGGTCGTTAACAAAAAATTCTTCAATAGCAGCGTAACGCTCTGCAACCCAAGGGCCTTCATACAGCAGTTTCGCGGCATCTAAAAACGGTTGAAAGTTAATAGTAACTACTTCTGTGCCAGCTTGTTTTAGCTGCTCAACGCTATTCTCAAATAAGGCTTGTGCGCTTTCGTCACCAAAAAAGGCAAGCTGCTCTTGTTCTGGCACACCAATTTTTAATGACGCAAGACCTGACGCTGGTTGATAAACCGCATCAGCGCCCAGGTTGAGTCTAGAGTAGCAGTCGCTCATATCTTGTTTTGCCGCAATCGTTAATAGTTCATTTAACTCATCAACCGTATTAGCAAAAAAGGTAACGCAATCTAAACTTTTACAAGCAGGCACCACACCAGTACAACTCAACAAACCTTTTGTCGCCTTTAACCCCACAATGTTATTAAGCGCTGCAGGTACACGGCCTGAGCCTGCAGTATCGGTACCTAATGAAAAGCTTACGTTACCGTTAGCAACCGCAACGGCACTACCCGAGCTTGAACCGCCTGAAATATATTCAGGGTTAAAACTATTTTTTACTGCACCCCATGGGCTTCGAACCCCCACAAGCCCTGTAGCAAATTGGTCTAAATTAGTTTTACCTAATGGAATAGCACCCGCTGCCATTAACAATTGCACAACTTGCGCTGATTGCTCAGGCTGATAACGATACGTTTCACAGCCGGCAGTAGTCGGCAAAATGTTTAAATCAATATTATCTTTAATCGCAAAAGGTACGCCGTATAAAGGTAACTCGTCGAGCGACTTATCGCTCAGTGCCGCTAACATTTCAGTTAACTGCTCATCTGAAACCGTCGCTAACCAAACATTATTTTGATCGTCTTTAGCTTGCTTTAATTTAGCGGTTAAAAAACTTTCAACGTTTAATTCACCACTACGGTAAGCATCTTGTAAAGCGCTAATGGTCATATTTTGTGTGATCATGTTGTTAGTATCAATCATTAGTTTTTCTCCAAAATCAATAAACGTTGTCCAGCGTGTACTTGCGCACCTTCTTTTTGAACTAAGCTTGCAACAGTACCTGCGGCAGGTGCTACCACTTCAATCTCCATTTTCATGGCTTCTAAAATTAATAACGGTTGTCCAGCTGTCACTTTTTCACCTGGCTTCACTAGAACCTTCCAAATATTACCCGCGACATGACTGTCAACACCGCGTTGTTCGGCAGTTAAACTTACAACATCAGTTTCTACTTGAGTCATTTCGTCGGCAACAAAATTAGCTTGTCCTGATTCTTGCCATTGTTGACGCTCCGTTTCAAATGCTTTTTGTTGCTTGTCTTTAAAGGCAACAATTGACTCTTGGTTTTCACTCAAGCTTTCTTGGTATTGCGCTAAGCTAAAAATTGTTTCTTCAATTTTTAATGGGTAATCACCGCGAGGAAAGTCATGACGAATTTGTGTTAATTCTTCACTGCTTACTGGGTAAAATTTAATTTGGTCGAAGAAACGTAATAACCACGGTTTTTGAAATTCTGCTGTTTTACGGTAGCGGTTCCACATTTGTAAAGTACGACCAACAAACTGATAACCACCTGGGCCTTCCATACCATAAACACATAAATAAGCGCCACCAATGCCAACAGCATTTTCAGGAGTCCATGTACGTGCAGGGTTATATTTTGTGGTAACTAAACGATGACGAGGATCTAGCGGTGTTGCCACTGGCGCTCCTAAATAGACATCACCTAAGCCCATCACTAAGTAACTTGCGTTGAAAACAATGTCTTTTACTTCTTCAACCGAATCTAAGCCATTAATGCGACGAATAAATTCAATATTATCAGGACACCAAGGTGCGTCTTTACGTACTAATTCATCATATTTTTTTATCGCTAAACGTGTGGCGTAATCGTCCCAAGATAAAGGAATATGAACAATACGTGATGGCACAGTTAATTGGCTAATATCACCCAACGCTTGCTCTGCTTCGGTTAAGATTTCTAATAACTCAACAAGAGGAAGCTGTAAGTTCTCGTAATGTACTTGCAGCGAACGAATACCTGGCGTTAATTCATCAATACCAGCAATATTCATTTCTTGTAGTTTTAACATCAGCGCATGAACACGGAAGCGTAAGGCCACATCTAATACTTGCTCACCGTATTCAACCAATAAGTAATCTTCACCACTGGCTCGGTAAACTACTTGCTCGTTTAGCTCTGATTTATCAATTGTTTTGATAATAGCACTTTCAGGTAGTTCTGTTGGTGCTTTTTGTTCAACAAACTGAGCTGATTGTAATTGTTCAATTTGTTGTGTTTCTAACTGTTGCGCATCAAGAATAGAGACGGGTTGAAAACGAATGCTCGCCCCCGCTTTTAACTGACCTACTTTCCATAAATCTGCTTTGATAATGGTAACGGGACAAACAAAACCACCTAAACTTGGGCCGTCAGGACCTAGGATAACTGGCATATCACCAGTGAAATCAATGGTACCAACCGCATAAGCATTATCGTGAATGTTTGAAGGGTGTAATCCTGCTTCTCCACCATCATTACGTGCCCATTTAGGTTTTGGCCCCATTAAACGCACACCAGTACGGCTTGAGTTAAAGTGTACTTTCCACGTTGCATCAAAGAAGGCATCAATATCTTCAGGACAGAAGAAGTCTGGCGCACCATGTGGTCCGTAAATAACACGAATAGTCCATTCATCGGTAATATCAGGTAATAATGTTGAGCCTTGTGTTTCAGTACCTTCAAATGTGCATTCAGAAAAGTCTGCAATGCTTAATACATCACCCGTACGTAAAGCACGACCGGCATGACCACCAAATTGACCTAGCGTAAAGGTTGATTTACTGCCTAAATAATCTGGACATTGAATACCTTCTTGTACGGCTAGATAAGCACGTGAACCAGCCCCTTTAATATTACCCAGTGTTAAAGTTTGTCCTGCTTCCACGTTAATAACAACACCATTAGTCACACTAACGTTATCTAATTCCGCGTCTATTGTGGCACCGGCTAAAACAATACGTGTTGCACTGTTAAAGCGTAATGTTGGGCCACTAACAGTAATCTCTAAACCTGCAGCATCATCGGTATTACCTAATAAGGTATTCGCTAAACGAAAACTAACACTGTCCATTGGACCTGAGGGTGGTACACCGATATTCCAGTAACCTTTACGACCAGGGTAATCTTGAATAGTGGTTTGTGTACCACCAGCTAACACGTCAATTGAACAAGGTGAGTAAACAAAGCTATTTAATGTTTGTGTTAATAGCTCGGCATCTTCTACTACTTTACTGCTTAATAACTGGTGTAAATAATCTTTATTGGTTTCTATACCGTAAATTTCACTACGAATAAGTGCTTGTTTTAAGCCGGTAAGCGCTTGTTCACGTGTTTTACTATGACAAATAACTTTAGCTAACATAGGGTCAAAAAATGGTGACACTTCAGTGCCACTTTCTAACCAGTGATCAATACGTAATGTGCCTTGGTCAACTTCTGTTGCCCATTTAACATGACTAATTAAACCGGCGCTTGGTTGGAATGATTTATTCGCGTCTTCTGCATACATACGCACTTGAATAGCATGACCTTTAGCCACTAATGTTTTTTCAAGTTCAGCTAATGGCGCTAACTCTTTTGCCGCTAAGCATACCATCCAGTTAACAAGGTCAACGTTATATACTAACTCGGTTACACCGTGTTCAACTTGTAAGCGTGTATTTACTTCTAAGAAGTAGAATTTTTGATCTTGTTGGTCAAAAACAAACTCTACCGTACCTGCGTTACGATAATTAACCGAAGCGGCTAAACGGGTTGCTGTACTATGTAATTGTTGACGAACATCGTCGGCTAAATTAGGTGCTGGACACTCTTCAATTACTTTTTGGTTACGACGTTGTGCTGAGCAATCTCGTTCACCCAGAGCGATAGCATAACCTTCACCATCACCAAAAATTTGCACTTCAATATGGCGCGCTTGCACAATAAATTTTTCTAAAAATAATGCGCTGTTACTAAAGTTGTTTTCACTTAATCTTTTTACTGAATCATAAGCTTGGCTTAATTCTTCTGCGCTATTACAGCGCTGCATGCCAATACCACCGCCACCAGCAGTACTTTTAAGCATTACTGGGTAACCAATTTTTTCAGCACACGTTAATGCATCATTTAAATCTTCAAGTAGATCACTACCTGGTAATAACGGCACGTTAGCTGCTTCAGCAATTTCACGTGCTCTATGTTTAAGACCAAACTCAAGCATTTGTTCTGGTGTTGGCCCTAAAAATACTAAATCATTTTCTTCACATGCTCGAACAAACTCAACATTTTCACTTAAAAAACCGTAACCTGGGTGAATAGCCTGCGCGCCACATTCTTTGGCGATAGCGATAACTTTTTCGATATCAAGATACGTTTGTTTAGCGCCACCTTCGCCTAATGAATAAGCTTCATCAGCTTGAGAAACATGCAGGCTATCTGCATCGGCTAGGCTATAAATAGAAACACTTTGAACCCCCATTTCTGATAGGGTACGGATAATACGACAAGCGATTGCGCCACGGTTGGCAATTAATATTTTAGTGAACATAATGATGACCTTTTAAAGGTTGGGTCGTCCCGAAAATAGTACTGAGCGTTTGGTAACAAGGTCGTCCTTGCTGGCTCGTAATGGCTGCTAAATAGTTTATGTACAGCACGTTATCTTTTAATTAATCCCAAATCAGCATTTCAACTGCGGTTGGATTATAAGCATTACAAGGGTTATTCAATTGAGGACAGTTCGACAATAAAACAATTACGTCCATTGCAGCTGTCATTTCTACATATTTACCCGCTCCGCTGATACCGTCAGCAAAACTTAAACCACCGTCACTACTTACCGGTACATTCATGAAGAAGTTAATGTTGTGAGTAATATCGCGTTTACTTAATCCGTATTGTGGGTTTTCGGCTACGGCTAATAACCAGCTATCGCGACAAGCATGCATACATTTTTTTTCTATCGCGTAACGCACTGTATTACTTTCGGTTGCACACGCACCACCTAATGTGTCGTGACGACCACAAGTATCGGCAGTAATTTCTAACATCTCGTTACCGTCGTTAGAAAGCAATTTGCTTCCTGTCGTTAAGTACACATTACCTTGCTCACGGATAGTATCCATGGCGCTGTAACGCTCACTTGGGTCGTTCGCGCTGTAAAATAATGTATCTGCCGCTTGGTTACCCTCTAAATCTAAAATGCGTAGCGTTTGCCCTGCTTTAAGTACTTGCATGTAATAGTCACCGGCAAGGACAGTATCGCTGCGAGTCGCTTGCTCTGCTTTAAGTTGACTTGAAGTGATCATGATTATGCTCCTTGTGTTTCAGTGTGATTAGCATGTGAGTGATGCGGGTGTTGGCAACTATGCATTAGATTTTGTTGAAAGTTATAACGACGGTTATTTTCAAAACCGCGACCATTTTCATCGCTAGAATTTAAACATTTATCATCATCTGTCATTGCAGGAGCTTCGCTTAAAGCAATGCTCACAGAACGATTAGGATATTCGCTTGCGGGGTTCATTGGATGAGGGCATGTAGTGAATACCACTAGCGTTTCCATTTCAAAACGTAATTCTACGGTATCGCCGGCTTTACTGTGATTTGGAACAAAGCTTAAATAGCCATCGTCATTGGTTTTAACTTGGCTGAAAATATTGATGTTAGCCGCTAAGTCACGTTTGCCTAAACCATATTTAGCCACTTCAACTAATAAACTGTCGTGCCCGTTTTGCAACCAAGCATTACGGTCGCTTTGGTAATTTCTTTCACCCCATTTTTCTGCCACTTTTTGTTTATTAGCAACACCACCAACACTGTCAATCCAGTTGGTGTCATCACGCACAATTGAACAGAAAATACGACCCATATCTGAATACAAGCAATGGCCATGAGTTAGCTTAAACGTATGTTGGCACTTTAATGTATCAGGGGCGTTGTAACGCTCTAATAAGTTATGTGGGTTATAAAACAACATAGAAACATTAGCACCGCCTTCTATATCGGTAACAGCTAATACTTTGCCTGCAGGAATAACCATAGACCAATGGCTTGCACCTGGAATAGTGTCTTGATAAATCACGCCTTGTGGTGGCTCTTGTAGTGGTTTTTGTAACGAAATATCTTTACTCATGAGTGTTCTCCCGAACAGCATCTTTAGCTGTTGCTTCTTTTTCTATTAACGTCTGTATTGTTGATGGAATAGCCTGCGCTGAATTAAGCGCAATATCGTAAACAACTTGTGCGCCGTAACGCTCTGGCTGTTGTGGATCGATTCGCGGCTTATCTAATACCCAAACACGCGATCCAAGGCTAAAACCTTCCGACAAATCGTGAGTAATCATAAAAATGGTTAAACCACGCTTTTGCCATAACTCTCGTACCAGTTTATGCATGTCTTTACGAATGCCTGGATCCAGTGCACCAAAAGGCTCATCCAGTAATAAAATACGAGGCTCTTTAATCAGAGCTTGAGCAATAGCTAAACGCTGTTGCATACCACCAGATAACTCACTTGGGTATTTAGCAGCCGCATGGCCTAAGCCAACGGCAGTTAACATCTCTAACGCTTTTTCTTTAATTTCTTTACGTTGTTTACCAAGCACTTTTCCGAAAAATGGAGCTTTGGCAAATTCGGCACCTAACATGACATTTTCTAAAGCATTAAGGTGCGGAAAAGCTGAATACTTTTGAAAAACAATACCGCGAGTTGCGTTAGGCTCTTTAGGCATAGGTTCGCCATCAAGTAAAACGTCCCCTCTACTGTGAGCTTCAGTACCTAATAACATATTTAATAACGTTGTTTTACCACAACCTGAGGCACCAACAATGCTAATAAATTCGCCGGCTTGTACGTTTAAGTTAAGTTTTTCAAGCACGATATGATCACCGTATTCTTTCCAAACTTGTTTAATTTCAATAATAGGCTCAACCGTATTTTTAATGAATGGATCTGTCATTATTCTTCTCCTCCTTTACCGTGGTACCAAGGAAAAGCCCGCTTTGAAATAAGTCGTAAAATGGTATCCATTAAAAAAGCTAATACCGCAATCCAAAGTACGTAAGGTAAGATTACGTCCATGGCTAAATAACGACGAATTAAAAAGATCCGATACCCTAAACCTTCTGTTGCGGCAATGGCTTCACCCGCAATCAAGAACAACCATGCACTACCTAAGGTTAAACGGACTGCGCTCAATAATGGTGGTAATACTTGTGGTAACACTACTCTAATCATTATTTGCCATGTATTAGCACCTAAGGTTTGTGCCTTAAGTAACTGCTCTGCAGGTAATGACTGTGTACGTAGTTGTAAATCACGAATTAAAATAGGACAAATACCAATGATAATTAGCATTACTTTAGATAATTCACCCAAACCAAAGACGATAAACAATATCGGTAATATCGCCATTGGTGGAATTAACGAAATAGCGGTAACCAAAGGAGAAAGTGTTGCTCTGAACAGCGGCAACATGCCATTAATAACCCCAAGAACTAAACCAATAAGTGCACTAATACCAACCCCAAAAAATAAGCGTTCTAAACTTGCCCCGGTATCAGCCCATAACAAATATTCGCCAGTACGTTTACTTGGTTCAAATGCCATACGCTGTACCGCATCAGCAAAACTTGACCATGAAGGTAATAATTTGTCACTTGGGTTTTCTAATAAGCGTGCATCAGATGCAACCGTATAAATAATTAACAAGAGAACAAAAGGTAATAAGTTTAAAATCAGTCGTACTGAACGACTGGGTTTGCTATTCATTAAACGCATAACAATCAGCCTTATAGTTTATTGTCGATAGCCATTTGCATAAATGAAGGAGTAAAACGAAGTTTGATATTTTGTTTGTTACCATAAACACCACTTGGTGTTTCAATACCAATGAATGTAGCATCACTTGCACCCTCACCTAATAAGCCATGTTTAAATGAAAATTCTGCTACTTTACCCATGGTATTTTTAAGGTCAGCGCTGTTGTTAAACATTACGGCATCTTTAGCATTGAAGAACATTTTTGTTGAAGCTAATTGTGCATCGTATCCTGCTAAATCAGTGCCTGAAGCTTCTGCCATCATGGTACGTGCATCAATCGCTTTTTGATCGCTACCTTGCATAGTGGCCATAATTTCATACCAAGCACCTGTTAAGGCTTTACCTAATTTAGGATTATCATTAAGTGTTTGTGTATTAACAACTAACAAGTCGATGATTTCACCAGGGATCATTGAAGAGTCAAATACTTTACTGGTATTTGGCATTGCGGTTATTTCACTTAATAATGGGTTCCAGGTAGTGACTGCCGTTACATCATCAGTAGTAAATGCGGCAACAAGGTCAGCATCCGAGGTATTTACAACACGTACATCACGTTCAGTTAGCGAGATAGTTTCTAGTGCACGAGCTAATAAATAATGAGAAACACTTAGTTCAACTAAGTTAATATTTTGTCCTTTAATATCAGCTAGTGTTTTTTTACCTTTAAGCACAACACCATCATTACCGTTAGAGAAATCACCAATAATTACCGCTGTAGAATCAACACCACTGGCTGCAGGAATAGTTAATGCATCCATATTAGTCATTACGGTTGCATCAAAACCACCAGCCGTATATTGGTTAATAGATTCGACATAATCATTAACCTGAACAACTTCAATGTTGATGTCATATTTGTCAGCCCATTTTTTTACAATGCCTGACGCATTACCATAATCCCAAGGCATCCAGCCGACATAAATAGTCCAAGCTAAACGGAAAGTAGGTTTTTCATCTGCTGCACTGGCTACTGAGTTAAACAAAACAACGCTGCAAAGAGCGCTAAGTGTGAGGAATTTAGAAACTGAGCTACGTAAATGTTTAATAATATTCATATCTTTATCCTTTAGTTACACATAGAAAGTATGAGAGACATTGCTCTAATCTTCTCCCGGGCTTTTATCCCTCCGTGTAACCTTCAAATAAAGGTCGACAACTCTCGGTCCAGTCGCTAAAAAGCCGGAACCCTAGATGTCTATTACCAAATTGTGATATTGATAAGTGACTTACCAATATCCCTCATACGAGTAACTAGAAAAGAGCAAATATAATGCCAATTAGAAATACCCAGTAATTACAGCAACATAGCAAGAAAAAATATTCTCAACTTTAGTAATAATGCACCATAAAGGGTAAATATCAGTTAAGCTTGATCCAAAATAGTGCTTAAATTCTATTCGTAGGTTTATTTAAGAAAGCGCTTTATTTCCTAAAAAAAGCACGTCCCTTTTATAAAAAGAAAGCTTTGTACATGATTAATTTTTAGGATGAATAAGTATCAAATGAATATATTGATGCTTGAAAGTATTTGAGAAGGCTTAACAGCAGCCCTTCATTGATTTATAACAGTTGTTTTTCTACTAAGAGATAAAAGGTAAATTGATTTATCAGCGAGATTACTTTGTTTAGAAAACGAACCAATTTAACTGTTAACTTTTCTTTTACGTACAAAGAAAAATAAGGCAATAGCGAACAAAATAATAACAAGATTAGCAACTATAACAGTAACAATGGTTTTCATACTATTTTCTTCATCTAGTTTTTGTTGCTGCGCTAATTTATCGGCAAGTTCAATTTGCTGTTCATCCACTGTATTCTCCTCTGGTATTTGCGTAATTTCCTTAGGAAATTCTTTAATATTAAAAGAAAAATCAGGTACAGCTAGACGAAACTCACGTCCTGTTATTGTGCGGCCAAAAGCACTCACAGTCACACGATGAATACCAGGTTCAGTGTAAGGGAAATCTTTAGTTCGAACGGTCGGGCTTTCTATATTTTCATTATCCGTAATAGAAAAGGGTCTTGTATGTCTATCAGGTGATGTTATCTTTCCTTGAAAAATTAAACTACTTGGATCGACATAAGTAGGGTCAATAGTCAAAACTAACTTATGTGCCATGGTATCATCTTCTGCAGGCACTACCGATAATTCAACTGGTGCTTCATGTAAAATAACAGGCTCATAACGAAGCTCTCTTGTCATTAATGGCAGCTTTATAACGAAAACAGGTTGCCATTCACCAGGAGCAAAATTCAACATGAATTCCCCCGTATAAATATTATCTCCCGCATACTCATCTAGACCACGACCATCATCGCTAAACGAGCTAACTTTAAGCGCATCGGCACCAAAGTTTGCATAATCTGAATTATTGGTACTAAAAAAGTTTACATCTAACTCAACAACCTCTTTAAACTCTGAAACCTCAATATTTCGATTGCCATTGTAAAGCTTACCAACAACTTTTATCGTTTCCCCTGACAATAAAACATTGGGAAAAGGTTCTATTTCAATTTTAACTTCTGACACAATTAATATCTTACTCTCAGGTAAAATATTACCAATTGCTTGCCAAGGACCAGGCATAGGTTTATTAATTTTTACCATGTCAAAAGTCTTATCGTCGTACCATTTCACCGTATCAGGATCATGAACACTAGACCGTATCTTTTTACCGTCCGGTTGTACTAGAATTATAGACCTACTACCCTTCACTCTAAAAAATATGAGAGTTATTTCATCAAGCTCAGCATCAATATGAAAGCGATTATCGAAGTAAGGTATTTCATTAGTGATATTATCGCTTTGATAGAAATCTATTTCTCGTTTTGTTAGATTTTTTTCTTCACTATCAGTTAGATAACTATCTTTTTCTATAGCCTTTACGTCTGTTTTTTCTGCATTTTGCGCAACGGCATAATTAACATTCGTTAGTAACAGCAAACAAAATACTAATAGCTTGGTAATTTCCAAAGTGGCTCTCCCCCTTTTTGCTTAACAACGGCTAACCTTTCTTTATGTGCTTCTTTTTCATCGACCGTAGCAGCAATAACCTTTAATTTTTTTCTATCTTTACTAAGTCGTCTAATTTCTTTGGCATCGCCACCACTATTATCACCAACAGAAAGGTTAAATGCTGATTGCTTTCGCGTCATTTCAATATACACAAAAGCAAGCAATTGAGCATCAATTAAAGCCCCGTGATAAGTACGATCAATAAGCTTATCAACTTTATAAAAACGGGCTAAATAATCTAAGGTTTTAGGTGATCCAAACTCGTCTTTCGACGTTTTCAAAGTATCGGTAATAGTACAAATATCTTCTGTCATAGGTACTTTATTACGAGAACGTTCGGCAAAATTCAATAAAGAAAATTCATGATCCATAAAGCCAACATCAAACTTAGCATTATGAATAACCAAGTTTGCACCGCGAATAAAATCTATGAACTCATCCACAACTTGAGAAAAAATAGGTTTATCATTTAAAAATTCATTTGTTAAACCATGGACATTAATTACCTCTTGCTCCATCACGAAGACTTCTCCGCGCGAATCCATCGGTTTTATATAGGCATGAAATGTTCGGCCAGTTAACTGTCGATTGATCATTTCTACACAGCCAATTTCAACAATTCTATGCCCTTCTCTTGGGTTGATACCCGTCGTTTCCGTATCAAGAATAATCAACCGCTCTTCTGTCTTAGCGTCGGCTCTTGTATCTTTATTAGTAGGGTTATTGCTTAAATTCACTATACATATCTCTAATTTTTTGATGAAGTTATTTTTCAGGTATTTTTTGTGGAAATTCTGATAGATTAATATTAAATCTGTCACTAGTATAACAAAGTAATATTAACGCTAACGTTATTACCGTTTGAAGTATAAGCCACTCTAAAGAAAATAATTGCCAATAAAAATAAGCAATAACATGGGTAAGTAAATCAAACAATAACGCAACGCTTAAAATTTTTCTGCAATGTCGCCAGCTTGTTTGCACCCAAGAACCGGCTTCTGGCCTGCGTAAACTAATGATCAATAAAACAAATAAACCGATAGCACCTGAAAACAAACTAAAATAGAATAGTGACTTTTCAGGGTATATCCAAGAGATGATACTCACTCTATCACGCATATTAGTCACTGACATCAACCAAACGAGATAACCTCGTAACAAAAATATTAGCACTAAATAAAATTTTTTTGATAATTTTAAGCAATCATAGCTGTCAAAATCACCTACCGAATAATGCTGATATTTTTTAGAAAAACTTTTATTCACCCCTTACCCTTATTTTGCATTTTGTTATCACGTTCAACTTTTAATAGTCTTTGTGCCGCGGTAATTGCTTTTACCGCTTTTGAATTAAATTCACGTGTATATAAAGTATAAACAACCCATATACTCATCAAAATAAGTAAAACAGGATGAAAAAACCAACACATTGCAGCAAGTGCAAAATAATATGAACGAAGCCCATAATTATAGGCGTGAGCAGCTTGGTCTTGTACTGTGGCCATTTGTTTTGCATAAGATTTTAGGTTTTCATTTTGACCTGAAACATCAATAGGAGCTGCACCCATCATCACATTAACAAAACCATATTGACGCATCGACCAAGTAAATTGGAAAAATGATAGAACAAAAATAAAAGCAAGCAAACTTAACTTTAATTGTATCATTAAATGGCTAGTATGATCGGCATAAGGCATGGATGAAATAACCATGTCTAAGGTTTCAATTTTTGCAAAAAGGGTTAATAAACCCGCTAAAATTAATAGAGTGCTCGAAGCAAAAAACGTTATATTTCGCTCTAAATTTGACAATAATGAAGCTTCACCAACTCTCATTTCTTTAGTAATAGCTTCGTGCATCCAGTGAATTCTATGCTGATGTAAGCTACGCGCTAAACAATCCGTACTTTTTGCTTTTTTACGAGCAAACCAACTGTAGCCAGACCAAGAGAGGATAAAGACAAACAAGGCAAAAACATCAATTATCGATAAGGGCATTTAAAACTCATAAAATAAAAATGAACTAACTTTAGCAATAGTAACTTTTTAGCTAAATACTGCAACACAATATCGATGATAATTACCTTTTTTCGAAGAAAATAAAGATATAACAATTAATTTCGCTAATAAAAAACGATCGTAAATACTCAAAATAAAGTAAACATTGTGTTAACGAATAAAATTTGTAACAATTTACCTCAAAATTTATACAGTTAAACTTAACTTGCTATAGAATATGAAAATTAATTAATAGCGATAGGGATATATTTAGAATAAATATAATATTTTAAATTCATAATAATAATAATAATAAATTTACGGATGATGTATGCAAAAGCTAAGTTATAATAACTTATTTGTGCTTTTTGTTGCTTGCTTGCTGATATTACCAATGTCAGCAGTACAAGCATTTAACACAAAAAAAGAAAGTGAAACAACAATTCAACCTTTAGATATCCCCTATTACGAAGGTAAAATTAATATTGATGGCAAACTCAATGATAATTTGTGGTTACATGCCCTTACTGTAGAATTAAACTTGGTAAATAGTCCATGGAATAATCTGCCTAGCCCAGTAAAAACGACCGCTAAACTGGTAGAAAATGGTGAATTTCTTTATATATCATTTCTCGCAATAGATCCTAATCCTGAAAAAATTCAGGCATTCTTAACCGATCGTGATAATGCTTGGTTTCATGATTTAGTCGGTATTAAACTTGATACCCACAATAATCGCCGCTTAAATTACGAATTCTTTGTCAACCCTTATGGCGTACAAAATGATGCTACCTTCAATGAAATTACTGGTGAAGGAAATACTTCCTGGGATGGACTTTGGTATTCCTTTGGCAAAATAACGAGTCAAGGTTATCAAGTAGAAATAGCGATTCCCTATAATATTTTAAATTTTAAAAATGATGGTCTAGAAAAAAAATGGGCGATTGAATTAGTAAGAACCTACCCAAGAGACACAAGTTTACGTATATCTCATGTTCCGCTTAATAGAGATAACCCTTGTTGGTTATGTCAATACCCAGAAGCAAAAGGCTTTAAAAATGCTCGCATCGGAAAAAATTTAAGGTTCACACCAACTCTTACAGCAACAAGAGATGAATTTCGTGATGTCTATTTAGCTAATGATGACCCAGCGAATGGTTGGACTACAAATGATGATATTGAAGCTGGTCTTGATTTACGCTGGGGAATTAATAGCAATAATTTATTAAATGCCACGATAAACCCTGATTTCTCTACCGTAGAAAGTGATAGCGGACAACTTAGCGTTAATACTAACTTTTCATTATATTATGAAGAAAAACGTGCTTTTTTCTTAGATAATAGCGACTATTTTAGTAGTGATTTCGATTTAATATATACGCGAAATATTGCTGATCCTGATTTTGGGGCTAAACTCACTGGGCGTATAGATAAGCACAGTTATGGTGTCTTTACCGCTAACGACACTGAAACGAATATACTACTGCCTGGCAATTTAAATTCTAGGTTAGTCACTCTCGATAAGAAAAATAATGCTAGTGCTTTACGTTATCGTTATGATTTTAATGAAAACTTAACTGTAGGCTCTATAGCAACATTTCGTTCTGCAGATAACTATCATAACTATGTTGCAGGAATTGATGCACGTTATCGTTTATCTGAATCAAATGCTATTAAAGCACAAGTATTAAGCTCTAACAGTGAATATTCTGACAGTATATTCTCAAATAAACCCACTAAATACGTTGAGCTAAATAATACCCGTTTAAAAGATCAAGCTTTTAAAATGAATTTTAATCACCATTCTGAATATTGGTTGTTAGACATAGAGCATCAAACTATCGGCGCAGACTTTCGTGCTGATTTAGGTTATATGCCCCAAACAGATATAAAAACAAATACAGCATTGTTAAAAAGGACTTTTTATTCCGATCAAGACAGTTACTGGCAAGAAGCTGGTCTGGCAGGCGAGTGGAAAATTGCTCATAATATAAATAATGAATTTATAGAGCGAGAGTTAACAGCAAGCTTTACGATTGATGGCCCTTTACAATCGATCTTAGAAGTCGATTTCATTCATGGTGAAAGAGTTGGACTTCGTTATGATAAGAGTATAGCCAATATTGATGGTAATACTTCCATGTTTAACGAAGATCAGCTGCAATTATATTCCAGTGCCAATATAAATAATCGTACTTATTTATCACTTAATATTATTGTTGGTGATAAAATTGATTATTCTAACGACCGTTTAGGTGACTTAATAGAAGCCACGGGTAATTTAACTGTTTTTATTACTGATCATTTAGAATTTGATTTTTACCAAACTTACAGTAAATTAGATGCCAAAGAAGATGATCATGATATTAATGTTTATATCGCCAATATTTCTGAACTACGCTTATCTTATCAATTTGATGTACTGAGTTACCTTAAATTCAGTTTAGTTTATGATAACATTGAATACTCAGGCTCTGAGAACATAAAAGCGTTATCTACTCAACTAATTTATGCTTATAAGCTCAACCCCCAAACTGTATTTTTCTTAGGTTATTCCGACAATAGCTATCAAGATCAAGATTTAACTAAGTTAACCCGAACTGATAGAACTTTTTTTACAAAAATCAGTTATGCTTGGGCTCCATGAATTTAATTAATCTAATATTGGCTTACGCGCTTTATTCAAATCAATTACCACTGTTGCCGAAATTTTGTCATGAATAGCTTGTTTATTAGGATCCCAATAAATTTGAATAAAGCCTAATAACCCCGTAGCAAGACCGGCTCCATAACCACCGTATCGACCAAAACTATCCCATAAAGACAAAGGTGTACCATCTAACTGTATTACTTTAATTTTTAATAGTTTTTTACCTAATGTTTGACCTTTTCCTAAAGCAATGGATACGGTGAAATAAAACATAGCCCAACCAAAACCCAACCCGAGATCATTTATTATTCCTTTAAGCCATGCAATGAGAGAATAAGCTTGTCTATTCGTTTCTTTCTCTTCAAGAGTATCACCACTCATTAAACTTTCATCTCCTGCTAAAACAATGGCTACGTCTGTCTGAGCTTTATTAATAGGTTTGCTAGGTTGCTCTATTACTGAAGAGCCTTTTATTATTTTATTTTCTGAATTTTTAATCAATTCGCTTGGTTGCTGAAAAATTTCTTTATCATAACTCGTCTGCATAGCTGTAATTAATTGTTCTTGATCTTTTTTCGGTAAATCAATTTCTTGCACAATATCGGTAAATATTTCACTGAGTTCAGTAGGCGCTACATTTATCTCATTCTCAACGCTTACATTTGCAATATTAGCTGCTACTGCTGTTAACTCAACTTGCCAACATTCAATTTTTTTGCAATGACTATTATTTATTTTGTGCAATGTAGACAATGTAATTGCGCCAATCGATAAGGACTGACTTAACGATAGCGAATTATTATCAACACTATCCTGATGTTGACCTTCTTCAATACCAACAAGTTTAAATAAAGCGGGTAACACACTCAGCAAAATAATAAACGCCATCGAGGCAGCAATAAAACGCATAGTAGCGCGACGTTTACGCCCTTTTGTTTTATTTTGATCTTGTGCTCTTTTTTTATTGCCTAAATAGTAAAGTGTGATTGCAATAGCAAGCGCTAACAATACGCCAGGTATATCACTTAATAAAGCCACTAAAAGTAAATCGATCAATAAAGCTCCCCCTCGTTTTGTTGGTGTCGCTAGAGGTAAACCAAATAAAGAGTTATCCATCTTAAAAGCAAATGGCGTTAAGTATTGCTTAGTTTCTTTTTCCGATAACGCTGCAACATTATCAACAGACATATGTTCAACAGGTATAGTGCTATTTTCCAACAGGGTGATCCTTATTCCATTACTTTGAAACAATTAAGTTAATGCTTTGATACCTTGCCCTAAGCCAGCCAGCGTTAATGGATACATTTTACGTTCAACAAGTTGCTGCATTATTTGTATCGATGCATAATAAGGCCATTGTGGCTCTGGTTGAGGGTTTAGCCAAATCACTTTATTGAAGTGATCTGTTAACCTTTTCATCCACACACTACCGGCTTCTTCATTCCAATGTTCAACACTACCGCCAGGATACGTAATTTCATAAGGCCCCATAGTAGCATCTCCCACAAAAATGACTTTATAATCTCGACTATAGGTATGCAGTACTTGCAATAAATCTATTTTTTCACTTTGTCGACGATTATTATCACGCCAAACCGTTTCATAAAGGCAATTATGAAAATAGAAAAACTCTAAATGTTTAAACTCGCCATGTATTGCCGAAAAGAGTTGCTCACACACTTTAATGTGATCATCCATTGAACCACCAATATCAAAGAACATCAGAACCTTAATGGCATTATGGCGTTCAGGTTTCATTTTAATATCTAAATAGCCAGCATTACGTGCTGTCGCCGCAATAGTATCATCAAGAGCAAGTTCTTCGCTGCTACCAGTGCGAGCAAATTGACGTAACTTACGTAACGCGACCTTAATATTTCGTGTGCCTATCTCAACATTTGCATCAAGGTTTTTAAATTGGCGTTTATCCCAAACTTTTGTCGCCTTACGATGTCGCGAGCTATCTTGCCCAATACGAACACCTTCAGGGTTATAGCCATAAGCACCAAAAGGAGAAGTACCACCAGTGCCTATCCATTTATTACCACCTTGATGACGCTTTTCTTGTTCTTTTAGCCGCTCAGCAAGCGTTTCCATCAGTTTATCTAAACCACCTAAAGCCGCTATTTTTGCTTTTTCTTCATCACTTAATTGTTTTTCAAACTGCTTTCTAAGCCATTCTTCTGGTATTTCAGACAAATCTAACTCTAATGACGCCACGCCTTTAAAATAATCAGCAAAAGCACGGTCAAATTTATCAAAATGCGCTTCATCTTTAACAAGAATAGTACGACTTACACTATAAAAATCATCAATACTAGCAAACACAACGCCTTGTTCTAACGCACGAAGCAAATCTAACAATTCACGTAATGTACAAGGCACTTTGTAGTCGCGTACTTTACAAAAGAAATCAATTAACATAAGAATTTCAGCCTTCGATTAACGGTTGCGCTGGTTCATAAAAGCAAGTTTTTCAAATAAATGAACATCTTGTTCATTCTTTAATAAGGCACCGTGCAATGGCGGAATAACTTTTTTTTGTCTGGTTTCATGTAAAACTTCTTCTGAAATATCTTCGGCCAATAATAATTTTAGCCAATCAATTAATTCAGACGTAGACGGTTTTTTCTTCAGTCCTGGCATTTCACGTAAATCAAAAAATAAAGCAAGCGCTTCATCTAATAACTTTTGTTTTATCTTGGGAAAGTGAACATCAACAATGGCTTGCATTTCAGATTTTTCAGGAAAATTGATGTAATGAAAAAAACAACGACGTAAAAATGCATCTGGCAGCTCTTTTTCATTATTTGACGTAATAATAATAATAGGTCTTTGCTTAGCCACGATTTTTTCTTGAGTTTCATAAACAAAGAACTCCATTTTATCAAGCTCTAATAATAAATCGTTTGGAAATTCAATATCAGCTTTATCGATTTCATCAATCAGTAATACTGGACGCTTGTCTGCAGTAAAAGCATGCCACAATTTACCTTTAATAATATAGTTACCAATATCTTCAACTTTATCATTGCCTAACTGGCTATCTCTTAAGCGAGATACGGCATCATACTCATACAATCCTTGTTGTGCTTTAGTTGTCGACTTTATGTGCCACGGAATAAGCTCTACATTTAAACTAGCTGCTAACTCTTCTGCTAACATCGTTTTTCCGGTACCCGGCTCGCCTTTTATTAGCAGTGGCTTTTCTAAAGCAATCGCAGCATTTACAGCTAATTGAAGATCTTTTGATGCTATATAATTGGTTGTCCCCTGAAATGCGTTCATATGTAATTTCCAATAATTTATAATAATAGTGGTGTGCTTACTTTACACTTTTTGAATAATACTAGAAAAGTATATATCTATTCCATAAAAGCATATAAGTTATAACAAAATATCACTTCTTTTTCTGTTGTAAAGGACTAATCTTAGCAAATATACTTATGTGAAAGAAGTCAGAGGATCCCGCTATGTCTAATATATTTGAAGATAATTCAACCTCCATTGGTAATACACCACTGGTAAAACTTAACCGTGTAATCGCAAGTAAAAACAGCGATGGCACCCCTACAGCAACTGTTTATGCAAAAATAGAGTCGAGAAACCCTAGTTTTAGTGTTAAATGTCGTATTGGTGCTGGCATGGTTTGGGATGCAGAAGAAAAAGGGTTATTAGCTCCTGGTAAAGAAATTGTTGAACCAACAAGTGGTAACACAGGTATAGCCCTTGCATTTGTTGCTGCTGCTCGAGGTTACGGTATTACGTTAACTATGCCAAGTACAATGAGTTTAGAGCGCCGTAAACTACTAACGGCTTTAGGTGCAAAAGTTGAATTAACTGATGGTGCTAAAGGTATGAATGGCGCGATAGCTAAAGCCCAGGAAATTAAAGACTCTAATCCTGAAAAATATGTTTTATTAGGTCAATTCGATAATCCTGCGAACCCAAAAATTCACGAAAAAACGACAGGTCCTGAAATTTGGCGTGATACTAAAGGTGCAATTGACATTTTAGTAGCAGGTGTAGGTACAGGTGGAACAATTACTGGTACTAGCCGTTATATTAAACTAACCGAAGGCAAAGCAATACAAAGTATCGCCGTTGAGCCTACCGATTCTCCGGTTATTACTCAGAAAATTGCTGGTGAAGATCTAACACCTGGCCCTCATAAAATTCAAGGTATTGGCGCAGGCTTTATTCCAGGTAACCTTGATTTAGATATAATTGATGGTGTTGAGCAAATAACAAATGATGAATCGATGGCAATGGCACATAGATTAATGAAAGAAGAAGGTATTCTTGCCGGTATTTCATCTGGCGCAGCGGTAATGGCTGCCAAGCGTCTTGCTGAAAAACCAGAGAATTCAGGTAAAGTTATTGTCGCTATTTTACCTAGCTCTGCAGAGCGCTATTTATCTAGTGCTTTATTTAGCGATACTTTTTCAGAAAAAGAATTAGTACAGTAAGTTTTATGCTTATTCTATAAAATGAAATAACAATTTTTCTCATTTTATCTTTAAAGGCGCTTCGGCGCCTTTTTTATTGAACAACGGATCAAGTTTGCGTTATGCTAATGTTAATACTCGTTAGTTGGCTTAGTTAATTTACTTTATGTATAAGACACTTTCTTTAATATTCATGTTTATCATTTTTCTTCCTGCTTGTAGCGATGAAGACAAAATTAACGACCTTGATGATCCAAAACTTGTCACAATTGCTTTTTTTGAAGCAATATACAATGAGAAAAATATTAAGAAAGCTGCTTCGGTTTGCTCACCTAAATTAGCACGTTTACTCTTACACTATAAAACACCACAGTCAGTTGCTAGGCACTTATTTAACATGCCATATGATAAGGTTACAGAAATAAAGCCTGATGATTCTGGCATGAAAATCAGAGAAATATTTAAAGATAAAGCGATCGTAACTGTCTATTTATCTGGCTATCAAGGCGAAGATAATATCAAAGATGTTAAACGCCTATCTTTGATTCAAAACGATAGAAATCAGTGGATTATCGATAAAATATTGAAAGATCCTTTTTAACATTATTAGTGAAACCTATATAGATAGAATACTTATCTTGCTCGCCAATAAATATTAAACACAAACTCGGTTTAATGTAATATCTACCTCTGCAGATGTTTGCTGTTGTAGGTTTGCATGTTCGGCAACAAAAGCAAGTCCTTCATTTACATCCCTACTAAGGGATAATACTGCAACCATATTATCATTGATGGAAACCGTTGAACTTTGCTGTGCTTGAGTGCTTTGAGCTATTTGAGAGGTTAAACAGTCGACTTCTTCAAATGACTGCTTAATTTGTGTTAATGCACTAACAACCTCTGTCGATTGAGATAAACTATGTTGAGATAAAGTTTGCCCTCGGGTAACCGCGGCGACAGCATTTGCTGTTTTATCTTGTAAACCTTCAACCATAGACTGAATTTCAACAGTAGCTTGTTGAGTTCTATGCGCAAGTGCTCTTACTTCATCAGCAACAACAGCAAAACCTCGACCTTGCTCACCTGCCCTAGCCGCCTCAATGGCTGCATTAAGCGCCAGTAAATTAGTTTGATCTGCAATACCCCGAATAACATCTAACACAGAGCCAATATGAGCACTCTCTTCTTTTAAAAGTACTAAATCTTTAGTCATACTGTCTACTTCTTTAGCAAACGATTCACTGGTGTCTTGATTAAGGTTAGAAGATGAGATCCCTTGATTCAATATATCCATAACAACATTGGTAGTATTACTCACTTGATCCGTATTCGTTGTTAAAATTGAAGAGGTATTCACAACCTCTTCAATTGAAATCGCCATTTGCTCAATTTGATTAACCGACTTATCGACAGAGCAAACCGATTTTTTTATTTGAGCTGTCAAGGTAATAGCACCCTGATTTAATTGTTCTGATTTACTACGAATATCACTAATAACATCAGCTAAACCGACGATAAACCCACTTAGTTCATTTGCTACCTTGCCAAAATCATCATCAATTGCATCGGTTAAAGGGTCTGAAGGTGCTTGTTCAGTACTGACAACTAAAGCTAAGTAGTTTTGCAAATTAACAATACGAGCTGTCACTTGTTTTGAAAAAAAAGCAGCACTCACTGTAACTTGCGTTATAACAAGTATAATTATCATGGCTAATACGTTATATTTACTTAACGACTCGGGTAAAAATAAAATAACTAAAACAAAGAGCAACCCTACTATTGTCATAGGTAAGATAAGCTTTGTACTTAAATTTTTATTCATATATATATCCAGCCATACTTATTATTATGTTTTATTTAATAAGATAAGTTACCTGTTAAAAAGCTGTTTTACTATTACTATTTAACAATGGCATTTAACAATGGCGACTAGGATAAAATTCAACAAAGAGGTTTTATGTCATTATTTGGAATCGTTATAACGGTTATCGCATTAGGTTCAATAATAGGTAGCGTATATTTTATAAAAAAATCTGCTCAAAAATTTAACTTAACCCCAGAACAACTAGAAAAAATTAAGAAACGTAATGAAGAGCTAGACAAAGAAGAAGAAGAAGAGAAAAAGATAAATAGTTAATCTGTATCGACATAGTTAACATTGTAACTATGTCGAAGCTCGGTTTAATATTTCTTTCTCTAACAGTAGTTTTTCCTTACTTCATCGTTAAATTTACTTGCAATAGACTAGCTATTGACGCGAAATTGTCCTTGAATTAAGAAAAATTATCAAGTTAGAGTATAAAATATGGTTATATTATTAATAATTTCAATAAATTAAAAACATCTTAAACCGAGTTCAGGTTAACTAGGCAATTATATTCAGTTAATATTACCCCTCACTATTATTCTACTGGTAATACCATAAATATCTTTTACTCAATTAGTTATTACCATAAAATGCTAGCAACTTACCTTACATCAATATAAAACCACTATATGAGCACAATAAAACATTTATTTGAAAATAATAAACAATGGGCTGACAAAATCACAGCAGACAACCCTACTTTTTTCAAAAGTCTTTCTGAGCAACAATCACCACAATATTTATGGATAGGTTGTTCAGATTCTCGCGTGCCTGCAAATGAATTATTGGGCATGCTACCAGGAGAAGTATTTGTTCATCGTAATATTGCCAACCAAGTTGTTCATTCAGATCTTAATTGCTTATCGGTAATCCAATTTGCTGTAGAAATTTTAAAAGTAAAAGACATTATTGTTTGTGGTCATTATGGTTGTGGTGGTATTCATGCGGCTTATCATGATGAAAGCCATGGTTTAATTGATAATTGGTTACGCCATATACAAGATGTTTATCGCTTTAACCAAGAGAAATTAAATAATGTTAAAAGTGAAGCAGAGCGCATTGATTTACTTTGCGAGCTTAATGTTATTGAACAAGTTGCTAATATTTCAAATACAACCATATTACGTAGTGCTTGGCTTGCTAAACAAAATGTAACTGTACATGGTGTTGTTTATAATTTACGCGATGGTATATTAAAAGACTTAAATGTTTCTGTAAGTGGTAATAAATAAAACCTTTAACAGGATGATTAACTAATCTAAATCATCCTGTTAACAAAAAACTGCAAGGTTTATAACGTGCCTCGCTCCATTTGATTTAACTCAATAGATTTGAATAGGGTTGAAAAATTCCCTTCTCCAAAACCTTGATCATCAACTCGTTGGATCATTTCAATAAAAATAGGTCCAAACAAGTTTTTAGTAAATATTTGAAGTAAATAAGTATTTTCAGCTTGGCTATCAACCAATATTTGATGTGCTTTAATTTTTTCTTTATCTTCTTTAACCCAAGGAACACGATTGAATATTTCATCATAATACTCTGGCACAATATGCAATGTTTCAACGATATTACGATCTAACTTATCTAAAGAGCTTACTAAATCATCAGTGATAAAAGCTAGGTGCTGAACTCCTGGACCATTGTATTCATCCAAATATTCATCAATTTGATTATTATTATTCCCTTTGCCTTCATTAATAGGGATAGAAAATTTTCCACAAGGGGATTGCAGTGCGTAAGAAATAAGGGCACTTTTAATACCTTTAATATCAAAATAACGTACTTCAGTAAATCCAAAAATATCTTTATAAAAATCAGCCCATATATCCATAGTGCCTTGATAAACATTATTTGTTAAATGATCGACAGCTAAAAAGCCTTTTTCCTCTACTAAAACAGGTGAATCATGTGAATCAAAATCGACATCATATATATAACCTTTATTTTTACTATTATTGCGCTCTTCTTTGGCAAAATTATCTATAAAGTATATTAAGCTTTTTCCAATCCCAAAAATAGCCGGGTAAGGTAACTTACCTATTTCATTTTTAGCTGACTTAGCACTTCGCTTAAGTGCTTCTTGAAAAGCAAAGTCAGCATCATCAACACGCCACCCCATAGAACAAATAGCAGGTCCATGATTTTTAGCAAACTCGTTTGAAAAACCTTTTATTTCTTTATTAAGCAAAAAATGAATATCATGTTGATTAAAATAATCAATATCACGACCTTTAAATTTTTTAATCTTTGAAAAACCAAAACCATAGAAAACCTGCTCCATAAAATCAGAATCAGGACTGGCAAATTCAATAAATTCTATACCACATAGTTTTAACGGATTATGATTGATTAACGTTGTGCTATTCATTTTATCATCTCTTCATTTTTGAAATATTTACACCTTATAAGGTAAGGTGCTTATTGTTATAACTTCATTATCTAGAGGATTTAGCCTTTACGGAAGCCTATGATAAATAGCAAAAGCAAAGTGTACGTAAATGAATATTTACGTTAAATTTAATAGAAATAGTACAAATAGAAAGCAAACCTATATAGAGGCTTAATAGAGGATGTATTTAATTATTTACAGACAATAAAAAAGGCGCTTAAAAGCGCCTTTTGCTACGTAATAAATTACTACAAATTAGTTTTGACGTTGTGAACGTTCACTACGACGACGTGGTGCTTGTTGTCTTTCAACTTGTTCTTCTGAAGCTGTAATAGCTAATGGTTGACGACGTACACGTACACCTTTTAATTGTTTAAATAAATCATCTGGGATACCTTTAGGTAACTGTACGAAACTGTGCTTGTCATGCAAGTTTATAGCACCAATATAGCTGCTATCTAATGATATTTCATTCGCAATTGCGCCAACAATATCACCTGGACGAGCACCGTGCTCTTTACCAACTTCTAAGCGGTAAGTCTGCCAATCTACATCATTACGATCTACTTTTGCTTTACGCGGCTTTTCATCACGTGAACCACGTTGACCATTACGATCGCCTCGACTATCTGATCGTGCATCACGACGAGAATCTCTACCACGGTCATTTCTATCACGACCATTGCGATCACCACGACCTTCTGAGCGACTATCTGAACGAGCGTCACGGCGTGGTTTAGGATCTTCTTTCGGTTGGAATGGCTGCTTTAACTGCTTTTGATATATTAACGCTGCCGCTAGATCTGTCATAGACATATCAGATTCACTTGCCATTGCTTCAACAATTTCACGCATACTTGCTAATTCTGTTGACTCAATAATTTTAGCTATTTCATCACGAGCACGTTCAATACGTTTTTTACCTAACTCTTGTATGTTTGGTAACTCATACATATTCACTGTACCGGAAGTTAAACGCTCATAGTGACGTAATGAATACATTTCACGTGGACGAACAAAAGCAATAGACATGCCTTCACGACCCGCACGGCCTGTACGGCCAATACGATGAACATAAGCTTCATGATCACCAGGTAAATCATAGTTAATCACTAAAGAAATACGTGGAATATCTAATCCACGAGCAACAACATCAGTCGCTACCAATATTGACGACTTACCTGATTTCATTTGATCAATACAACGCTCACGTTGCGCTTGGTTAAGATCACCATTAAGGGCTAATGCTGGATAGCCAGCACGCTCTAATTTTTCAGCAACATCAACAGTATCATTACGTGTGCGTACAAAAATTATCATTGCATCGTAATCAACAATTTCAGCAATACGCTCTAAAGCAGTCATTTTAGTGATGCCACCTACTTTCCACGCATATTGTGTAATATTAGCTTTTGCTTTTTTAACCGCTGCAATTTTAATATGCTCAGGATCTTTTAAGAAGCGATTCGCTATTTTACGAATGGCCGGAGGCATAGTTGCAGAGAATAAACACATTTGTGTCGTTTTAGGTAAGTGATCTAAAATCCACTGAATGTCTTCTAAAAAGCCCATGTTTAACATTTCATCGGCTTCATCAAGTACGCATACTTTTAGATCATCTAATTTAAGGCTTTTACGACGTAAATGATCCATTAAACGGCCTGGTGTGCCAACAACAACTTGCGCACCACGCTCTAATTGTTGAAATTGTGGGCCATAAGACTGGCCGCCATATAATGTAGCAACACGTAAACCTTTCATATTTTTACCAAAAGATTCAATAGCTTCTGCTACTTGCATAGCCAATTCGCGTGTTGGTGCTAAAACCATTAATTGTGGTTTTTTAATTGAAGTGTCTACTTTAGCTAATGCAGGTAAACCAAACGCAGCCGTTTTACCAGTACCCGTTTGTGCTTCACCTAAAACATCTTTGCCTGCCAATAAAGGCGGAATAGTTTGTGCTTGAATACCAGTAGCAGAAGTGAAACCAATAGAAAGAACCGCTGTTAATAAGTCTTGCGGTAAACCTAAAGAATCAAAACTAACAGCAACTTTATCTAGTGCTACAGGAGATTGTTCATTATTTTTTTCTGTGTTTTTTTGTTCAGTCATTTTAAATATCATCATTTTAAGGCAGGTGTTTAGAGTATCTCTAAGACACTTATATAAAGACTTCTAATAAAGAAAAATTAGCAAAAAATAAAGAACAAAGAATAGATCACCTTCACACATAACATTGTTATGGAAAGTATACTGAATTGAATAAATTTTAAATTGCTAAGTCTTAACCTGCGTATATCATACGAGGAAACCACCAGGAAGACTTAAAGCGCATAGCGTAGGAACGCTATATTTCTGCTGAAAACGAAATGTTCAGCTGGGCAAGTCTATTGGGCGGAAAACCCCTACTCATATCGATGAGTTTATTAGTTTTATAAAATTCTTTCTTTAAGAATATTACCAATAAGCTAAACACTATTTTATAAATTAAGTGTTATCTATCATTTTGTCGACTTTACTGCGATATAAAAATATATAGTAATCAGTAGAATCAACATCCCTTCATCGAGGATGCGCATTATACACAAAGCATACCAGTTTACAAGTTATATTAATAAATCTATTAATATAACTTGAGATTATCTGATAGTAATCGCCTAATAACTGAAAGATTTATAACCTGATATGCTGTGTAAAGATAGGTAAATGCTCATCTTTTCGATGGCTCACTAATATTAAAGTACTATGTTTTTGTTGGACCAATATTTCTAAAAAGTTAAGTACTCGATGGCGATTAATTTCATCTAAACCTTGTGTCGGCTCATCTAATATTAATAAATAAGGTGATTTCACAAGCGCCCTAGCAATTAAAGCTAATCGCTGTTCACCATAACTTAACTCTTGAAACATAGCATGCTGACATGACAATAACCCCACCATATCCAGCCACTTTCGAGCTATATCAATCTGGTAGTTCTCCGGTTTTTGATATAAACCTACAGAATCAAAAAAACCGGATAAAACTACAGTTAAGAGCTCTCCTTTTACTCGATATTGCCGATGAAACTCTGAACTAACAATGCCCATATGTTCTTTTAGTTGCCAGATACTTTCACCTGAGCCACGTTTAAAGCCTAACACTTCAATATCATTGCTATAACACTGTGTACAATCACCCGTTATAAGCTGCATTAATGTTGATTTTCCGCTACCATTTTTACCTGTTATTAAAGTATGCTGTAAGGGCTTTATCGTAACGTCTAAGTTTTCAAATACATTAACGCCACCATAATGTACTTTACCATTAGTTAATTTAACTATGTATGGGTGTTCATAGTCAGACAATGACTTAATCGATGGTGGCCATTCAAGGTTATCAGGTTTCGGTGTAAGCAACGCATCTAATTGACGTTTTGTTTCTTCATTGTCAAATTCGCCTATAACATCAAGTTGTCCTCGTTCAATAAAAGCAACTTTCTGGCACCAAGTAGGAATGTCTTGACGATTACTTAAAATTAGTAATACATTAATATTTTGTTGTGGTAATAATGCTAATATTGTTGATAAAGCGTCACATGAAGCTTCATCTAAACTGTCAAATGGGTTATCACATACCAGTAAATCAACACCACTAAGTATTGCTTGTAAAATAAGTAACTTTCGCCCTTCCCCAGTACTAAGTTGTCGATAACCACTTTCTAATTTATGTTCTAAACCAAATTGAGCGATTAATGGGTCAGTTAAGTTGTCTTGAGGAAGAAAGTTTTTCGCTTGCGTACCAATATCATTACTATCATTAAAATCGGTCGCATCCATTTTTAATTCATTTTCATATATAACTTGTTGTGCTTCAAAAGAAACAATTCCAACTTTATTCGACTTAGGTAAGTGAAAATGATCGACTGAGTAATCAAATAATTCTCCAGTTAATAATTGATCAAGGTACTCTTTGCCAGAGCCATTTCTTCCCAATACACACCAAGTTTCATTCTCAGTCATTTTCCATTGTTTAATACTGAGGTTGTCATGCTTAAAGTTAGTTATTTCTATCATGGTAATGTTGAAACCTAAAGAGTCGATGGTTGAAATAAAAACTATTATAAATCATTAAAAGTAATGATTTAAGCGTTATCTATTGACTACCTGGTCAACTTTAATCATATTCTTACTGTTTTTTAACATTAATGTAACATTTAAGGTTCAAAATCAGGTTAGTTTTTAAAAATAATGATTACACACTTGGAGATATTAAATGATAACGAATAAGGTAAAAACAAGTCGACTTCTCGGCTCTGGTACAATAAATTTAAGCTTGATAGCCCTCTGCGTTGCATCAAGCTTTGTCACCCACAGTGCGTTAAGTGCTGAAACATTATGGGCAGAAGACTTTAATGACATAGCATTAGACACTAAAGGTGCCATTTTTGATACGCTTAATATGAATGATGTTACGCGCTGGTCAATCGATGTAAGTAATGCAGATTTAGCAGCCGATAGTGACTGGTTTAAAGTCACCAATAGCAAACTTGAGGCTAGAGATGTTGACGGGACCGTAGACTGGTTATCAGAGCCTATTAATATTGAAGGCAAACGTGACATAAATATATCCGTATTGGCTGAAGAAGATGGAACGCTAGAATCAGCAGACTTTTTTGACCTTTCATACTCATTAGATAATGCTCCCTTTGTCAAAATAGAAAATTGGCAAGGCAATGGCGATGATAATCATACATTAATTGACGACTTTACCTCAGCTGAAATTACACAAGTAATTCCTGAAGGCAGTACCCTACAATTAAAAGTATCTATGTCGAATAATTCTGCTGCTGAATACATCAGGTTAGATAATGTATTAGTTACCTCAGGGGTTGATGATGAAGCTAGCAACGATGACAACGATACTACTATCATTACGAACGCCTGCTTTAATTGTCCTGACTTAAGCAAAATAGAAAATGCTGCAGATTTTGATGCTGCTACTTATTATGCGCCAGTTATCAGCGCAATAAATTCAGAACAAAGTGTTGATATTATTAGAACGAACATCAATGAAGTAATTTCAACCAACCACAAACAACTCACTTATTCAGAAGCATGGACAGCGTTGACAGTAACGGATGAAGATCCGTTAAATGCTGATAATGTTATTTTATTTTATCGTGGCATTTCAAAAGCAAAACATTCAAATGGTAGTGGCTCACAATCTACAAACCCTGATAACTGGAATCGCGAACATGTTTGGGCAAAAAGTCATGGCTTCCCAAGCTCTAGTGCACTTGCCTATTCAGATATTCATCATTTAAGACCTACTGATATATCGGTTAACGCATCAAGAGGTAATTTAGATTTTGATAATAGTGACTCTGCTTTAGCTGAATCACCAGAAAACCGTGTTGATGATGATTCTTTTGAACCAAGGGATGCAGTAAAAGGTGATGTAGCTCGTATCGTTTTATATATGGATATGCGTTATGCAGGTTTAGACTCTATCACACCTGATTTACAAGTTAGCGAAACATTAACGACTACTGGTGAACCAAAGTTAGGTAAATTATGCACTCTTTTATCATGGAGTGATGCCGATCCTGTTGATGAATTTGAAATTAACCGAAATAACAAAATTTATGAATTTCAAGGAAATCGTAACCCGTTTATCGACAACCCAGAATGGATTTCAATCATTTATGGTACATCATGCTCAGATGTTGAGCCAGTAGACCCTGTTGACCCTATTGATCCAGTAGACCCAGTTGAGCCAACAGTGCCAACTAATAACCTCTTTTTCTCTGAATACGTAGAAGGCTCTAGCTTTAATAAAGCAGTTGAGATTTATAACCCAACTGATTCAACGATTTCGTTAACAGATTATCAATTCAAACTTTATTCAAATGGTAGTACAACAGCAACAAGTAGCTACACATTAACGGGTGAATTATTAGCAAAAGATGTAGTAGTACTGGGGTCTTCTCAAATCACTGATGATAGTGCTTTAGTACCTTACATTGATCATTTTGTTAGTGCTATTAATTTTAACGGTGACGACTACATCGAACTTGTTCATGGCAATAATATTATCGATACAGTTGGTATTTATGGTGTTAAAGAAAATTGGGGCAAAGATACTACCCTAGTACGCTCATCTTCTATAACATCTGGTGATACGGATCGCACAGATGAATTCGTAACAACGGCACAATGGGATGTACACGCTAAAGATACTTTTACAAATTTAGGCTCTCATTTATCTAATACTGGCCCAACAGATCCTACCGATCCGACAGATCCAACAGATCCAATTGAAGAACCTGTAATAGGAATGTGCGGAGATAACGCAGATCTCATTAGTAGCATTCAAGGAACGAGTAGTGAATCTCCATTTACTGGCCAAATAAAAACTATTGAAGGTACTGTTACTTCGGTATTACAAGACTCTTCAGGTTACTTTGTTCAAGAAGAAGCAAGCGACAACGATAATGATCCTATGACTTCTGAAGCTATTTTTGTTTACTTTAACGGCATTAGTAACTTCCCAACAGTAGGTAATAAAGTAAGAGTTAATGGCAGTGTCACTGAAAGCTATGACCGTACGCAATTAACTGCAACATCTGACTTTATTGATTGTGGCGTAGGTGAGCCTGTATTAACAACTTCAGTATCTTTACCAGTATCAGCCATTAGCTACTGGGAAACAGTAGAAGGCATGCTGGTTACCTTCCCTGAAACGCTAAAAGTAAGTGATACATATTATTTAGGTAGATACGGTCAATTAACTTTGTCTAATGGACGCTTAATTATTCCTACCAACATCTATGATGCAGGAAGTGAGCAAGCTATCAATTTAGCCGACAAGAATAGCCGAAATCGTATCACGTTAGATGATATCAATAATGCTCAAAACCCTGATAATGTACCATTTCCGGCACCTGGATTAACCTATCAAAATACTTTACGTTTAGGTGATTCAGTTTCTGATTTAACCGGTATTATTGATTATAGTTTCAGTGAGTATCGTGTTTTACCTACAATTACACCACAGTTTATTAATAGTAATGCTAGAACATCACAACCTGAAATTGCAAATACTGGTACTTTAAAAGTAGCAAGTTTTAACGTGTTAAATTACTTTAATGGCGACGGTACTGGTGAGGGTTTCCCTACAGAACGAGGTGCTGATACTTTAGAAGAATTTGTTCGTCAAAGTAGCAAAATAGTCTCGGCGTTAGCTGATATTAATGCTGATATTGTAGGTCTAATGGAGATTGAGAATGATGGCTTTGAAAGTAATAGTGCTATTGCTGAGCTTGTACAACAGCTAAATAATCAATTAGGCGAAGGTACATATAACTACGTTCGTATGAATCAAGCTGGTATTGGTGAAGATGCAATTACTGTAGGTTTAATTTATAAACCAGCAACGGTAGCATTAGTTGGTGATGCAATCACTACAGATGATAGCCCATTTGATTTCGGTAACCGTCAACCACTGGTACAAACTTTCAAAGAAATTTCAACTGATGAAGCCTTAACTATTGCGGTAAATCACTTTAAGTCAAAAGGCAGTTGTGGCAGTGCCTCAGGAAATAACCTTGATAACGGTGATGGTCAAGGCTGTTGGAATGAATTAAGAACACAAGCAGGTAGTGCCTTAGTAGACTGGTTAAGTACCAATCCAACGGGTTCAACAGATAATGACTTCCTTATTATCGGTGATTTAAATGCTTACGGTAAAGAAGAACCGATCAACGCGATAACCGCTAAAGGATACCAAAACCTAGTGGCTGAGCATATGGGATCTGCTGGATATTCTTATAGCTTTGGCGGAGAAATTGGCTACCTAGATCATGCTCTAGCAAGTAGCGAATTAGCAAGCCAAGTGGCTGACACTACTGTTTGGCATATCAATGCTGATGAGCCAGCAATTTTCGATTATAACACCGAATATAAATCATCTGAGCAACTATCAACATACTTCGCTGAAGATGCTTACCGCTCTTCAGATCATGATCCTGTTATTATTTCGCTTAATTTAACTAGTCAAGTTGAGTTAGCCGGTGATTTTGATAGCGATAATGACATCGATATCAATGATATCAATCAATTTTTGAGCATGATTAGAAGCGGTGCAGCAAGTAATATCCAGTATGACTTCAATAACGACAATGTTGTTAATAGTCTTGATGTAAGAGCACTTATGTCTTTATGTACACGTTCACGCTGCGCTGCAGAATAACAATTAACTTAATTAAAAAATATACAGGAAATTATCATGAAAAAAACAATACTATTACTAACCATGCTTTTCGTTTCGTTAAGTAGTAAAGCAACCTTACTAACCATCGACTTAAACCAAGATAGCTATCAAGTGGGTGACACATTAACGGCCGACTTTATCTTTACTGATATTGAAGACGATTCTTTAGGCTTTCAAAAGTTACTCTCATCATTTGAATTTTCGTTCGCTTGGAGTAACGATTTAATTGAGTATTCTTCAACCAGTTTTGGCAATTTACTTGATGTTGACCCATCTTTTGCTTCTTTTCAAACCATTGATACAGAAACAAATAGCTTAACGATTAACGAATTAAGTTTCGCTCAATCAATCGACCTTTTTACAGCGCAAGACGGTTTAAGCAGCTTTGTATTAGCTAGCATCAACTTTAATGTATTAAGTAATGGTGAAGGTGAGTTTATTTTATCAAACATATTATTTGGTGATGCTTTTGGCAATAATTTTACCAATATAGCGAATGATATTGACGATAACTATAAGCCTTATGTGATTACAGCAACTAAACCTGTTGACGTGCCAGAGCCAGCATCAATTCTGCTTCTTCTAATGGCGCTAATGTTAATAATGAAGCAAAGAAAAGTTAACTAATTTAGCATTCATCTATATTAGTTAAAGCCCTTATCTTGGTGATAAGGGCTTTTTTTTGATTATTTTTCGTGTATTGAAGTATACGTTATACCAGTTTCATTAATTAGGTGAACAATTTTATACGTAAAAAATTGCCAAATATAAGGCCTTTATTTCAATAACTAGTTGTTCTAATTATTAAATAAATAACGATTTCGTTGGTGATTTTAACAAGTAGAAATGATCACATAGTTAGTAAGATTGGTATTAATAATTTCCAAGTGAAATAAGTTTGAGAGTTAGCCAATAGCGCTAGTCAAAACTAGCGCTTTAAATATTGATTGAAGTCGATATCACTACAACCAAGCACCACTTTTACTCGGTTAGAGGCACCTAACTTCTTAAGAATAGATGAAACATGCGATTTCACCGTTGTTTCTGAAATATGAAGATTGAACGCAATTTGTTTATTCGCTTCACCTTTCGTTAAATGCTTTAACACGATTAATTCTCGGCGAGTGAGTAAAGAGATATTTTCAGGTAAAACTTTATATTCTTTTGCAGTGGCAGTTGTTGTCGTGGTGGTGGTAGCTTCTGAGCGCATAATGTCTGAAGGTAAATAAACATTACCTTGAAAAACACTCTCTATCGCTTCACCAATAACATCTTTTGACGATGATTTAGAAATAAACCCCACGGCGCCATATGATAGGGTTTGCAAAACCTTTTGTTTTTCTTGTTCTGCTGAAACAATAACAACAGGCGTTGTCGGACATTGATTACGTAAATCTAATAAACCATTAAGGCCAGACATACCAGGCATATTTAAATCTAAAAGTATTAAATCTATTTCATCATTATCTTTAACAAAAGCAAGTGTAGAGTCTATATCTTCAGTTTCATAAGTCGTTGACCCAGGAAATTTCATGCCAATAATATTAACAATGGCATCTCTAAATAGCGGATGATCATCTGCAACCAAGATTTTATACATAAAGCAAAATACCGTAAAATGAGTAAGCTACTAGACTCTAGCAGGTTATTATCAACTAGTTAACCCTCCTAAAGTTGTAGAAAACTCATCTTTTAGATATAAAGTAATAATTTAATCGCTATATTCGTTTAAAATATTATCTCTTTGATTTTTAAGGAGCAGAATATTTTTCTACTCCTTAAGCTAGATTACGACATTAAAAAGTCACCACAGCACCAATTGAGAAAGTGTTGTTGTCTTCAGCTATTAAAGAATCTGTGGCATCTGCTTCAGTATTATTATATTCAACTACGGCAGTCAAGCCTGGAAGAATTGTTCGAAAGTAAGCAATACCAGTATTACTGTGTGTCGCATCACCTACAATACCAACAGTTTCAACATTACCACTATTACTGGTTTCTGATTCACCATAAGTTAAGACTATACGGTTATCATTTAGGGTATAAGCGGCCTGAATTAGATAGCCTTCAGTTTCAACTGTGTCTGGTCCAACGATTTGATCTAAACCTGCAACATGACCTAACCCTTCAGCACTATAACCGGAAGCGGTTAGTGATAAACCTGAAATTTTGTAATTAATACCATAACCAATGCCGGTCTGATCATGTTCAACATCATTAATTTCACTTGACTGAGTAACCCCACTAACCCAAGCTTTTAATGAAGAATCATTATTAAAATTAGTACTATACATTAATTCAGCTTCAAAACGAGGTAGATCTTCGGAAGAGTCTGCACCAAGTTTATTAGGGTCCATAATGGCAACCGCTAATTGAAAACCGTTTAAATCAGGCGTTCTATAAGTAATTTGTGATTTAGGCATTGGATAAGTATAACCTGTTGCGATATTACCAAAAGAAACATTGTTACCATCAGCTAAGCCAAAAAAGTCAGATGTTTGACCAAAACCAAGTAAAAGTTCATCGCCAAGAATGTTAGCACGATTATATAAACCAAAATCTTTACCAATTAATACTTCCCCGAAATCGCCGCTAATAGTGGCATAAAACTGACGAACGTCGATTAATGAACCAGTACCCAAATCAGCAGGTGATTCATCACGTACATTGTCTGTATCACTTAGAGAAACCCAAAATGAAGAACGCATAGCGATTTTTACATCATCAAGTTGTTTAGCGATATTAAAACCGATATTACTTGGCAAAAAACCAGTACGAACACGTGATTGTGTGCGATCTGTTTCTACCCCAGTAGCATCAGTTTTATCAATTGAGCTATTAGAGTAAAATACATTAACTAACCCGTCAGTGCTGAAGGTTATCCCGTCATTATTGTATATTTCAACGGCGGCATTTGAGTTAAATGCTGCCATAGCTAATGTCGCAGTGATTAAGCTAGTTTTGAATCGTTTAGTCATTTTCATGCTTCCTTTTTTTATCGTTATTAGAGTTCAATCATCATAAAAATAACTTTAAGCGAATAGAATGAGTCAACTTATCGAAATTAACAGTGCTTTAGTCGTAAGTAAGAGTCTTAGTGCTTTAGTAGGAGTACGGATGAAAAGGTAGGAAGTAATTTAATCAGCCTGCGGTAATATAAATAAATAGCCTAATATTACAGATAATTAACGCTACTTTACTATTTCAATATACTTATGGGTGCTTTTTGACATAACGAATGGCAAGTCGAACAAATAACCAAGTTATCAGTAAAAAAATAGGAACTGAGAAGCCTTTGACAAGTGTTTTATTAACTTCAAAACCTGAAAAAGTCACGGCATTAAGCACATAATCTAACAAGCCCATCAAATAAAAAGCCATTGCAGCAACAGAAACACCTTCAACCATTTGTTGTAAACGAAGCTGTACTTTGCCACGTTGATTAATCGCAGATAATAATTGTTGATTTTGTTGCTCAATTGTTAAATCAACCCGAGTCCTTAACAAGCTACTCGCTCGAGCAATTCGGCGAGTTAGTCCATCTAAACGAACAGATAATGCCTGACAAGTACGAATTCCAGGACTCAAGCGTCGAGTAACAAATTCGTTTATCCGTTCAAAACCTTCAATGTCCGTTTCTTTGAGCTGTTCAAGTCGAGAGCACACTAATTCATAGTAAGCATTCGTCGCACTAAAACGATAACTAATATCCGCTATCAGTTGCTCGGTATTTCCTGCTAAATCTGACAATTTATCTAGCATTTGACTATCATTTTTTTCACCCACACCTGCCATTTCTTGATTTATATCGACTAAATCATTTTCCATTTGAGCTACTTTAGGCGACAAAGAGCGAGCTATAGGTAAACTCAATAACGCCATGACTTGATAGGTTTGTATTTCTAGCATGCGTTGTATAAGCCTACCCGCTTGATAACTATTGAGTAAGTTACTTTGAATGATAATACGGTCAAAACCATCACTATGTACCCTAAAAGAAGCATAAACATTTGCTCGATGGTCAGCAACACTACTCCCCAATATTTGATGTCCTTCAAAAGCGCAGTGTAGTACTTCTTCCGATATTTCATCCTGATGAATGACTAAGTTAACCGCACTCACTAACTCACCAACAATATTATCAAACCACTCTTGTGGCACAAACTCTGTTGCATAACCATCAAATAGGTATTGCCCTACCCCTTTACGAATAAAACTATAACTTGAAAACTCTAAATGACGTTCCCAACGTAATTCAAAACCGCCAAAATCTTGATAATAACAACTTGCATCACGGCTAGGAGGGTTAACATTATAGCGTTGGCATAAAGAATAAATTTGTTGATATTCTTGTTCTTGATCCTTTGCTGTTAAACGTACAGCCATATGTGTTATCGATGATGGCACAGTAACTTGTGGTGATGGCCTATTATGTAACTCTTGTGAGACTTGTTGTCGTAGAGGAGAAACCACAATGCTTGCGCGTGTTGAATTACAATGATTAACCCTTGCTTTTTTCTGTGTCGTATACAAAGTAGATGTCATTTAGTCATTCCTAAAAATCAGTCAATTTTACCCGCTAGTAAAAGGGGAAATTGCCTCGTAAGTTTTGCTTGAAACTCTAATTCAGCAATGCCAGACTCTGTACGAGGTTTAGGAAAATTAATGATAGACTCATGGATAATAGTACAAGGGGAATCGCTTAAGAAAATAATACGATCTGCTAGATAAATAGCTTCTTGTAAATCATGAGTAACAAACACAACCGTAGTCTTTTTTTCTCGACATAAATCAAGTAGTAGCTTTCGTAATCGCCCTGCAGTAGGTGCATCAAGAGAGTTAAATGGCTCATCTAACAACAGTAATTGCGGGTTGATCGCAAAAGCACGTGCAATACTCACCCGTCGCTGCATTCCACCAGACAGTTGGCTAGGAAAGTAATCACCTTTTTGTGCTAAACCAACTTCTGCTAATAACCCTTCAATTTTGTTGAACTGTGTAGGATCTAATACCAATTCAATATTTTCTCTCACGGTCAGCCATGGCATTAACCTTGGTTGTTGAAAGATATATCCAATACGATTAGCCTGTTCATTTTCTAAGTATTCGCTTTTTGAGCAATCACTTGCTAAGTCATTTTTCTTAAAACGATTACCACTTGAATTGCTGCTGTAAGAAATATGCTGGCCCACGCATGATTCAAGACCGCTAATCATATTTAATAACGTAGTTTTTCCACAGCCTGAAGGACCGATAATAGCAAGAAATTCGCCAGAATTGACCTTAAAATCCAACTGCGACAATACCGCAGTTTCGCTATTTTCATAATACTTATCTTTAATAGCAACATTGAGTTCAATCAAAACGTTTTCCTCTGGCGACGATTTTATCAAAGGGCTTAAAGAACAATAGTTCAATGATTAATATAATAATGACAAAGGCGATGGTGTATGCAAGGATTCCGGCAATATCAAAAAACTGAAATAAAGTATTAAGCGCAAAACCAACACCATCGCTTCGCCCTAGCAGTTCAACCACTAATACTATTTTCCAAATTAAAGACAAACCAGAGCGCGCAGAAGCGATGATAAAGGGGTAAAGTTGAGGTAAAAAAACACGAAAGAAAGTTTTACTCGGTGACAATTTATAAATTTTAGCTACGGCTAGTAAATTCTGATCAACGGCTCTCGAACCTTCTCTAATCATCACAACAACTGTTGGTACTTTATTGATAACAACAGCAGTAATAGCAGCCGTTTCTACTAAACCTATCCAAATATAACAAAGCAATATGGTCACTAAGGCTGGAATATTAAGCATAATAATAAGCAACGAATCTGTAAGCTTATTAGCCAACGAATTCATCCCCATCAAGATACCAATTAAGCCACCAAGTACCATAGCAATAATAAAACTCAATAATGCACGCTTTAAGGTAATGAAAAGATTACTTACCATTTCCCCTTCAGTTAAATGGAAATGTAAACTTTTCAGCACTGTCAATAAAGATGGAAAATCTGAGCTAGCAATTACCCAAGCCAAGCTTTGCCAAAGCACGCATAGAGTAAAAACAACACCAAGCTTAGTAAACAGCAATGAAAAGAGCTTCATTGTACCCTCGGAAGATCGGAGGAAAGATTAGCAGTATTGATAGTAGAAAGGTTCATTAAATAGGCCAACTGACTAGGTCGCCAAAAAAGCCCATCACTTAACGATGTCGCTTTTCCCACTAAAGCATGCCCGCCTTCCTCGGCCAATATATTGAAAACTTGTTTACTCGCTTCCATTTCTTTTGTACCAAACTCACCTAATAAACCTGACCGGTAATCTTTTTTTAATGCGGTGAAAACTTCATCATTCTCAGCCTTTAGTAACGGTCGAATTCGATCCCATTCACCATCAGATGAAACGAGTATCTGCTTGGCTTCTCGTGAAGCTAATAAGAATCGAGTAACCGCTTCAGGCTGTTCGTTTGCCCATACTTGATCAAACACCCATCCTAATAAAGGAACGTTAGTTTCAATACCAAATTCGGTCAACATGTCCCTCATCGTCACTAACTGCTTATAACCTGTCGCTTTTAGTCTGGCGCCATAATGCCAAAAATTAATGGCAGCAGCTAAGTCGCCACGGAGTATTAATCTATTTAATAACGGTGGTACCGCAAATGTAGGCTTAGTTTCATTATTTAAATCAAAGCTATATTTTTTCTTACTATACGCTTGTAACAATAACCAACTTTTATCAACGGCACCGCCTGCAATACCTATTTTCTTTCCCTTAAGATCAACTAAAGATGCGATGCTACTATTAGCCGAAATATAAAGTCCACCTGTTGCCATTGATGTTGGAAATATAGTGTACATTCTCTGTTCAAATCGTTGACGATTTACCCAAAGCCAATCACTAAGGATAATATCAACTGCATCACCTTGTAACGCCACTGCAGATGCGTTTTTACTCGCTAGTGACATTACCTTTAAGTTAAATTGATATTTTTTATCTAACTGATGATGCTTGATCACCGCTATTTCCCAGTTGACCGTGCCATATTTTAAAACACCGACTCGTATTTCAGGGGTAGCAAAAGTATGAAAAGGTAAGAAGATGCATAATGTAATACCAATTAACCATTTACTCATATTCAACCCTCTATTTCAAAATTTTTCTTGAGTAGAATTGAATGTTAATAGTTAACGTTCATCCCAAGATGCAATACATATAACTCCCCATTTAAAACGAGATGATTTGAATATAAATACAAGTAGTTCAATTTGAATAGCACTGGAATAAATGACGTTAATATTGTCATACTCTGTATTGAACTGTATTCCATATTTTCGTTAAAAATAAGTATATAAAATATAGCTCTAATTCTATTAGGACTTACTTAACAATACGTTCCTTCTTTAGTATGACAAAGCTCGTCTTTTAGTAAGACAAGCTCATCTTCAGTACAATGGTTTTTGCTCACTAACCTTGAGCCAGTTCCATTTAAAAATAAGAATTACTGCTTTTAAAATTGATAGTTTAGGTTGATACTGGCTGATAGTGGTCTTGATGGTCCAACAAAATATTCGTCGAAATCGGCATCAGGATATATATCTTCTAACACTTCATCTGCTTCACCGTAGGTACCAAAAGTATCAAAATGACGATCAAATACATTATCAACTTTAGCTGATAAACGTAACTGTTCGGTAACTTGGTAATTTAGGTAAATATTGGTGACAGAATAAGAAGGTATTTTCTTATTCTCATTTGCTTCGTCACCACGATAGTATGATGAAGAGGCATATAAAAATTCAGTACCAAGGTTCACAGCATCATTAATTTGCCAATTAGCGTGGAACTTAACTTGGTGCTCTGGTTGACCCGGAATAGTATCGCCTGGATTAACTTGTCGATTAGCGCCTAACGGATTCACCGGACTAAAAGAAACAAAAGGTGACTCAAAAGTTGCCTTTAATAAGTTATAGCTAGCGCCAAAATCGACGTCTTTTACCTGAGTATTAAAAGCAAGTTCAACACCTTGACGTTGAGTTTTATCAAGGTTAATAAAGTAACCTTGATTAGACTTATTTGTCGCTTGTTGAAAAATAATATCTTGATGGCTAATCGTTGAAAAAACCGTTGCTAGTGCAGAAAAGTTATCTTTATTATAACTTAAAGAAGCTTCTACTGTTTTCGCGACAACCTGCTCAAGCGGAGGATCGGCCACAAAGCCATTAGGCAACTTACAAGGATCATTTTCATCTGCACAGCTTAGCTCTGCTGGGCTTGGTGTTCTTGATGATTCGCTATAACTTAATTTAACCATATAATCAGAAGAAAGCTGATAATCAGCTGATATGGCAGGGTTAAATCGATTAAAAGAATGTTCACCATTAAGTGAGCCCTCACCAGTATCTATCTGATCTTGCATACTTATTTGAGCATGATTGTATCGACCGGCCAGGTTAATGGTAAATTTATCGCTGATAGAGATGCCGTTCATAAAGTAAAAGTATTGCTGCTTTGTATCAACTTTCAAATCAACACGTGATTCCATATCAAAAAAGCCAATACCAGTGACAGAACGATCATCCGTTACAGTTTCATTATGAAGTACTGCAAATTGGGTATCACTTCTAAAGTGTATATCGGCTTTATCTATGCCTAAGCCAAAAATAAACTCATTATCAAAAGAATCAAATTTACTTAACTTAACAAATTGTAATGCTGCACCATAACTTTCATTATCAGTAAAACCGGTATTTAGTGTGCCATCCACTGTGTCAGGATCTATATCACTCAACTCACTGAGAAAAACCCCTTCATCATAACCAACAAAGTGGACTAGCTCTAACTCATCTTCTTCCTCTTCTTCACATAAACTATAACTTTCGCCAAATTCACATTCTTCATAGTCACTGTCATCGCCATTAATGCTATTAATTTCATTTTGACGATAATAGGCATTTGCCTGCCATGACATTTCGCTATTAATAACACTGTCAGTTTTAACACTAAACTGTTTATAACGATTATGAGTTTTATCTGGTTGCGTATAAATAGCATCTCTACTTGCCAAGTCAGCAAGTATTTCAGGTATAGCACCATTACCTAGCATTTCATTATCATTACCTGCAAAAGTAAACTCTACGGTGCGTACATCAGTTACATAACTCAATGTTGCAAACAACTGATTTAATTCACTTTCAGAATAATCTCGCCAGCCGTCTTCTTTGTAATGATTAGCCAAAATATAATAGCCCCAATTACCTTTATTACCGCCAGACTGCAGCGTATATTGCTGTTGTCCAAAGCTGCCAAAGCGTACATCAAGTTCGTTTTTTGTATAACTAAAACCATTTTTTGTTTGTAAAGCTAATGCACCACCTAAGGTATTTTGACCAAAGGCAGGATTCGATCCTGAATATAAAGAGACGGTATCAAGTGCAGCAAGGGGAATAAGATCCCAGTTAACAGTATCGCCAAAAGGTTCGTTAAAGCGTACGCCATTTAAATAAACAGAAATTCCCTGAGGTAAGCCAAGTAATGGTGAGGCTGTAAAACCTCGATATTGTACATCAGGCTGGAAAGGGTTATTTTGTACATCATTTATATGTAAACTCATTAGCTGATTTTTCATATGCTCTGCTAATGAAATACTTTGTGATTGAGCAAGTGTTTCTGCATCGATTGTTTGAACACTACCAAAAATACTTTTATTACTGACTGCATTCGATGAAAGTGGTGTTTGTCCATATATACTAATTTTTTCAACACCGGTAATATCATCCCCTAAAACGGGTAAGCAAGTGCAAGTAATAATACAAGCTAATATTCTTTTCATTACAGTTTCCAAATAAATAATAACTTGCTTCAGTTTACCCCCATTTATAAAAATGTAACAATTGATGCCAGTGTTCAAATAACACTCAAACATAAAAATAAAGCCAATAAATACAGATAGATAACAAAAATCAAAATAATAAGTATCATGCTAAAGTATGATTAATTTACTACCCAATGTTTATGGCTATAGATGATACAAAGTTTGCATAAAATAAAAAATAGCGACTATTTACCTAAAACTTAATTAACGATGACTATTTCCTCAGACACTATTGCTATCACAGAGTGATGTTCATACATTATTATTCACACAAAACGATTAGCACGTTATGATATTGCCAAGAGAATCAAAGGAGTAAATGATGGAAAAATTAACCGTCCGTAAGGCTGAGAAAAAAGATACCGCATTAATCTTACATTTTATTCGTGAGCTGGCTATTTATGAAAAAGCCGAGCATGAAGTGTTAGCAACTGAAGATACTATTAAGCAGTCAATTTTTGCTGAAAATAGTCATGTTAATGCATTAATTTGCATGCAGGGAGATCAAGCAATTGGGATGGCAATTTACTTTTACAACTATTCAACATGGTTGGCAAAGTCAGGACTTTATTTAGAAGATCTTTACATATCTTTAGAACACAGAGGTAAAGGTGGCGGAAAACTATTACTTAAAACAATGGCTAAAATTGCTGTCGATAATAATTGTGGTAGATTTGAATGGAGCTGCTTAGATTGGAATAAACCGTCCCGCGATTTTTACCAATCGATTGGAGCACAATCACAAGACGAATGGGTTGGCTATCGCATGTCTGGTCAAACACTTATTGATTTTGCAAAAGAGGATTAACGCTCTTCTACATTTGCTAGTAACACTCCAACTAAATAAGCCTTTCTATAGCCGCTAATTTTCTGACTTAATCATTGAACTACAGTTAATAAGTATTTCAATGATTAACAACATCTGCAATCAAGCGCCGTTTATTTACCACTACGTCCATGTTGTGGTCTAAAGCTCATTAAGGCAAAAAACGATACTGTGATGGTGACAAGTAACACAGTAGTCAACGCCGTAGGTTCAATCTCGCCATAAAGCGCAAACCTTAATAACTCTACACACGCAGTAAAAGGATTAAACTGACATAACCAATATAACCAAAGACTCGCCTCTTTCATCTTCCACAAAGGATATAACGCACTTGATAAAAAGAACATTGGAAAAATAACAAAATTCATCACACCTGCAAAATTTTCCAATTGTTTAATAAGATTGGATAACATAAGCCCGAGCGAGCCTAGAAAGAAAGCGATTAAAAAAATTGCTGGGATTGCCGTAATATAGCCAATTAGTGGGATATCCACATCAACAAATTGAGCGAAAAATAAGAAAATTACAACCTGTAATAATGACAACAAAGCGCTCGCCACTAACTTACTACATAATAAAAATGGTCTTGGTAATGGACTCATCAATAATACTTTCATACTGCCCATTTCACGGTCATATACCATAGAAAGCGAGCTTTGCATGCCATTAAATAAAATAATCATGCAACAAAGCCCTGGAACAATATATTGCTGATAAGTAATATAAGTACCATAAGGCTCCATAATAGAGACGCCTAATGCTGCTCTAAAACCAGCAGCAAAAACCACTAACCACAATAATGGCCTAATTAAGGCACTTAATAAACGAGAACGTTGTTGAAAAAAACGAAAAATATCACGCTTAACAATGCCATTGAAACAATAAAGGTAGGTACGGTTCATTAAGTGATCTCCGTATTAGTCGTTAACATTCTATATAATTGATATATGTCAGCAACATTATGTGTTTCGCATAATTCACGACTTATCCCTTGCACCTTTACTTTTCCTTCATTTAGAATAATAAGTTGATCATCTGCTGATATTTCATCAATTAAATGAGTTGCCCATAACACACAAATTCCCAGTTGTTGACTCAACGTTTTAACGTATTCTGTGATCATTTTTCTACTGTCAATATCTAAGCCGACTGTTGCTTCATCAAGTAATAATACCTTAGGTTTATGGATTAGTGCTCTAGCAATTTCAACACGGCGACGATGACCTCCATTTAATGATCTGACTTTATCATTCAATCGCTGCGTCAATTTCAATTGTGATAATATATCACCAATATTTGTTAACGCTTCGGAGGATGAAATTCCTTGTAAAGCAGCATAATAAACCAAATTTTGCTTAACTGATAAATCTAAATCAACCGTACTTTGTTGAAAAACAACCCCCATAGATTTCATGATTTCAGCTCTATTGTCACGAAAATCATAACCATCAATTTTAATATTGCCTGATGATGGCTGATAAAGACCTGTTAGCATTGAAAACAAGGTACTTTTACCTGCCCCATTTGGGCCAAGCAAAACGTTAAACCCTTTATTAATCGTTAAGTTCAAATCATAAACGGCTGCTTTTTTACCATAATAAAAAGACAGTTCATTGGTTACTATACTCATGGCATTTGACGTATTACAACGCCCCAAGGATAACGCCCCACTTTAATTGATTTGGTTACTTTTAATGCATTAACATCTATCAAAGAAACATCGCCACTGATTCCATTGGTTGTTATTAACTGGCTTTCATCATGATTAAAGGCAAGTTGCCAAACTCTACGCCCAACTAACAGATATTTTTCAATAGACATTGTTTTTCTATCAATAACAGCTACATGATTTGCGGGCCCTAATGCGATAAACGCATACCGGCCATCCTCAGTTAATTCAATACCTACTGGTTGTACACGATCTCGGTGAATGCCCTTAATATGAAAAGTAAATTCTTTAACAATATTTTGTGTCGCCACATCAATAATAACTACCATACCGCCAATTTCAGAGCTCACCCATAGATACTTATTGTCTTTGGTAAAAAGCGCAGATCTTGGTCTGGAGCCAACGAGTGTATTAGCAAAATTTTCATGAGTTTCAGTGTTTATCCAATGTACCATATTGGTTGTTTCTGAGGTGACTACAACAATTTTTCCATTAGGACTTACCGCTAGTCCTTCAGGCTCAACACCTACGTCTATCTGCGTAGTAACACTAGCATCTTCAATATTGATAACTGTTAATAAAGCATCATCTTCATTCGCCGTATAAATAATCTTACCGTTGGGATGTAATACGACCGTTTCTGGATCTTCTCCTGAGGGCAACTCACCAATAATTTGTTCCGTATTTAAATCAACTATTTGGATACGATCGGAATCACTCGCACAAACATAAGCCAGCGATTGATCCTTATTTAAGATAATGCCGCGTGGTCGTTGACCAATATCTATTGTTCTGATGACTTTATTTTGACCCAGATCGATTACCGAAATATTGTCATCTTTCTCATTGGTAACATACGCATACTCGTTGGCATAACTAACGTTAACATTAAATAAAAGAGCTAGACTTAATAATTTTAATAGTAATATGTGTTTCATAATTTATTGTAAACCTTATTTACATTGAGATTCTTGAATATCAAATCCAAGCGTATCAAGTTCAGTTATAGGGTGAAGCATACCTGGTTGTGGCGACTGCGATACCAAGGCATGAGGATGTACTAACGCTAATGGCATTCTTAATTGTTTATTCCATGCTCTAAAGCTCAGTTTCCGTCCCTTATATGCTGCCAATTCAAAGGCATCAGACGTAATATAATCAAGAATATGAGCACTAACATTAGTATTCAGTTCATGTACTGATTGAGCAACACTACGTACAGCAAGGTAACCGGCAAAATCGGTTTCATTCATTTTCCTATTAGCTAATGTCATAAAACGCCCTTGTAATTGTGCCGCTCCCCATTGCTCTATTACAGCATGCCAGGCTAACGCTTCTAGACCTGCCGAGCCAATAACAGGTCGAGGTAAATAAGTATTAAAGGGAATAAACTCTGAAAAATCTTTTTCTTTATCTGCTACGTAAACAGCATCATAATCTTTAATTGTTTGAGTAAATAAAGGAATTTCCTGCTGTGCAGTACGTCTCATATCCGTATTAAAATCCCATACCTTTTCATCAACAACTTTAATACCAAAGCGTTTAGCTGAACGTTTAAAAGATTTTGCCAGTTGAATATCTTCAACTTGACTACCTCGTACCAATAACACATTACTCATACGACGATAAAGTAACCATTGTGCCAGCGCATCAGATTTCATTGCATCGCTAGGTATAGTATGAAATACCGACGCTAAACACTGAGTACTACGAATTTCATCGGCCGGCTCTCCCACATTAAATAACAAAACAGGCTTATCTTTGGCCCACTGATCTATTGGTATTAAATGGATTAACGGAACATCAAGAATAAAAATTCTACGTCCTAGATCATATTCACCTTCGATATAGGCTAATAGTTCTGTTGACTTCTTCGTGACGAAATGTGTTATTTCAAAATGTTGCTGTAAAAACTTACCTGTTGTATTGGAATCATTAATAGCAAGTTTCGCGCCCGAGTATCCTGTATTCTCAGGTATTGGGAAAATATTTGATAACGTTGGTGAGTGCTTTTGTAATAACTGAACATAACTAATATCAACCGTTATAGGCTTTGATAAAGCAGTAAAACAAATAGCCCACGTACTGATAGCAATCCCTTTTAGTAGAAACTTTTTTAACTTTGTCCTTGTCGCAAAAAACATGTTTACCTCAGCTGTATAAAGACGTACAAAAGAAATTAATGACACTAGGTCAAATAAATGTATGTACATAAGCATATAGAAAAACTTACTAAAGTAAAAAACAATCAACTACCACATAAAATGCCTTAATACTTTGATATAAAACAAGATAATATTAAAATGTGGCTTTTTACACCCGTAAAATCATACTAAGTGATGAGAACTAACCGCGCTAAAGTACAATTCTTCCACTACATCAACACAGTTAAGCTTATATCATTAAAAACATATACATAATTAATTTTGTAGAAATTGGAGTACTGAGTGATGATAAAGTTTAATTTAGGTTTAAGCCAAAAATGTTTAATTACATTGATATCTGTTTGTTCATTTAGCATAGCTGCTCACGGCCCTGTAACACCACAAGCAATAAATACTTCTACTTTACCTACCTTAGGTGAAGAATGGTTTGACACGAATCCCTACCGAGAAAAAGAAGGTGATGTGCTCACAGAAATTTTACGCGTAGGTGCTTCTGCTTATAACCAAAATTGTGCTCGTTGTCATGGTTTGGGTGGTGTTTCAGGTGGTATAGCTCCTGATATACGCAAACTGCCAGCGGATTTTGATGGTGATGAATGGTACATTTATCGAGTACAAAATGGTGCGGTAAGAAATGGTGCTGTTTATATGCCGAAAATGACCGAGCATTTAAACCAAGAAGCACTTTGGGCAATTCGTACTTGGTTAGAGTCTGTCAGTGAAAAATAATATTTTAAATGCGCTAATTTTGTGGCTAAGTTGTTGCGGCATTCTTTGCTCAACAGCTCTTGCCCGATCTTACGATGATATTATTGAAAGCAAAGAGATCACTGTTGCTGTTTATCGAGATTATGCACCTTTTTCATACCAAGAAGACGGTAAAGAGAAAGGTATTGATGTCGAAGTCGCCAAACATATCGCCAAAGAATTAGGCGTAGAACTGCATATCAGATGGGTAACAGCAGATGAAGATGTAGAAGGTGATTTACGCAATAATATTTGGAAAGGACATTATCTTAACCGCACTATTGCAGATTTAATGCTCAGAATCCCTTATGATCAAGCATACTCTAACCTTAGAGACGATATTGGCGAACCTGTACATGAACAAGTACATATGTTTGCCCCTTACCATACAGAATCGTGGAAAATCATTTTCAATAAAAACAAAATTGAAGATGTGAGTACCATGGCCGTTTTTCAATACCATAACATTGGTGTTGAAGTCGATTCCATTCCTCAATTTTATCTATTATCCGTCTTCAATGGCCGAATGCGCGACAAAACTAAACAATTTCCTTCTCTACCGTTAGCGATATCGGCCATGCAAACACATAAAGTTGATGCGGTTATGGGGCTACGTAGTCAAATCAGTCACTATCAACAGCAACTTGATCCAAAAACCTATGTGTTAGCAAATAATGGTTTTCCAATGATAGGCAAACAACAATGGGATATTGGAATGGCAATAAAAAGTGATTATCGCCAACTAGGCTATGCTATTGGCGATATTGTTCAGGCGATGGTAACTCAAGGAACAATGAAAGACATTTTCACTCAATATAATGCTATCTACCAAGTGCCTGATTATTACGCCGAAGTAGAATAAGACTAGTCGACATATACAATAGTCAACTTCATCCCTTTAATCATACTAAATGATGAAAAAAACGCTACTGCCGAGTCATATATAAGTAAATAGAGACATTTTAATATCGTTATAGCCTGCTTCAACGTTTATTCATATCTATGATTGATATACAAGCTTATTAATGACAGCAGGTAAGTAAACATAGTACATGATCTTTAACCAAAAATTTACAACCCGAGAGGAAATAACAATGATAACAACATGTAAAACCAAGGTATTGTCATTATCCATGGCGATATCTTTATCACTAACAGGTATAGCAAATGCTTATGTAACCGATAAAGATATTGCACAAGACCAAATGACCACTGAAAGTATTGTGTCTTATGGAATGGGTCTAAGAGGACAACGTTACAGCCCTCTTGATAAAATAAATATCGACACAGTGAAAGAAATACGTCCAGTATGGGCATTTTCATTAGGTGGCGAAAAACAACGCGGTCAAGAATCTCAACCGATGATTAAAGACGGCGTTATGTATATTACTGGCTCATACTCAAGAGCATACGCTATTGACGTAAATACAGGTGACGAAATTTGGCAATATGATGCTCGTTTACCTGACGGTATTATGCCTTGTTGTGATGTTATTAACCGTGGTGTTGCGCTATATGGCGACCTAGTTATTTTTGGTACCCTTGACGCCAAACTTGTTGCTCTTAATAAAGATACAGGTAAAGTCGTTTGGAAAAAAACGGTAGAAGATTATAAAGCCGGTTATTCAATTACTGCTGCTCCAATTGTTGTTAAAGGTAAAATCATCACAGGTGTTGCTGGTGGTGAATTTGGCGTAGTAGGTAAAGTAAGAGCTTATGATGCTAAAAATGGCCGACTAGTTTGGGAACGTCCTACAGTTGAAGGCCATATGGGTTACATCTGGAAAGATGGTAAAAAAATGGAGAATGGTATTTCTGGTGGCAAACCAGGACAAACATGGCCAGGTGATCTTTGGAAGTCAGGTGGTGCTGCTCCTTGGTTAGGTGGCACGTACGATGCTGACACAGATCTACTTTTCTTTGGCACAGGTAACCCAGCGCCATGGAACTCACATTTACGTCCAGGCGATAACCTTTTCTCATCATCGCGTTTAGCACTAGATCCTGATACCGGAAAAATTGTTTGGCATTTCCAAACAACACCACATGACGGTTGGGATTTCGATGGTGTTAATGAACTGATTCCATTCGACTATAAAGAAAATGGTAAAACAGTTAAGGCTGCGGCAACAGCTGACAGAAACGGCTTTTTCTATGTATTAAACCGTGAGAATGGCGATTTTATTCGTGGCTTCCCATTTGTTGATAAAATCACTTGGGCTAAAGGACTAACCGATAAAGGACGTCCAATTTACGATGATACCAATAGACCAAGCGATCCAAGCAAATCAAAAGATGGTAATAAAGGTAGCACTGTTATTGCAGCCCCTGCTTTCTTAGGTGGTAAAAACTGGATGCCGATGGCTTACAGTCAAGATACTGAACTATTCTATGTGCCTTCAAATGAATGGGAAATGGATATCTGGAACGAACCTACTGCCTATAAAAAAGGGGCAGCTTACTTAGGTGCTGGTTTTACTATTAAACCAATTAATAAAGATTATATTGGTGTATTAAAAGCAATTGACCCTAAAACAGGTAATGTTGTTTGGCGTTACAATAACTACTCACCATTATGGGGTGGTGTACTTGCTACCGCAGGTAACCTAGTATTTACCGGTAATCCTGAAGGTTATTTATTGGCACTTGATGCTAAAACAGGTGAAGTAAAATACAAGTTTAATACCGGCTCAGGTATTGTTGGTACGCCGGTGACTTGGGATATGAATGGCGAACAATACATTTCTGTTTTATCTGGCTGGGGTGGCGCTGTACCACTATGGGGCGGTGATGTTGCCGAGCGTGTGAAACACTTTAATCAAGGTGGCAGTGTGTGGACATTTAAACTGCCTAAATAACCTTAACAACCGTTTAAAAAAGGCTTTTGAATTTATTCAAAAGCCTTTTTTTTAATTAATACGTTGCAACGAATTAATTAAAAAAAAGATATAAAAGCCAGCATAAAAGAGCCTATTCCTTCTAAAGTATGATGTTTTCAATGCAAAGGGATAATAGTTTTACTTGCCTTATCAACCTTATTATAGATATACCAAAACACTTTGGTAACAATCAAAGTATACATAAACAAGATCAAGGAAAAGAGTCTTACTCTGACTGATCTAATTACGAGGTGATATATGATCTATGCAAACCCAGGCAGTGAAGGTTCTGTCGTTTCTTTTAAACCTAAATATGAAAACTTTATCGGCGGTGATTGGGTTGCTCCTGTTAAGGGTAATTACTTTACCAATACAACCCCTATTACAGGCGAAGAGATTTGTAAAATACCACGTTCAAGTGCGGAAGATATTGAATTAGCACTCGATGCTGCTCATGCAGCAAAAGTAGCATGGGGGAAAACATCAGTACAAGAACGTTCAAATATTTTATTGCAAATTGCCGATAGAATTGAAGAAAATTTAGAAACTATTGCTGTTGCCGATTCATGGGATAATGGTAAGCCGGTACGTGAAACTCTTGCAGCTGACATTCCGTTAAGTGTTGATCACTTCCGTTACTATGCTGGTTGTATTCGTGCTCAAGAAGGCACACTTTCTCAAATAGATGACGACACTGTTGCTTATCACTTCCACGAGCCTATTGGTGTTGTTGGTCAAATTATTCCTTGGAATTTCCCTATTTTAATGGCGGCATGGAAACTTGCACCTGCCCTTGCTGCTGGTAACTGTATAATACTAAAACCAGCAGAACAAACGCCTGTTAGTATTTTAATATTAATTGAGCTTATCGCAGACTTACTTCCTCCTGGCGTATTAAATATTGTAAACGGCTATGGTAAAGAAGCTGGTGAAGCCTTAGCAACAAGTACACGTATTGGTAAAATTGCCTTTACTGGTTCAACACCTGTCGGTCAACATATATTAAAATGTGCTGCTGAAAACTTAATTCCATCAACTGTTGAGTTAGGTGGTAAATCACCAAACATCTTCTTTAATGACATTACTCAATTTGAAGATGATTTCCTTGAGAAATGTGCTGAAGGCTTTGTATTAGGTTTCTTCAACCAAGGTGAAATTTGTACTTGTCCTTCTCGTGCATTAATCCAAGAAGATATTTTTGATGAATTCATTGAAAAAGTTATCGCTAAAGCGAATAAAATTATTCGTGGTAATCCACTAGATACTGAAACTATGGTTGGTGCTCAAGCATCTGAAGAACAGTTCGATAAAATCATGAGCTATTTAACTATTGGTAAAGATGAAGGTGCTAAAGTACTGACAGGCGGCGATAAAGAAAGCTTAGTAAATGAACTAGGCAACGGTTATTACATTCAGCCAACAATCATGAAAGGTAATAACTCAATGCGTATTTTCCAAGAAGAAATTTTTGGGCCTGTTATTGCCGTGACCACTTTTAAAGATGAAGCTGAAGCGCTTGCTATCGCTAACGACAGTGCATTTGGTTTAGGTGCTGGTGTTTGGACACGTGATGCCAACGTTGCTCATCGTATGGGCCGTGGTATTCAATCTGGACGTGTATGGACTAACTGTTACCATTTATACCCTGCTCATGCTGCCTTCGGTGGTTACAAAAAATCAGGTATTGGTCGCGAAACTCATAAAATGATGCTTGATCATTATCAGCAAACTAAAAACTTATTAGTGAGCTACAGCACAAGTCCTTTAGGCTTCTTCTAAGCTTAATAGTGTTGACTGAATGAGTGCCAACTATGGAGTAATGCTGCTCATTCAGCCAACAAAAAATTAAACAATTTATATAGCCTTTACTTAGCATATGACTAAATATGAAGTAAAGGCTATAACAATTTCTTTGGGTGTTAACATGCATTCTAAAAAAGTAAACCCGTTAATATTGTGGGTAACCCTGACCCTTTTTTTTATGTTATCATCCTCTTTTACCGCTTTAGCTTTCAATAACCAAACAAATCCAAATGCGACATCCATTGAGGATGATATTGCCCATATTTTTCCTAGCGCAACTCGCATTGGCCCTATCGATAAAGAAATTCCTGTTACACCAGTTTATCAACTGAATGAACTCTTAGGTTATGTTTTCGAATCTGATGATTTTGTCAATTTCATTGGCTTTTCTGGCCAAACAATTAATGTACTAATTGGTATTGATACCGACGGTGTATTTACCGGATTAAAAATATTAAAGCACAATGAACCGATCTTTTTACATGGCTTAGGTGAAGAGCCAATGTTTGATTTTATTAAGCAATTTAAAGGACATTCAGTAAAAGAGCGCTTCATCGTGAATGCACGAAATAAAGACTCGCTTGGTGCAACATATATTGATGGAGTCACGAAGGCGACGATATCAGTATTAGTTATTAATGACACCATTACCGCCTCCGCTATTCAGGTCGCTCGAGAGCGGCTCTCTGGTTTTGTTGCTCCATCACGAACCAGTATTAATCCTGACTACTATAAAGTGCTCACTTTCGCTGAACTTTTAAATGAAAACCTTATTAAACATTGGCGAGTTACACGTGATCAAGCACTGGCAATTGTTGATAAATCATCCTCAAGCTTAATAAATAAAATTAACCAAGTAAGCGAAGGAGAAAATGACTTTATCGATTTATACTTTGCTTTTGTCCATGTGCCTATTATTGGTAAAAATTTATTAGGTGAACAAGAATATCAACGCTTAATTGAAAGCTTAAAGCCTGATGAACACGCATTAATGGTATTTGGTCGTGGTAAATATGCTTTTGTTAGTGATGAGTTTATCCCCCAAACCGTACCTAGTCGTTTAACAGGACAACAAGCGACACTGCCGGTTGATCTTCGTGATATCGACTTTTATAGCTATTATGAGCCGTCATTTATACAAGCAGTTCCAGACTTTACTGATATAAAAGTCTTTCGTATAAAAGCTCAGTCTGGTTTCGAATTAAATAAAAGTTTATCGTTATCCCTAACATTGAATTACAACCAGTCTTTTTTATCTAAAAATCAGTATAGCTTTACAATTGATAATACCTTACCTGACTATTTATTTATTCATAAAGATGTAGAAGTTAATCCAGACAAAAAACAACCTTTATGGTTAAAAATCTGGATAGAGCGTAAGCTTGAAATACTAATATTAAGTGCTTACCTCTTCTTTTTGTCTTGGTTGTTTATTAAACAAGAAACCATTGCTAAAAATGTTAAAAAGACACATAAATTACGTTTTGCATCATTAACTTTTGTCCTGTTTTTTATCGGATTTTACTCGCAAGGTCAATTATCAGTAGTCAACATTTACACACTACTATTATCGATATGGCAAGGGTTTAATATTGATGTTTTTCTACTTGATCCCATTATTTTTATTCTTTGGATTTTTGTTTTTATCAGTTTATTCTTATTTGGCAGAGGCTTGTTTTGTGGATGGTTATGCCCCTTTGGTGCCTTGCAAGAATTTGTCGCATTAATCGCCAACAAGTTAAAGATAAAACAAATTAAAATAAAACCACATCATCATAGTAGAGCGCAAAAAATAAAATATGCCGTGTTGATATTATTAGTTGGTAGCTCTTTTTATTCGCTTAGTATTGCCGAAAAGCTTGCCGAAGTTGAACCATTTAAAACAAGTATTACATTAAATTTTGTACGTTACTGGCCATTTGTTCTCTATGTTGTTTTATTATTAGCACTGAGCTTGAAGATTCATAAGTTTTATTGTCGCTATTTATGTCCGTTAGGCGCTGGCCTTGCTATCATTGGTCGCTATCCTATTTTTAAGTGGTTAAGACGACGCAAAGAATGTGGCACACCATGCCAACTTTGTCGTAACAAGAAATGTGGAATAGATGCGATAAACCAAGACGGTTCAATTGATTACGGGGAGTGTATTCAATGTTTGGAATGTTTAGTTACTATTGAGAGCCCACAACAGTGTGTTGTTAATAAATATTCAAATAAACCAAAGAGAAAAAAGAATGCAACAACGTCTACACCGATAACGGTTAACTATATTGAACTATAACGAGTCAATAATATGGTAGGCGTATAATAACAATAAAATTAATAGGTAACCTTATGCAGCCAATAAAAACAATAACCGCAGTCAGTACAGCTACCGATCCATTAATTGCTAGCCAAGAGCTCTACCAGCAGCTTAATAAAGAAAATATCTGTTTTATATTATTTTATTGCTCATCAACTTATGCGCTGTACACACTAGCACAAACAATGGAAAGTACTTTCAAGGACATCGAAATTGTTGGCTGCACAACTGCAGGAGAAGTAAGCCAGCAAGGTTACAAGCAGCACTCTATTGTTGCGATTGGATTTTCTAGCCAATACTTTGCCATCAGTTCAGCCTTAATTGAATCAATGGAAACATTCGACACCATCAGCGCACAATCAACCATCAACGAACTGATAGAACAGTGCCAAGCTAAAAAATTAACCGACATTAAAAACAATAGTTTTTTACTTACATTGCTCGATGGACTTTCTTCCAACGAAGAGCAATTTTTAGTAACACTAAACTCTGCTTGTAGAGGCATCCCTCACTTTGGCGGCTCTGCCGGTGATGATATTAGTTTAGCGAAAACACATGTCTATTATCAAGGAAGTTTTTATCAAAATTCAGCCATTGTCATCATGGTAAATACTATCTTATCTTTTGAAGTCTTTAACTGTAATCATATTGCCCGTCCGATAGAAAAATTAGTCGTGACAGCCGCAAATGCAGACAGTAGAACTGTGTATGAACTAAATGCTGAGCCGGCAGCGCTTGAATATGCAAAATTATTAAACATGAATTTGAAAGACTTAAGTCCTGAAGTATTTTCACTGAACCCGTTGGCAGTTAAAGTTGGCGGGCACTACTATATTCGTTCAATTCAAAAAGTTAATGAGGCTGACTTAAGTTTGACCTTTTACTGCGCTGTCGATGTTGGTATTGTGCTCACGGCAGTTGAAATGGGCGATATATTTGCTCCAGTAGTACATAAATTAGACGAAATATCATTGCGTTACGGTAAACCAGAGTTGGTTTTAGCCTGTGATTGCTTTTTAAGACGCCTAGAGATAGAGCAAAAAGGCCTCGAAAATAAAGTACGAGAATTAAATAATAAGTACAGTATTGCGGGATTTAATACCTATGGCGAGCATATTAATGGTACACATTTAAATCAAACATTTACCGGTGTTTACATTGCCGGAGGTATTAATGAGTAATCAAGCTTTAGAAGAAGAACTTGCTCAATTAAGACAGCAAAATAGTAAATTAAAAAAAATTAACGATGCCTTGATGCAACGTGTTGAAGATAGTGGTGAAAATCAATATGCACCTTATACAGCATTTGAACACTCCGTACATCTAGCTGAACAAGTGCGAGAAAAGACTCACACTCTAAACGAAACTTTAGCAAAACTTGAACGAAGTAATCATGCTTTAAAACTAGCTAACGCACAAGCTAACCTGTTCAAACAGCGCTTTGTTGATGCGATAGAAAGCATTACAGAAGCCTTTGTATTACTCGACAGTAAAGGTCGAATTATCTTACAAAACAGTAATTTTGCTAATTTTTGGAAAAACTCAGGGTTGCCGATTAAGAAAGGTGCCAACCTAAAAGACTTAAAAGAATTAGCTAAAACACGTGGCCTTATTCGACGTGCATCACCTGGTGATGCGTTTGCTAGCCCAGTATACCAACTCGCAGATGAACGATGGTTTCAATTAAACGAACACCGAACCAGTGAAGGTGGTTGGGTTATGCTCTATACCGACATTACGGCGGTAAAAACCGCAGAAAGTGCTCGTTATGAACGAGGGATGGCACAAAAATCATTATTATTACAAAACTTAATTGATAATCTCTCGCAAGGTGTGGTGTTAATTAGTAACCAAAATAAGATTGAAGTATGGAATAGACGCTTTTCACAGCTTAGTTCATTATCTTCTAACCTTTTACAGTTGATCCCTAGTACTGATAATATGCAAAAATTAACAGAACTCGATTTAGCTCCCAAGTTTAACACCAATAATGAATATTACACTCAAACCCTTACTGATGGCACAGTACTAGAAATAAGGGATCATCGTCTAAATAACGGTAAAATAATTAAAACTTATAGTGATATTACCGCACGACATCGCTATGCTGAATCATTAATAAAAAGTGAGAGTTGGCTACGACTGATCACAGATAACGTTCCTGCAATGATTGCTTATGTGGGTAAAGATTTAAAGTATCAATTTACTAATCAAGTTTATGTTGACTGGTACGGCTGGCCTCAAGGGGCCCTAAATGGCTTAGAATTAGAGCAGAATCGTGTTCAGTCAGAGTTCATTAAGTTAAAGCCTTATGTCGATCGAGCTTTAAATGGTGAGAGTGTAATTTTTGAGATTAAAGAAAAAAACAAAAATAATGAATTAAGCTACTTATTAAAATCCTACGTGCCTAACCGTGATGCAAAAGGTGATGTTCAAGGTTTTTTTGTACTTATTCGTGATGTTACTGAACGTCGTAAAAATGCTCTCGCTTTACAAAAAGCCCATGATGAACTCGAGATTAGAGTACAAGAGCGAACATTTCAATTACAAAGCTTAAACAATAAATTGCAGACAGAAGTAGAAGACCGTCGTCAAGCACAAATCAACCTACAAAAAGCAAAAAGTGAAGCTGAGTTTGCCAACAGTTCAAAAACTAAGTTCCTTGCGGCGGTAAGTCATGATTTATTGCAACCGTTAAATGCTGCACAACTATTCACTAGCTCATTAATGGACTCACCTTTAGAAGGTAACACCCAAAAATTACTACGCTCAGTTTCCAATTCACTCGATGATTTAGAGAATCTAATTTGCACCTTGGTCGATATTTCAAAACTTGATGCTGGTGTTGTAAAAGCGGATAAAAGCTCATTCAAATTGTCCGAATTACTCGACAATTTAGTCAGTGAATATCGACATGTCAGCGGGCAATTTCAAGTAGAACTACGTCATGTTCGTAGTGATGTTATTGTGCACAGTGATAGTGTTTTACTCGTGCGTATATTACGTAATTTTCTATCAAATGCTTTTCGATATACAGACAATGGTAAAGTTTTACTTGGCTGTAGACGTAAGGGTAATCATATTTTCATTGAAGTTTGGGATAATGGTACTGGGATAGCTAAAGATCAGATTCAAGAAATATTTAAAGAATTTAAAAGGTTAAATTCGTCACACACCGCCTTTCGGAACGGCTTGGGTTTAGGCTTAGCGATTGTAGATAAAATATCTAAAGTACTCGAACATCCAATTATGGTAAATTCAACATTAGGTAAAGGATCCGTATTTTCAGTAAAAGTACCACTGGGTAAAATCAGTAATGTCTCACAAGCAAGTGATCAGTATAATTATAACCTCGATACCACACTACTAACCAATAGTAAAATTTGGCTTATTGATAACGACGCTAGCATTTGCGCGGGCATGTCACAATTGTTAGAACGTTGGGGCTGTGTTGTGATAACAGCTTCGAGTCTACAACATTTGGAACAAAAAGTAAGCGTTACCACTGACAAAGCAGATATCTTGATTGTTGACTATCACCTTGATGATGATGTGAACGGACTATCATTAGCAAAAGAAATTAACGCATCACGTAGCGAGCCTCTTCCTATAATGATGATTACAGCAAATTACAGTAAAGAACTAAAAGATGAAGTAAAAGAAAGTGGTATTTTATTGTTAAATAAACCAGTGAAGCCAATGAAGTTAAAAACATCCATGCTTTATTTATTAAAATAACCTTTGTTCAGATTAACATGATAACGTGTTCAACATACTAGCCTGATGATAAACAAACTTTAATGACACATAAAAAATAACGCCTTAATAGTGCTTTTATTATAAAGCACTATTAAGGCGTTATTTATCGTTCATATTTTACTTTTAAGCTGTATACTCCGCTTAGTTTAATATTAATGACAATAAATTAATTAATATTGTGACTTTTACGTTTATTGTTCGTTATACCCCTAGAAAGTAAATTTTTTATTCCTCTTACTTTTTCAGTTTACATTAAAGTTCACACTAAATTTTATCAAATCAGATAGATAACAAGGAAAGAAATGAAAAAAATGAGTTTACGAACGCGTCAGTTTATTAATGATAATATAAAAATTAATGCTGCAGCCTCTTCTTATCCACAACGAATTGTAGCTCCTGGCGCTGTTAACAACATAATTAAAGCAACTGAGCCTACTTTAAATAGCCAATCACCAACCTTAAATCACTCCAGACGCCTGAAGATTGATAAGTAAAAATTGTCTCTGTGTTGTTTGCCAAAACCTTATAAATTGTTAAATTCAAATTAGTTCAAATATAGGTTTTGGCTATACCTTTATTATGGTAATAAAGGTATTTTTGACGTATATGAAAAACTCAGAGATATGCTATTACCTTAACTTCCCTTTCAAAAATTCGATAATCCTTTTATGTCGCATTTTTATAGCAGATAACTTTAAATTACAGATATCTGCTATTTCTTGAAACTCTAATTCAGTACGATAACGCAATAACATTATATTACGATCTTCAAATGATAAGTTTTTCATTAAGGCCGATAGTACCGCAGGTAAATCTTCATAATCATTATTCTCTACGACTAAATTCTCCAGGTACTCATCATCGTTGATCATGGTATCCCAACGGCGGTCTCTTATTTTATTAATACATTCATTGTGTGCAATTTTAAATAACCATGCTTTAAAAGACCCAACCCACTTAAAGCTTTTCAAGTGAGTTAGAGCCTTAATAATTGTTTCTTGCACAACATCTTCTGCATCAGACAGGTTGTTCAGCAGTTTCGCACAATATCCTTTTAAAACAGGCAAATATGGTGTGATTAATTGCTGAAACAGACGCGTATCGTAAGGCAGACTTTCTTGCACTAAAGCAACAAGCTGGCGTTCGGTAAGGGTACTCAAAAGTTAAAAAACCTAATTATTGTTTAGTAACTTTATTCGCTAATAAAAAGGTATTAGGCACTGTTGTTATCGATTCATTTTCACCCATAACTTTACTTGCGACACTACCAATAGAAGCTAACGTTCCTTTGATATCTTTTACTTCAATGTTATCGCCTACTTGATACATTTCTCGTAAATAAACTCCGGCTACAATTTCTTGTGCCATTGACTTGGTTCCTATTCCTAAAGAAATAGCGGCAGCCAAACCAACACTAGCAATAACAACGGTCATAATGTTGTTAAGCAGAGATACATCAATATCAAGTTGAGTGATTGATAACGAAATAGTGATAACAATAATAATACCACGACATACTTCAGCAACAGAGCGGCCATAATCAACACCTGTATTCTTAGCTGCTATTTTTACACCATTGAAAACGATCTGCGCAACAAAAAAGCCACAAGATAATACGGCGAGTGAAGCAAGTAACTTAGGTAAGAATAAAACTAATGTATCGATTAAACCTGAAAGTACTGTTAAACCAACAATATCTAATGCCGCTAATAAAAATATTAACAAGAAAAATATTGAAATAAGACTAGAAACAATTTGGCTACCAGTAACCGTTACTTCCATTTTTTTCAATAAAGCATCTAAACCAAGTTTATCTAAAAAGGTATTAAAGCCAATTTTGATTAATGTTTTATTTAAAAAACGTTTAATCATTGAAGAAATCATCCAACCAACCAGTAAAAAAACAATGGCAACAATTAGGTCTGGTATAAAGGTGACAACTTTATGCCAAATAACCATAAAACCGGTATATGCTTTATCTGTAATGTTTTCAGTATCCATCATTTGTTCTCATCATTTATCGTGTTAGTGTTTATCGTCTTTGGATTTGCTGCTACTTTCTTAAATATTGGCTTTAGTATTTTCATAAATATGCTAACAAAAACTATCCAAATAGAAGCCATACCCAATGTAATCAGGTCTTTAGAGCCTTGCTGGTTATTCATAGTTACTGTGGCGCGCTTAAATAGCTCATCATCTGAAGTATTAAAGGCAAATTCACTATCACGCTTAAGCTCTAATGCTATATTCTTTTCTATATTTTTCATCTTTTCCTCTAGCAATAATTTTTATCGCTTTACCTTATAACGATTGAGTCGCTCAAAAGTCACATTTAAATTTATATATGTTTAATTTTTATCCTTGTATACCTATCTATTACTGATTAAACCAGTGCATTCTACTTTATTTAAGTAATTTTTTATTACCTAAACATAAATAAAATTTTGTGACTTTCTAAAGTTCTATCCGTTATAGCTCGGTATGTCGGTTTTATTAAACGATAACTACTAACACGCCTTTTAACACTTTCGACTAAGATGACTCATGAATAACATTAATATCAACACCCAAAATCAACAGGGAAATGTTTCGATTAAGACTATTTCTAAAGATAATTATGAAGAGAATGGAGGCTTACTAGCGCCGGAACAGTGGGAAAAAAGAAACAGTAATATACTCCCCCCTTATTGGTCTGATGATTATGCTTTTGCTCTGCACAAGGGATACCAGCAATATTTATTAAAAAACAAAGAATATATTGAACAGTCTTCTTATGAGCTGTTACTTAATGATACTGAAACACAACAAGAAACATCATTTACTAGAATATTTGTTACTTTTCAAAAAAAAATGGATCGAGGTAATTTACAGCTGGTATTAAAAACACATCAGACAGATGAAATTACGTTATGTGACATAATAGATCTTGAAGAACAACTTACTAATTCAAAGCGTATTATTAATCAACAAGTTGATTTTGCTCGTGCCTTACATGCAAAAATACCTGACTTTTGTATTGCGCATGGTCAGCAGCTTTTATTGCGTATTACAGGAGGATTTCTCCTTAAAGACAACATCCTTGTTTGTTCTAAATCACTATAAACGCCACTTTTAAACTAACTCTACCTTTACTTAATTAGATGCTTAATATGTTGTTAAGCTGAATATCTACCCTACTTTTATCACTTGTTTCCCCGTAAAACCGCCATTAATTTGTGTATGTAATGCGTAAGAAACATCTTTTGCAGAAAAATTCACTAAGGTGACTTCAGGTGTATGAACACTATTTTTTGCCACAGCATCAAGTAATTCATTACTCATAAACCCCATTTTTTGCTGAGCACATAAACTATTGCTTAACCATGCCCCTGCTAAAGAAATAATACCAATATTTGGTGCTTTCCTGAACATAAGTGCAGGCTCTAAAAATGGTAAGGGTTTCAAACAAGCAATACGACCACAAAAGCGCATAAGTTCGATGTTACGAGCGGTAAATTCCCCACCAAGTGAATCAAGCACAGCATCAAAACCTTCGGGTCCTATCTCTGAACTTATTTTCTGATGTAGCTTGTCATCCTGTGAATCAAAAACAAAATCAGCCCCTAATTGCTTTACTAATTTATGATTACGTTTAGCTGCTGTTGTAAAGACATCAGCCCCTAAGCTTTTAGCAAATTGAATCGCAAATTGCCCTACACTGCTAGCACCTGCATCAATAAATATTACTTCACCTTGTGTAACTTGTAACTTTTTCATGGCGATTAAAGCCGCCATTCCTGAGCATGGTAATGTTGCGGCATCACTACCGCTAATATTATTGGGAACAACTGACACAGCGAAATTAGGTACGGTAGCATAATCACTTAATATACCTTGTTTTTCTATATTGGCGTGCCACATAACACGGTCGCCAACATTAGGAAATAAGCCTTTCTTGGCTTCTACAACAGTGCCTACAGCGTCAAACCCTATAGTATGAGGGTATTGCCAATCACAAAAACCAGTTTTAACTAATTCTGCATCAATAGGATTCAAACCTACATATTCCACTTTAACTAACAGCTCTTGTTCACCGCGTATTGGAAGTGGAATTTGAACCTCAGATAAAGTTAATTCATCATTAGGTTTATCAAGTACAATTGCTCGCATCGATTTAGGTAGGTCAATTATGTTTATTTCGTTGCTATTTAACATGAAACACTCAAATATTATAAGGTTTTTAAACCATAACTCCATCGACCATTAAACGCTTGGTAAGCCTTTACTTTCGCTAATGATGAAGTGATCTTGGCATTAACTGCATTATCTTCTGCTATTAAAACATCTTGCCGCGCATCTAACAACGCTAAGTATGGAATTTGTCCTTCTTGATACATCGCATTAGCTTGCAAAAATGCTTTATTGGCAAAGCTATAACGCTGATCGGCATACCCTTTTTGTGCAATACTTTTTGATAGTAAACGTAATGAAAGTTCACTGTCATTAAGTGCGCCCAATACTACTTTTTGGTATTCATTATAGGCGGCTTTACTCAAGTATTGTTGTGCATCACGTTGCGCTAATAATGCAGGATAGCTTAATAATGACCATTCGATTTGTGGTAAAATTTGCCATTGTTGCTGTGTATTACTTAACGTATTAGTACCAAGACTTACAATACCCACAAAGGCGTCTAAACTAACATCAGGTAACAATGCTTTACTTGCTGCAACACTTAGCGAATTAGTTTGGCTAAACTCATATAACGCTCTACTAATATCAGGACGTAAGGCAATAGCCTTATTAGGTTCAGCTAAAGCCACAGTAAAAAGTGTATCTAAAATAGTTTGCTCGTCTTCTAGTATAATATCACCACTAAAACGCCCTGTTAGCATAGCTAAAGTTGATAAATCTCGATATTGCGCATAGCTTACATCAGGTAATAACGCCTGTTGTTGACTAAGTTGCGCATGTGTACGATTTAAATCAAGCTCACTTGCAATCCCTTCTTGCACGCGCGCTTCAAGTACATCAATACTTTGCTCTAGAGCAGTAATCTGTAAATTAAGAATTTTTTCCTTCTGTTTATTACCTTGATAGCTGATATAACCGGTGACTACGGCAGATACTACTTCAATTCGTAATGCTCTTAACTGTTCAGCTTGACTCATAGCTGACGCATTAGCCGCGTCAACCAATGCAGTGATTCGACCGAATAAATCAAGTTGCCAATTTAACCCTAAATTAGCTGATGATTGACGAGTAACATCATCAGCTAAACCTGTACGTTGAGCACCAAGATTCACGCCACCTTGTGGAAGGTACTCAGCTTTTTGCGCACCTAATTTTGCCAGTGCACTTTTCATTTGTAATTGACTGGTCTTCAAATCGTAATTACTGGCTAACGCATCGTTAACCAGTTTATTAAGCTGAGCTGAATGCAATTGTTGCCACCAGTTTATTTCATCTTCACTGGCTAAATGCGCTGCAACATTTGTTTCTGCAACAAAAGCTTCCATTGATTGCCGATAGTTTTGTTCATCCACTTTACTAGCACAACCAGACAACACAGGGGTAATTAAAATAACACTAACAGTTAACTTATGGGCTAATTTGCACCTAAGCTCATTTGTTAAGTTAATCATGACTCCCCCTTTCCTGTTCTTTGTTTAGGTGCCGTCAGTAAAATATAAAATACCGGAGTAAATAATAAACCAAATACCGTTACTCCTATCATGCCTGAAAATACAGCATTCCCCATCGCATGTCTCATTTCAGCGCCAGCGCCTGTCGCTAACACTAATGGCACAACACCGGCGGTAAATGCAATGGAAGTCATTAATATTGGACGTAAACGTAATCGGCACGATTCAATAATTGCGTCGAAGTGAGATAAGCCTTGTTCATGCTGATCTTTAGCAAATTCCACCATCAAAATCGCATTTTTAGAGGCTAGCGCGACCAGTACAATTAATGCAATTTGAGTAAATATATTATTGTCTGAACCTACTAACCAAACACCTAACAACGCTGAAAATATAGTCATAGGTACAATTAATATAATCGCTAATGGTAAACGTAAACTCTCATATTGCGCAGCTAATACCATGAAAACGAGCAGTACCACTAAAGGGAATACATATACCATAGTATTACCAGCCAATATTTGTTGGTACGTTACCTCGGTCCATTCATACGTAATGTCTTTTGGTAGTACTTCTGCTAAAACTTTCTCTATCGCTGCTTGCGCTTGATCTGAACTATAACCAGGTGCAGGGCTACCATTTAATTCAGCACTTGGATAACCATTGTAGTGCATAACACGATCAGGTCCGGTGGTTGGCGTAACCGTTAATATTGAACCTAATGGCACCATATTACCTTGGCGATTACGTACTTTTAAGTTAAGGATTTGCTCAGGTACTTGACGAAATTCAGCTTCAGCTTGTGCTTTCACTTGATAAGTACGACCAAACATATTGAAATCATTAATATAAACAGAGCCTAAGTATATTTGCAATGCATCAAAGACTTCATCTAACGGTATTCCTTGAATTAACGCTTGTTCACGGTCAATTTCAATATCCATTTGTGGAACTTGAACTCGAAAGCTCGAAAACAGCCCCATTAAGGCAGGGTCTTGTCTTGCTTTGTTAATCACACTTTGTAAACTGTTAAATAATACTTCAAAACCTTTGTTGCCACGGTCTTCAATTTGTAATTTAAAGCCGCCCGTTGTTCCTAAACCACGAATTGGTGGTGGTGGGAATACCGCAACAAACGCTTTATCTATTGCCATAAATTTTTGATTTAACTGTGCAGCAATCGCCATAGCCGATTGACTAGGGTCTGTACGCATATCAAAAGACTCTAATGGCATAAATACAATGGCACTATTGGGACTATTGGTAAAACCATTTATTGATAAACCAGGGAAAGCAGCCGTATTAGCAACACCTGACACTTGTAGTGCAATCGCTTCCATTTCTTTTACAACAGCTTCTGTACGGTCAAGACTTGCGGCATCAGGTAACTGTGCAATGCCCACTAAATACTGTTTATCTTGTGCAGGAATAAAACCACCCGGCACTGTATTGAATAACTGCACAGTGCCACCAACTAGAATAATATAACCGGCAATCGCAATAACGCTCATACGCATTAATTTTTTAACTATCTTTTGATATCGTTTACTCGCACGATCAAAAAGGCGATTAAAAGGAGCAAATAACCAAGCACCAAACAGTTTATTTAATATTCGCGTTAACCTGTCTGGTTTGCTGTCATGTGACTTTAACAATATAGCGGCTAATGCTGGCGATAAGGTTAATGAATTAAAGGCGGAAATGATCGTTGATATAGTAATAGTTAACGCAAATTGTTTATAAAACTGACCTGATACTCCACTAATAAAGGCTGTGGGAATGAATACAGCACTAAGCACTAAAGCAATGGCAATAATAGGCCCTGTTACTTCGGTCATTGCAACTTTTGTCGCTTCCAACGGAGATAAACCTGTTTCAATATTACGTTCAACGTTTTCAACAACGACAATGGCATCATCCACCACAATCCCTATGGCGAGTACTAAACCGAATAAAGATAAGGTATTGATAGAAACACCAAGCCAATGCATCACAGCAAAAGTACCTATTAATGAAACAGGTACTGCAATTAATGGAATAATTGACGCACGCCATGTTTGTAAAAAGAGTATCACTACAATCACAACAAGCACTATCGCTTCAATTAACGTTGTAATAACCGCATCGATAGAGTCACGTACAAAAATAGTTGGATCATAAACAATATCGTATTCAACCCCCGCAGGGAAACCTTGAGATAAGCGCGCCATGGTTTCACGTACTTGATCTGACAATTCAATGGCATTAGAGCCTGGACGTTGGAATACTGGGATAGCAAGTGCAGGTTGACTATCTAACATAGCGCGCAAAGAATAAGAGTCTTGTCCTAATTCAACATGTGCTACATCTTGTAAGCGTGTAACTTGACCTTCATCGCCTACCTTAATGATCACTTGTTCAAATTCTTCAACGTTATCAAGCCGCCCTTTAACATTCAATAATATTTGAAATTGGCTATCATTAGCAGAAGGTTGAGAGCCTAAGCTACCCGCTGCAACTTGCTGGTTTTGTGAGCGTAACGCACTGATAACGTCTGATGCAGTTATTTGACGCGAAGCTAAAGCATCAGGATTAAGCCATACGCGCATTGAAAATTGACCACCACCAAATAATCTAACATCACCAACACCCGCTAAACGGGCAATTTGGTCTTTAATATAAAGATCTGCATAGTTAGACAAATAGGCCGTGTCGTGAGTTTTCTCTGGTGAGAATAGATGCACAACCATGGTTAAATCAGGTGTCGATTTTTCAGCAACAACACCTAGTCGTTGAACTTCTTCTGGCAAACGAGATAATGCACTATTAACACTATTTTGTACTTGTACTTGAGCTCTATCAAGATCAGTACCCAGTGCAAAGGTTACGGTTAAACTCATTCGGCCATCACTTGTCGCTTGAGATGACATGTACAACATGTTCTCAATACCATTTATTTCTTGCTCAAGTGGCGTTGCAACAGTTTGCGCAATAACTGACGGATTAGCACCAGGGTAACTTGCTGTAACAACAACCGTTGGTGGCACTACTCCAGGATATTCACTAACAGGTAATTGAAAAAGCGAAATACTGCCGGCAATTAGAATTAACATCGACAAGACCGCTGCGAAAATAGGTCTTTGTATAAAAAAGTGGGAAAATTTCATTGTTAATTCTTACTCTTGTGACGTTAGCTGTGCCGTTAAATTGGCATCAGCAATAGGTAATAAAGTAAAAGTAACACCTGTACTATCAAGTATTATAGTGTTTGGGGAGATAGGCATACCAGGACCAACTCGGGCAGGACCATTCACGGCAATAACATCGGTTGCAACTAAACCAGCGTTAATCGCTCTATAGCTACCGTAGAGTTCACCGACTTGAATTGCCTTATATTCTAGAATATTGTTTTCGCCTACCGTTAAAACAAAACGGTTTTTTAAATCAGTACCAATAGCGCGATCAGGCACAATAATTTTATCACTTATACCATTAGCCGCTAATTTAATGCGAGCAAATGAACCGGCTCTAAGTTGACTTTGATTTTCATTAAATACAGCTCTTACACGTAACGTGCCTGTTGCTGAGTCAATCTGATTATCAATAAAATCAATGTAACCTTTAAAGGCAAAATCATCCTGTCCAACTTTTTGCATGACAACTTGCTGCTTATCATTAGCGGTAACATCAGAAAATGATCTATTCCATGTACGCTCATCTACGTCAAAATAAGCATACATTGCTTTATCTGACACAATACTGGTAAGCACACTTTGTCCTGCAATAACGTTATTACCTTTAGTAATACTGGCACGAGAGATTATTCCATCAATTGGTGAACGAATAGAAGTAAACTCTAATTCAAGTTTTGCAGCGATTAACTGTGCCTGTAAAGCATCAAGTTGTGCTTGGCGTTGACGTAAAGTTGAAGTACGTGATTCAGCTTGCTCTGTTGATATAGCTTTACGTTCAGTTAAACGTATAGCGCGTTTTTCTTCGCTTTTTGCTTGTTCTAATGCCGCTTCAGCACTATCTTTTTGCGCTTCTAGGCTAGCAACGATAGCTAAGAAAGGACGATCATCTAATTGAAAAAGTAGATCACCCTCTTTTACTTTTTCACCTTCATTAAAGGCGATATGCTCTATAACACCAGACACACGTGGCTTTAAAGCAACTTGTTCAGGTGCTTCTAAGCGTGTGGTATAGGTGTGCCAATTTTGTACAGGTTTAACAATAACATTTGCAACATCAATCGATTGTAATGGCGCCTGTTGTTTTTGTGCGTTCGGCTCTGGTGAGCAACCGGCTAGTGTTATGATAGCAATAGTAATAACTATTGAGATTAGATGTTTGTTCATGTTAACTCCTATGGTGATGTGGCCGCAATTTTATGTAATTTGTTTAGTGACAAAAAGAATAGTTTTTACATTTGATTAGTGCCAAAATGGCAACAATAGAGTTAAATCGTGATAATCAATGGGGATAACTAATGGACACAACGAGTCGATTATTAATGTTACTTGAGGTGGTAGAGCAAGGTTCTTTTATCAGAGCAGCCGAAATACGCAATATAGATCGTTCTGTTATCTCTAAACAAATTAACCGTTTAGAAGATGAGTTAGGCGTAAGACTACTTAATAGAACCACACGTTCATTCTCATTAACCGCTGCTGGCTCTGAAATGATAAAAAAAGCAACAGAATTACGAACGCTATTGGGTGACACCGTACGTATTGCAGAGAACTTTCATTTAGAGCCACAAGGGTTACTGAGAATTACCTCAAGTACTTTATTCGGTAAACGTTACTTACAACCAGTGATTAATGATTTTCAAAAACGTTTTCCACAAGTAGAAGTTGAATTGAATTTAAGTGATCGCTTAATGGATATTGTCTCAGAAGGGTTTGATTTAGCTTTTCGTGTCGGCGAGCCCAAAGATTCGTCACTAATTGCCCGACAAATTGCTCGAAATCGTTTATTGATACTGGCAACACCCGAGTTTATTAAAAATTATGGTATGCCTAGTACCATGGAGGATTTAGCTAGATTACCAGCAGCGACCTATGCTGGCGCATCTTTTAGAATTGACAGTGTACATTATTATGATGAACACGATCAGCTACAAGAGCAGAAACTTAAAAGTGTGTATAAAGCAAATGATCCTGAAGTGTTACTGATGAAAACACTTTCAGGTACTACTTTTATTATTGCGCCAGCGTTTATACTCGCTAACGAAATAATGGAGGGTAAATTAGTTCCTTTATTGACCAATATAAAACTAATACAGTTCGGGGCAATTTATGCCTATTATCCCCACCGAGATCTTCCTGTTAGAACAAGGTTATTTTTTGATGCGGTACGCGAATATATAGGCAAAGAAATACCAGTTTGGGAACAGGCGATTCCAAATTTTGAAGATATGTATTAAAAATAACAAAATATTATTTTAATGCCTTAGCTCGCTCATCGATATAGATGTAACCCATTGGAATTATTTAGGATACTTCAATGGCTCTAACATAAAAATCTGCGTCAGAGATAGAGATAGAGATAATGTTCAATAACAACAAGCTTTCTAGCCATTCATATAAACATTACCCTATCAGAAGATCGTTCATCTCATTAAATTCACCGTCCATATAATAACCGTAAATATCAAGAGAATTATAGCACTTTACTTTAAAAATCTACTTTAACTTTATTTGCAGTATTCACTGCTATTTCAATTGCTGTTTCAATCGACTCTGCACGTTTTAAAATAACACCTAAGCGACGTCTTCCATCAATTTCAGGTTTACCAAATAAACGAACTTGTGTTTGAGGCTGAGCTAATGCATCTTCAAGGCCTGAAAAACGAATATCTTTTGAGGTACCTTCACGCAAGATAACCGCTGAAGCACTTGGACCATATTGCTCTATTTGATGAATAGGTAAACCTAAAATCGCACGAGCATGCAAAGCAAATTCAGATAAATCTTGTGAAATAAGAGTGACTAATCCAGTATCATGTGGGCGTGGTGATACTTCACTAAAAATAACATCATCACCTTTAATAAAAAGCTCAACACCAAATAAACCGCGACCACCTAGAGCTTCAACTACACTCTTAGCCATTTGTTGTGCTTTTTCAATAGCCACAGCAGACATAAGTGCTGGCTGCCATGACTCTCGATAATCACCGTCTTCTTGTCGATGACCAATCGGAGCACAATAATGTATGCCATCTTTAGCATTAATCGTTAATAGCGTTATTTCATAATCAAAATCAACAAAACCCTCGATGATAACTTTTCCTTTACCTGCACGACCGCCTTCTTGTGCATATTTCCAAGCAGTTTCAATATCATCATTTGAACGAATCAGTGATTGGCCTTTACCCGACGAACTCATAATAGGCTTAACAACACACGGTATTCCTATTTTTTCAATACCGGCAGTAAACTCTTCATACGTAGCAGCAAATATATATGCTGAAGTAGCTAACCCTAACGTTTCAGCAGCTAAACATCGAATACCTTCTCTATTCATTGTTAATTGTGTTGCTCTAGCACTTGGCACAACATTGAACCCTTCTTGCTCAAGTTCAGCTAACGTGTCTGTAGCAATCGCTTCAATCTCAGGAACAATAAAATGAGGACGTTCTTTCTCTACTAAAGCACGCAATTCTGTACCATCAAGCATGTTAATAACATAACTTCTATGAGCTACCTGCATACCAGGTGCATTGGCATAGCGGTCAACACCAATAACTTCAACACCCAAGCGTTGTAATTCAATAACAACTTCTTTACCTAATTCTCCGCAACCTAACATCATTACTTTTGTAGCTGATGCTGAACAAGCTGTACCTAACATTAATACCTCAAATATTTATAGTAAGTTAATTAAAAAGATCATAACTGAAGTTGTGTATTCACCCTAGTAAAAATCTCTCATTTAATACTAAAGATAATAACAGCATCATATAAAGTAATTTGAAACTATACATCCTCCTACGGAGTATGTTTACATTGAATTATCAATAAATAGTTAATTTATGATCTGAAACCAATTAAATCCATTAAAGCTTAAGTGGTTTATTTTAATGATTAATAACGGTTTATTTAGACGGTGAAATTATTAAAGTAATGTTGTTATATAACCTACATCGTTAATAATGAGAATAATAGCCTATTTCTTCACGCTAATGTTTTCAAGTAATTTAATAATTGTATGATTTTTATTTAATTGAGCTAAATCAATAAGGTAGCTTTTTTCAATATCGAGCATAGGTTCGTGTGATAGCAATTCCCTTACTAATTGATCTTCACCATTGACTATAGCGGTTTTTAAGGCCGCAAAATTGGCTATCCCTGGTTTATTTCTATCGGTATTATCAGATCCCATAAGTCGTACTCCATTAAATAATTCAAGAATGAAATTCAAGCATAGTCTTATGGCTACAAATTACCAGTGCTATACCTGATAAATATAGGTGATTATTAATTATTTATAAACCAATTATAATCGGCTCTCGAATTAAGCTTCTGTGATAGATACAAGCCTAATTCTTTAAGCTGGGTATTATTTTGGTAATTTGGAATTAACGCCTTTAGTTTATCTAAAGCATCCTGACTTTGCCCTGCTCCATCTAATGCAAGCACATATGTATAAGCATACTCAGGGTTACTTGGCATAAGCTGCATAGATTTTTTAAACAAAGGTAACCCTTTATCTAAGCGTTTTTGGCGAACAAAGTGTAACCCATAAGAATAATGCAAAGCAGCTGACTTAGGATTGAGTTTAATACCTTTTGACAGTACCGATGCTACCTGAAATGACTTCTGCTGAGAGCGATATATATCAGCTAAATTAATATAACCCGTTTCAAAATAAGGCTCTATTTTAATTGCCTTTTTGAAGGCCTCTTCAGCTGCTGTTTTTCTATTCATCTCAAGAGCTAATATGCCTTTATTCGCCATACCTTCACCACGCCAACTATTAACATCATTAAAAATAATTAATTCTTTAAATGCTTTATCAAAAAGAGTTTGATTGAGAAAAAGTACATCGCCTGATAATAAACTACGTGCAGTAGCAATTCTTACCGATTTATATTTATCTTCAAGTAAAGGGCTGAGTTGATTAACTCTGTCCTGTGATGGCAATAAAGTTGCTACACTTGCGGCACTCAATCTTATTAATGCTTCATCATGAGATAAGTACGGAGCCAACTCAGCTACACTAATTGTAGTTGTGGTGTAACTTAGTAATTGAATAGCAGTAGCTCGACTCATAATATCAAGTTGTTCATCTGCCATAATAGATAAATGCTGTTGTAATGAAATACCTTGACCGCTATTTAATAACATCAATAAGTGCTTACTTGAAAGAATAGCTTTAGGCTTACCATGCCATTTTTCTAAAGTAGCACTTGCCCATTCATTAGACTTCTCTTCATGGCATTGTACACAAGCATTTGGCGTATCGAAGGTTTCAGATAAATATGGACGAGGTATTTTGAAGCTATGATCACGTCTATCATCTACACCCATATAAGTGTTTTCAGGCATATGACAATTTACACATTGAGCACCTGTAGAGTTTTCATTATGTTGATGATGTTTTTTAACGTTATAAACTTCAGCGCCATGACATTGTAAACATAAGCCATTGCCTTCAACTTTTAGTTTCATCGTATGTTTATCATGGCAATCTAAACAGTTAACACCCTCTTTATACATTTTGCTTTGCAAGAAAGAACCATAAACATAAACTTCTTCTTTAATTTGGCCATCAGCATAATAGTTAGGGCTAGCGGTAAAATTAGGTGTAAATTGATCTAAAAAAGGTGTATTTGCTTTAAAGCCGTCGGTTAATGGGGCTCTAAGTGAATGACATGCAAAACAGTTATCCATAAAATCGTTATTACGTTCACCACCTTCCCAATGAGCTGTTTTATCGCCGATGCTTCGTAACCATCGACCTGTAGGATGATTGATAGATGTAACGCTAGCACGTACTTCCGCTTGCTTTGGTGTTTTCATATGGTCTGTCATATCCCCATGACAAGATAAACAACCTACATTGATATTATCAAATTCAGTTTTAAAGGTATTATCTTGACCATTATAGTTTCTAACCAGTCCATCAGAATGACAATCTGCGCACATGCCGTTCCAATTTTGTAATGGCTGTCGCCAATGTAGTCTGTCTTCTGGACGTATTTCTTCATGACTATAGTTGTGATACCAACGCTGTCCACCTTCTTCTTTACTTCTAGCATCCCAAGCAAATGGAAGTACTTGCAATCTCCCTGGCTCAGTTTCAACTAAATATTGCTGCAATGGTGTATAGCCAAAAGTATATTTTATTGGATAAGTATCCACGTTATCATCATAAGAAACAGTAACTTGATAGCTATTGTCTTTAATGAAGAAGTGAGCTTTCTGACCATAATGTTCAACATTTACACCTGAAAAGTCAGCGATTACTGTCGTGCTATCTGCAATCGACATGGCTTTAGCATGATCTGAATGTGTCCATTCTTGTTCAGACTGAGCATGACAGGAAGTACAGGTTTGATTTGATATAGGTGCTTTCTTTTGAAAATCATGTCCACTTATTACTGCTGACTGTGCGGAAGCAATAAACAGAGAAAACACAAATAAAATAGTTACTACATTTTTAATATTCAAAATTTATATTTACCTTAAAAAGCTTACTTATTTATTAAATTAACTTCGTAATAATTTTTTTATTATACGGCTTAATGTTCGGAAAAAACGTGCTCTAACTCTTACTTATTCAGTTGCCAATGTTGGGCTAACACATTAGCAAACCATGAAAAACTATTTGATGTTGGCATTAAGTCACGTTTATCAAATAACTCATCATCTTTTAAATTCAGTACAGGCATCATGTTTTAACTTAAGTCAGATAATGCTTCTACTTTTCTTTCAGTTTTCATACGTCGTTTATTATTTATCACAAGATACAAGGAAGGTAATACTAATAAACACACTAACGTAGTAAACAAAATACCAAAACCAAGTGATATCGCCATAGGAACAACAAACTGAGCTTGGCGTGAAGTTTCGAATACCATAGGTGCCAAGCCAAAAAAAGTAGTGAGTGTTGTTAATAATATTGGACGAACTCTTCTGCGACATGCTTCATTTATAGCATCTAATGCGGAACAACCTTGCTCAAATTTTTTGTTCGCGTATTCAACCAATATCAAACTATCGTTTACCACAATCCCCGCAAGTGCAAGCATGCCCATTAAGCTCACAACACTTAAGCCAAAGTCAAGAGCCATATGTCCTAATATTGCACCGACTGCGCCAAAAGGAATAATAGCCATAATAATTAAAGGCTGCGAATAGCTTCTAAAAGCAATGGCAAGTAGGATGTAAATACCAGATAGCGCGAACCAAGTTCCTAACTCTAATCTAGATACACTTTTAGCGATTTCTTCTTGGTCACCAGCAAAGACGACTTTAATACCTGGATATCGGCCTTCAAGCTCAGGAGTTAAGTAATTTAGTACTGTTTGAGTTACAGCTGGAATATTCTCTTCCGGGAGTATTTCAGCACCTATTTTTTCAATACGCTGACCTTTACGCCTTAAAATAAAAGATGGAGCTAACATTTTATCAATTACAGCCACACTGCCTAATGGCGCATAGCCACCACCTTTTGTACGAATAAGGATAGATTCTATTTTATTAACATCCGCCCTTTCAGATTCAGGCAAACGCACTAAAGTTGATACTTCGTTACGTAAACGATGTTGTCTTTGTGCTCTCGCTCCATATAACGCAGATCGCATTTGATCTGATAAATCAGTTGCATCTAACCCTAGCGCTCTTCCGTTTTCATTTAGAGTAAGTTTCCATTGCGGCTTTCCTTCTTCCATCGAGTTAACCGTTGCAACCACATATTCGTTATTATTTAAAAACTTCACCGTATCTTGAGCCGCTAGCGCGAGAATATTACTGTCGCTGTGCCTGAGCTCAATAGTTAAAGATGCTGTAGCAAGAGCACTTGATCCTCGTCTTGCTCCACTAAATCTTAATTTACCAAACTTAGCTAAATCTTTAGCATGCTCTCGCCAAAACTCTTTTACTTCTTTAGTTGAATATTCTCGCTCTTCACTTTCCACAAGCAGTAAAGCAACTTCAATACTGTTGTCACGAATAATACTGCGCATGCTGACAACACTTTCTTCAATGTTGTAATCAACAACCATAGCTTTAGCGCTAACTTCTAATGTGTTGAGAAGCGCCATGGCTTGTTTTTCTGTGGTTGTTTCAGATATTTCATAATTAGCTTTAACCCATCTCCCATCTAAATTGGGGTATAAACTAAAGCCCATTTTTCCGCTAAAGGCGTAAGCTATAACAATGAAAAATATAAAACACGCTATAGCTAAAACTAAACTCGGCCAACGTAAACATTGGCTGAGAGCTGGCAGATAAATGTTCTCAATAAAATGCTCAAGTTTGCTATGGCATTTAGCTTGTAACCTTTTGAAATGACGTTCAAGTTTATTTGGTTTTTTATCATTAATATGAGCAAGATGAGAAGGCAGAATAAACAAGGCTTCTACCCATGAAACCACAAAACAAAGTATGACAACGATAGGAATAGCACCAAAAAGTAATTTCATACTTCCAGGCAATAATAACAAAGGTAAAAAAGCGACAATATTGGTTAATATTGCATAGGTTAATGGCTTAGCGACTTCATTAGCACCTTTTATGGCAGCTTCTTGAAATGACATTCCTTCTTCCAAATGAGAGAAAATATTCTCGCCTGCAATGATAGCGTCATCCACTACAATACCTAGAGCAATGATAAAGCCAAACATTGACACCATATTTATAGATACATCAAACATAGGTAAAAACAACATTGCACCTAAAAAGGCACTTGGAATACCTGCCACCACCCAAAAAGCCAACTTAAATTGTAAAAACAAGCTCATAATAATTAAGATAAGAAACAAGCCAAGAAATGCATTGTTTAGCAATAAACTTAGTCTTTTTTGATAATTCTTAGCATCATCATCTACAATCGCAATACCTGCATTTGGTGGTAGCATTGACTGTATTTCAGGCCACATATCTTCAATAGCATTTGCTATCTGTGTAGGTGTTTGATCGCCCATTCGATAAATATTCAATTGTGCTGACAGCTGACCATTGTAAGTAACTAAGTCGCGAATATCGGAAAAACCTTCTGTAACTTTAGCGATATCACCCAAGCGTAATTGGTCGCCTGATTGATCAGAAATTAACGGCACATTAGCAAGATCGGCAGCCCAAAATTCTCTTTGGTCAACTGAAACAATAATGTCGCCACTATCCGCTTTAATTTTACCTGCCGATTTCTCTACAACATTTTTCTTAAGAGAAGTAGCGATTTGACTGAGTGTTAAGTTATAAGCTTGTAAGTCTGTTTGAGCGACTTCTACATGAATTTCTTCTTGGGGTATACCTCTTAACTTTACTTGTGAAATATAGGGCGATTGCAATATTCGATCACGTACTTGTTCAGTTAAACGCTTCAAGGTTGAGCGGTCTAAATCAGCATGAACAATAAGCTCCATTACATCAGCTATTCGTGTATCAAGCTTAACGGTGGGTGTTTCCATACCAGAAGGAAAAGAAGATATTCTATTTACCGCTTGTTGAGCATCTTGATAAATTTTTTGTGGAAAAGAACCAGCCTCTAATTCAGCTTTAACCCTTAACCAACCAGATCCAATATAAGTATCAACTTTACTAATGCCATCGAGACTATAAAGAGCAGCTTCTACAGGTACGGCAATACCTGCTTCTATTTCGCTAGGCGATGCGCCTGGGTAAACTACTCTCACTGTTAATGTATCTGTGGTGATTTCTGGCATATATTCTTTACGGATCATAAAGGACATAACCAAACCACCAAAAATCAACGCAAGCATTAATAAATGAGGAGCAACACCATGGTGGATCATCCAAGAAATAGGATTAAATGAGCTTGAGATGTTAGCAGTATAGCCTTGTTGATTATTACTCATAAGCGACTCTTTCTGTTTTTTCTGCTTTTACATTTTCAATTGGACTTGTTGATTTGTCTTCATTTATCTCTTTGTTTATGCGAGCAACACTAGTTTCAGTTGTAGATAATAAATTTTCTCGAATATTTACAACTAAACCCACACTGGCAATACCTGGTTTTTCGGCTAATGCCATATCGCCAGATTCAACCTTGGAATGTACATAAATAAGATCGCGCTCTTTAAATAAAATAGTCACCGCTCTTTTTTGTAATCGGCTATCTTTATCAATGACCCAAATAGTGTTGTCAGGCTGTAACCAAGAATGTTGAATAGTCCAAACGTTATCAATGGGTTTACCTTGTAACTGCACATTCAAAAAGTCATTAATAAATACTTGCGGTTGATCACTTGTTTCCGACTGAGGTTGTTTGATAGCGAGTAATACTTTGACTTGTCTATCTAAACTGTCTAACTCTGGCAATATAGAAATAAAGTGTGCTTGACGTTCTTTACCTTCTCCCCATAAACGAGGTTGAGAAATTCGAGCTAATGCTTCTTTATTAAGCAAAGAAAGAAATTTATGTGGAATTTTAACTTCAAGCCAGTAAACCTCGGTATTAATAACAGAAAATAATGAAGTATTAGTTGAAACTCGACTACCCGTGCCGACTTCTTTACTAATAATTTTGCCATCAAAAGGCATAGTAACTTGTGAACGTTGTAAGTTGATTTGAGCTTTTTCTACATTATTTTCTGCAACAGAAATATTAGCTTGAGCAACAGTAAGTTGAGGCTCTCGTAAGACTAACGCTTCATCAATATTTAAAGCTCCGTTATTGTTAAGTAGTAATAACTCTTCTTTTGCTAACACTTGGTCCACTTGTACTAATGACAAATTAGCTTTTGCTTGTTCAAGCTTGGCCTCTTCAGACTTTAACGCTAATTCAAAGTCTGTTGTATCAATTTTTACTAACCACTCTCCTTCTTTTAATACACCACCGGGGAAAGCATCAGGATTAATTGACATAACATTACCAGCAACGCGAGAATACACATCTACAGATTCTGCAGGGATCACAAAACCAGATGCGTTCCAAGAAGGTATTACTGAAGTTTGAACTAATTTACTAGCTTGTACTGTACGAATAACTTTCTGTTTGTTTTTATTGAATTTATTAGGTCTTTCGTTGCCTGAATATAAAATATAATATCCTAGAAAACCGCCAATAAGCACCAATAAAAAAGGAAGTAATTTGTTTTTAACTAACAATAATTTCATTAGGATTCTTGTCCTTTACTATTCTCGTTATAAAATTTATGAGTATTGTGTTCATGAGCGTTAAGTTCAGTTTTTAATGAAAAGTCTCCATGACTTAATTCTCGGTAAAGTAACACTCTGTTGGTAACTAACCTTCTGTTTGCATCAATAAGTTGTCGCTCTAATGACAATATAGTTTCTTGAGCTCTAAGCAGATTTATATAGTTAGTTTTGCCATTTAAATATTGAATTGTTGTTAACTTTTCAGTGCGCTCAGCTAAATCTAATTGTAAGGTTAAATTTTTCACTACTTCTGAAAGCTGATTTTCGTTGGCTAACACCTGATTAACACTTGCAATCGCCTCAAGCCACACTTGCTGATAATCTAAAATAAGCGCTTTTAACTCAAGTTCACGTTGCTCAACCACTAATTTAGTTGTACCCGAATCAAAAATGGGCAAAGTAAGGGCTGCAATTAAATTACCTTCCCAATCATCAAATAAACTTTCTACAGAACTTTTCGACGTTGAATAATTAGCACGTAAAGTAATTCGAGGGTATCGACCTGCAATGGCTATAGCTAAATTTTCATTGGCTGACTTTATTCTTGCAAAAGCAAGTTCAATATCAGGTCTGCTTTTAAGTAATTTTGCAGGTAACCCCATCTGTGGGAGTGGCGGAAGTACAGATGAAACATTAATGTGGCTTTTAGTTAATTCATTAGTAGAAATACCTAACCATAGTGCGAGTGTTTGTTTATAAAGATAAATATTGGTTAGATTTGTTGATTGCTGTACTTCGATAGATTTAAGAAGACGCTGTTGCTGCCAAATATTAGTGACAGAATTTTTCCCCATAGCAAAACGTCGAGAAATAACGTTTAAAGCATCTTTAGTCCTACGATGCTGAATAGCCAAAACGAGTTTTTTTTCTTCTTCAGAAACCAGACCAAGCCATGCTGAAGCAATATTTCCAGCGACTAAATTAGCACGAGCTTTATAGAGAGATTCTTGACCTTTATAGTTCCAATAAAAACGGTTTTCGTTGGCTGATATACTTCCCCAAATATCAAGCTCCCAACTTGAAGTTAACCCTAACGATGCAGTATCAATATCAGGAAAGTTGTCAAAGTCAGATGAAGCATTTGCCGTTGAGTTTAAATCAGGATAGTGAGCTGCACCTGCAATTTTGCTACTTATCTCACTGCTTTTTAAACGTAATTTGTTTGCTTGTAGCGATAAATTTTTATCTAGTGCTTGGTTAATAAACTGAGTAAGTTCTTTATTTCCAAAACTATTCCACCAATGAATATCGAACTCACTGCTGCCCTGCTTTATAAATGATTCAGGTAAAGCTGCGCTATCAATATCTATAATATTGTTTTTATGCGCACAGCCGAGTAATAAACTGGTAAGAATAAGAATTATAATTTTCATCAATACTACTTTAGCAACATATTTAATAAGCCCACGGTGTGATAATTGTGATTCAAGAAACATTTAAAATATTCATTTAAGCATTATCACGTAAATCTAATAAATAACTACACTTACCTAAAAAGAGTTATTCATCCTCAACAATAATAATATGTAAAACTTCAGGCCCGTGAGCGCCTTTAACTAATACACCTTCAATATCTGTTGTGCCACTAACGCCTGATATTAAACACATATTTCGTGGCGTTTGTTTGTTCTTAGCCATTTCATTTGCGATAAGCGCGTAGTCATCCATGTAGTGAAGTATTTTTGACTTAGGTATAACGGCAATCAAATACAACGGGAGGAAGTTAAGTAAAATAGGCATTTCAGGACTCGAATGTGCAACAAACGAACCGGATTCAGCAACACCATATTCCGCCCAACATAAACCCACAGTGTTATCGTTTACAATATCGATATCTGTTGTTATACCCTGCCAGTTTAATTTATTTAATGGTTCAACACTCTGGACTTTAAGTTCAGATGGTAAAGCGTTTTTATTAAAAAACTGCTTTACCGAATGAGGTAACATATCAAGGGTCGAAATTTTCTCGCATGTTGTCCCTATAACTAAACCCGCATCAATTCTTAACATTAATGCTTCAGTTGCGTCTTCAGACATTAATTGAGGACGCGCATATTCACTCTCTTTTAAAAGATCAAGTGCTTCATCTTCAATAGTTTTAGCATCGGCAGTGATAGTTGGTTTTGCACTTTTAATAGCATTGAATATTTTTTCTCTGCTCATATCGCTTATGTGTTTATTCATTATTTACGCTCCATCACTTTTAGATTTTTTCATTTTTTTATATTGATGCATAAATGTTGTTGTTTCTGGCTCTATTAAATCACGATTTTTCGTCCATCCAGACGTAAAAGGCATAAACTTGATCCAGCCATTACGACTAAATATTTTCATAAATATAACGCCACATGACGAGAACAACTGAAACAATTGAGGTCTTTTAGCTAATTGGCCAAAAAACTTAACAACAAAACGATTGGTTAGTGGCTCATACTTTTTCTGCCACGATTGCGCGCGCAGCGAGCGTAATAGTTTAGGAAGAGGAATATTAACAGGGCAAACATCTTCACAACGCCCGTTCATGGTACAAGCATGAGTTTGTTTATTGGCGACTTCAAGGCTTTGTAAATGAGGCGTAAGTACCGATCCCATAGGTCCAGGATATACAGAGCCATAAGCATGTCCGCCAATATGTTTATATACCACACAATGATTCATACAAGCTCCACAACGAATACAGCGCAGCATTTCTTCCATGCCTTCAACGAGCATTTTTGTTCGACCGTTATCAACTAAAACAATGTGACATTCTTGGGGTCCATCAGCATCATTCTTTCTTTTGGGACCATTATGAAAAGTTATATATTGCGTGATATCTGCGCCAGTAGCAGAGCGTGTTAACAAACGTAATAAAGGGATTGCATGTGCCATTGATGGTACAAGCTTCTCAATACCTGCAGTAACTATGTGTACTTTAGGTGGAGTAATTGTGAGTTCAGCATTGCCTTCATTGGTTACTGTACAAGAAGAGCCACTGTCGGCAAGTAAGAAATTAGAGCCACTAATGCCAATATCAGATGTTAAAAACTTAGTGCGAAGATCCCTACGTGCACTTCTTACCAGATCAGTAATTTCTTCTGAATAAGTTGGATCGCTATGAAACTCCCTAAAAAGTTTAACAACGTCTTCCCTGCTTCTATGCATAGCAGGCCAAATGATATGCGATGGTGGATCACCCGCCAGTTGAATAATATGTTCGGCAAGATCGGTTTCAATGCGCTCCATATCTGAATTATCAAAAGCGTGTGTTAAGCCTATTTCTTCGCCCAACATAGATTTGCTACGAGTTACTTTTTTAGCTTTGTGTTCACGACAGATATCTAGCACAATTTTTGAAGCTTCTTCAGCAGTACTCGCCCAATGAACAATAGTACCTTGAGCTAAAGCATTTTTTTCAAATTCCGCCAAATAATGATCCATATGCTTAATGGTATGGTCTTTAACTTTTTGACCTTGTGCTCGTGCTTTTTCAAATTCAGGAAAGTTTACAATGGCATCAGTACGTTTTGCTTCAGCTTTGTCGGTTGTACGCCTGATGATCATTTTTAAATCAGGTTGTGCTAAAGCATCAGTAACATTTTGAGTAAAATTTTCAGGTTTATTAGCTTGCATCGTTAGCCCCTATAATCTTTGGTGCTAAACCCGTTAAAACTTCAGCGGTGTGCAATGCAGTAATTTTTTGATTACCTTCTCGATTAAGCTTTCCTGCGATGTTCATTAAACATCCCATATCGCCACCAAGTAAATAATCAGCGTCAGCAGCAACAACATTTTCTACTTTTTCGCTAACAATGGCGTTAGATATGTCTGAATATTTAACACAAAATGTTCCACCAAAACCACAGCATTCAGAATGACCATTCAATGGTTTATGCTCTAAACCTTTAACGGTAGAAAGCATTTCTCTTGGTTGCTCGTAAACATTAAGAGAACGGTAACCAGAGCAACTATCGTGATAAGTGAATGTCCCATCAAGTTCAACACCCTTCGGTTTGAAATTACATACATCAACTAAAAATGAGAGCAGTTCATGAGTTCTGTCAGCTAAATGTTGAGCTCTTGCTTGCCAACCGGGTTGCTCTTTAAATACTTCTATAAAGTTCTTTTTGATCATTGAAGCACATGAACCCGAAGGTAAAACAACATAATCAAATTCTTCAAACTGTTCGATTACTTGATAGGCAATTTGACGAGTACCTTCATCGTCACCTGAATTAAATGCGGGTTGTCCACAGCAAGATTGAGCAGCAGGAACTTCAACAGTACAACCTGCTTGCTCAAGCAAAGTGATGGAAGCAAAACCTACTGAAGGACGCATTGTATTTACCAAACAGGTAACAAATAGTCCGACTCTCTTCTCGGAAATATTCAAACATTCAATCGTGTTAGATTGATTAGCGTCAGTGTAATTATTTTTGTCAGACATTTATCCGCCCTTATTCTACGAAGGTAATTTGGATATAGATTCAATATCCATCTAGTTTAACAATTTAGTATGAAACACAGACAAAAGTATTATTATTTATAATATCCTACATTGTTTCTCCTATATGAGCAATATACTCTGTTGACATTTACCTGTATATTCGCAATAGAAAAATAAACTATTTCCATTTTAAACATAATGAGTTTGATATGAACGGTGCATCTGAGTTAGCAATTTTTGCTGTAGTAGTAGAAGAGAAGTCTTTTAGCCTGGCAGCTCAAAAAACAGGTTTGTCCAAAACCGTTGTTAGTAAAAAAATATCGGCACTAGAAAAACAGTTAAATACACAGCTACTTTATAGAACCACTCGAAAGCTTAGTCTTACTGACGCAGGTAAATTACTTTATAAACATGCCAAAGGTATTAACCAGCAAGCAAATGATGCTTTTACCGCGGTTAACGAGTTATCTAGAGACATTTCTGGTCATATTACAATGTCTGTACCTACCATTTCAGGTGAGTTATTACTGGCAGAATTAGTATCAAGTTTTTGCAAAACCTACCCTAAAATCACCATTGAATTACGACTTGAAAATAAGCTTATCGACTTAGTTGAAGAAGGTGTTGATTTAGCTATAAGAACAGCTGTACTAGAGGATTCTTCCCTTATAGCTGTGCCTTTATTGGAATCTAATTGGATTGTCTGTGCTTCACCCGAGTATTTAAAAGCGAATAAAGCATTAAATACAATTGATGATCTGAAACGCCATAACTGCCTTTGCTACGATCTACAAGCAAATGGTAGTAATGAGTGGCGCTTTGATGACAATGGCGAGCAAAAATCAATATTAGTAAGAGGCTGTATGTCTTCAAATAATGCTTATTCTCTAAAAAAAGCAGCTATGAATGATATTGGGATTATTTATGTGCCTAAATGTAGTGTTTATGAAGAATTACAAGCAGGTTTATTGGTCAATGTGCTGAGCGATTATAAGGCACGTTCGCTAGGGGTTTTTGCTGTTTATCCCTACACGCGATATAAACCTGAAAAACTAACCTTACTTATTGAACATATTAAGCAAGGCTATCAAGATTTGGAGCATTATTTTGAATAACATTCTCCTCAGAAGACTCAGCCCTTTACTGTATCATTTTGTGTAAAGTATTTTAAAAATACAATTTATTGCTATAAAGGATGTTTTTAGACAAAAACAACATATTTTTAGGTTAAATAATGTCTAAAAATCGTGATCTATATAGATCTTTATTAAAGAATAAATATACACTTAACTATAGAGTACAACTAGAAAATCATTTAATGAAAAGGAAGTTAAACTTGAAAACACAAACCTACCTTTTTAAGCAATCAATAAATCGAATGTTACAGCACATTGAAGCTCTTCCAGAGGGACAAAGTGTTATGGCTAATGATATTGAACTTACCAAGTTATTAGGTATAAGCCGTACTACAGTAAGATCTTGTATTGAGCATTTATGTGAAATTGATTTAGTAAACGAGACGGCGTAAATAAAGTTGTACTTCGCAAGCCAGTACCAGATGATTATTTCGATATAAAAGATACTAATTCAACGAAAGATGCACAAATAGAAAAGTATTTTCTTGGACTAATTAATACAGGACAGCTACTTCCAGGTGATCGTTTCTCTGAATTAAGCCTATCTAAAATCTCAGGTTGCACTACTATTACCGTTCGTGAATTTCTAATAAAATTCTCTAACAATGGTTTGATCGAAAAGATCCCTCAAGGTCGGTGGCGAATGGTGAAGTTTGATAAGGATTTTGCTAGAGAATTGGTGTCGTTTAGGGATATGGTAGAAATAAAAGCTATTACTGATTTATTAAAAGTGCCTAAAGAGGATCCTATTTGGAATGAACTTAATGAATTACTTATACGGCATCAAGAAGTAAGAGTTGATATGGAAAATCGTTATTTAGAGTTTCCAGATTTAGATAAAGCCCTACACCATAAAATTAAACAAAGTACGAGAAATCGCTTTACTGATCAGTTTTACGATATTGTTTCATTTGTTTGTCATTATCATTATCATTGGGATAAAACAGGAGAGCTTGAGCGTTTTACTGTCGCTATCGACGAGCATATCGACTTGTTAAATAACTTAGTTACTCACAACACTGCTGGTTCAGTACTTAGTATGGAAAAACATCTAGGTACCGCTGAAGAAACTTTATTACGAAGTGTTCATGGCCTAGATAGCTAAATAGTTAGATAGCTAGTTAAGGTAAACATTGATTTAGGCTGTTTTAAAGTTCAAACAGCCTAATAATTAAAAAGTAAAAGTTACTTACTAAAAACAAAAAAATCCCCTGTGCTTATTAAGCCCAGGGGATTTTTTATAACGCTTACTTTATAGGCTGACTATTTTAAGCTTTGTAACGTTCTACATTTTGTTGTTGCTCGCCTAATCCTGAAATACCTAAACGCATAGTATCGCCTTCTTTTAAGTATTTAGGAGGAGTAAAACCAAGACCAACTCCTGGAGGTGTACCCGTACTAATAATATCACCTGGTTGTAAGCTCATAAATTGGCTGATGTAAGAAATCAAAAATGGTACTTTATATACCATAGTACGTGTATTACCGTTTTGTACACGCTCGCCATTAACTTCTAACCATAAATCTAATTCATTAGAGTCAACAACATCTTCAGGAGTAACTAAGTAAGGACCAATAGGACCAAAAGTGTCACAACCTTTACCTTTACACCACTGACCTTCTTTTTCGATTTGGAATTCACGCTCTGACAAATCGTTAACAACACAGTAACCAGCAACATAATCTTCAGCATCTGCTTCTGAAACATATCTTGCTTCTTTACCAATAACCACACCTAGCTCAACTTCCCAATCTGATTTTTGAGATTGTGGAGGCATAAGAACAGTATCGTTTGGCCCTACAATTGATGAAGTAGCTTTCATAAATAATACAGGCTCAGAAGGAACGTCCATACCTGATTCAGCGGCATGATCTGCATAGTTTAAACCAACACAAATAAACTTACCTACACGCGCAATAGGTTGACCAATGCGAGTATTGCTATCGATAACGGGTAAAGTGCTAAGATCTAGGCTTGCTATTTTTTCAGCATCGCCATTATTAAAAGTGCCACCATCAATATCTGTGATATGAGCAGAAAGATCTCTAATTACGCCATTCTCATCTAATATCGCTGGCTTCTCTTGGCCAACGTTTCCAACTCTCATTAATTTCATTTTATTTTCCTATTACAGTTTTAAATTGAATATATCAGTCACAATCAATGTTTATTTGAGTGTGAAAATTTGTTCCATTAGCATCCATTTCTCATCACCTTTAGCCCAAGGTAATTGTTGTTGAAATGACCACATGAGCTCTTCCCATGCAACCACTTTTGGATTTGTTAAATCGGCTTTTTCTTTTGAGGCAAAAGAGAATTCATTATTCACTTCCATGATCATAAATAAACGATTACCCACAAGGTATATATCTAGGTCTTCTATACCCGAAGACTTAATACTTTCTATAATTTCAGGCCATACATTACCCGCACTATGATGCTTTTTATAAGCTTCTATTAATTGCGGGTCGTCTTTAAGATCTAAGGCAAAACAATGGCGAGTTGTCATAGTTTTAATCCTTATTTAGGTATATGTCGTTGTGAACGTTTACCGTAAATAGCGATTACAACAAAACAGATTAAAGGTAAGATAAATGACGCTTTAGTTGCTGAAAATCCATCAAATACCACTTTCATATCAATAATTGACGCTTGTGCCATAGGTAAGAAAGTACCACCAACAATCGCCATAATAAGTCCGGCTGCACCTAGTTTTGCATCCTCACCGGTACCTGTTAACGCAATACCATAAATTGTTGGAAACATTAAAGACATACATGCTGAAATACCCACAAGTGAATAAACACCAATAACCCCTTCAAGGAAAATAGTACCTGCAGAAAAGAAAATACCACCCGCAGCCAATACCATTAATAATTTACCTGGGTTAATAAACTTTAATAACGCGGTACATACAAAGCGACTTAAACAAAAGATGATCATGGCGTAAATATTTAGCATTTGAGATTTAGCTTCAGCAGCTTGTTCGGCCATTCCCATTTTTACAAATACTTCAGTGCCGTAATGAATGATAAAGGTCCAACACATAATTTGTGCGCCAACATAAAATACTTGAGCAATAACACCTTCTCGGTAGTTTTGATTAGCTAATAAGCGTTTGAATGTACCTCGTATATCTAAGCTTTCAGACTTTTCTTCTGTGCGTGGCATTTTCTTAAACGCGATAACCAAAAGCATGATAAACACAACAATACCAATGGCTAAATAAGGATTACGAATAACCTCAAGGTCGTTAGCTGTTATGGCTGATAACTGTTCTAAAGCGCCATCTGAACCGTCAGCTACTAAAGCTCTGCGCTCTGCGTCTGTTGTAGGGTTTAGCTTTTGAATAATAAATTGTGTTGCCACAAACATACCTAACAAAGAGCCTACAGGGTTAAAAGCTTGTGCTAAATTTAAGCGCTGCGTTGCAGTAGATGCTGGCCCCATAGATAAAATATAAGGGTTTGCACTTGTTTCTAAAAACGATAAGCCACAAGTCATAACAAAGAAGGCAAATAAAAACGGTGCAAATGCTTGTGCACCGGCAGCAGGAATAAATAAGAAGGCTCCAAGTGCGTAGAAGCCTAAACCAACAATTAAACCCGCTTTATAAGAAAACTTCTTAATAAAAAGTGCCGCTGGAATGGCCATAGCCCCATAACCACCATAAAAAGCCACCTGAACCCAAGTACCTTCGGCAACAGACATCTGTAATACTTTTGAAAAAGCATTCACTAATGGATTAGTAATATCATTAGCAAATCCCCATAAAGGGAAACACAAGGTAATTAAGATGAAAGGTATTAAATAGGCTTTAGGTACAAGCTCATCAGCGTTAGATGTAGTGTGTGATTCAACTAACTTTTCATCATTATTAATCGTTACAGCGGGATCATTCATAGTGTGACCTTATTATAATTATGTTATTTTCTTATTTTTATTTTTTTGAATTTAGTTATTTAGCGTGACAAAACCACCATCAATAGGGAAGTTACTACCCGTAATAAAGGCTGCTTCATCAGAACATAAATAAAGAATTAATCCTGATATTTCCTCAACTTTCCCCATACGACCAATCGGCTGAGATTCAGATAGTTTTTCAAACATCTCTTCTTTATCATCTGGATAGTTTTTTTCTAAGAAATTATCGACAAATGGCGTATGAACACGACCAGGTGCGATACAATTACAACGAATACCATCGTTGATATAATCTTTAGCAACTGAGTAAGTCATAGTTAACACTGCACCTTTACTCATTGAATAAGCAAAACGATCCGCTATACCAACAGAAGAAGCAACGGAAGCTAAGTTAATAATGACACCACTTTTGTTTTTCTTCATAGAGTCAATAGTTGCTGACATGAAATTGTATGTTCCTTTTACATTAACGTTATACAATCTGTCTAAATCATCTTCAGAGGTGTTTCCTAAGTTACCCACATGAGCAATACCAGCATTATTGATTAATATATCAATAGTATTCTCTAGCAAAATACCATCAACTATCTCTTTTACTTGTGTATTATTACTTATGTCACATTGAAAAGTACTCGCTTTACCACCAAATATTTCAATCATGTTTTTAGTGTAATTTGCCGCTTCAAGATCTAGATCAACGATTAAAACATGGGCTCCCTCTTTCGCAAGTTTAATTGCTGTACTTTGCCCTATACCACTACCTGCACCAGTTATTAACGCAGTTTTTCCTTCAAAATTATTAGCCATCTTTAAACCCTTTTGAAATTATTTCTATAATTGATAAAAATTTTTAGCATTATCCGCCAAAATTAATTGTTGTTCATTTTTTGATAATGGAGCAATGAGCTCCTCAGCTTGGTTTAACCAAAATTGATAACTTGATGATAAGTTCACTACAGGCCAATCACTTCCCCACATTAAACGTTCTGGACCAAAACAAATTAAAAGATATTCTATATAAGGTGCGATTCGATCAAGATGAGGGTTATGTCCTGCTTCGGTCACTAAACCTGAAAGTTTACAATAAGCTCTTGTTTCAGAAGCTATCAATGACATTTTTTCAAACCATTCTTGTGATAAGCCTTTTTCTATAGGTGGCTTAGCACCATGATCGATGACCACTTTAAGATCTGAATATTTTTTCAATAAAAGATATAAAGCATCAAGATGCTTTGGCAACACTAACGCATCAAAAGTTAAGCCTTTATCTATTAAATATTCAAAAACGGAAGCAAGCTCAGGTTTAAGCATCCAATTCACATCTTCAATATCTTGTAACATAGGTCTTATGCCTTTGAATAAAGGATTTTGACTAAAGCTTTCAAGCTGCGAAATAGCCTTATCACTTTCCATATCTACCCAGCCAACAACACCTAAAATAAAATCAGTGTTGTCAGCTAGTTTTAGCATAAACTCTGTTTCTTCTACTGTTGGTGCTGCTTGCACAAGTATTGTATTGTTCACATCGCATTCTTCTAGTACAGGAGAAAGGTCACTTGGCAAAAAGTCTTTATATAAAAGTGCTAGCTCAGGTGTTAACCAATCATAGTCTCCACGAGATAGCTGCCAAAAATGCTGATGTGAATCAATACGAAACATAACTTAATCCAATGTAATTTAAGGTAATGTGCTAGGCACTGGAACGTCTGGATATAAAATTCCTGCGTCTTGTAATGCTGTCCAAAACTCAGCTGGAATTTTATGTTGCATTTGAGCAACAGTAGTCTCAACACGATCAGCAGAGCTTAAACCAGGAATAACACTAACAACTGCAGAGTGAGCTAATGGAAACTGCAATGCAGCTGCAGCAAGAGGAACATTATATTCACCACAAATGTCTTCAATACGCGCTACTGTGTTAATAATTTCTTTCGAGGCGGGCTCATAATTATAATGAGGAACAACCCCTTCACGACGAACACCAGTAGCTAAAATACCTGAGTTATATGGACCACCAAGTATGATAGAACTATTTTCTTTAATACAACGTGGTAAAAATGTTTGCAGTGATTTTTGCTCTAACAAAGTATATCTGCCTGCTAATAAGAAGCAGTCGAAATGTCCGTGATCCATCGCTTGTTCACAAACTTCGTATTCATTTACACCTAAGCCAATAGCTGAAACCAAACCTTGTGAGCGCAGCTCATCCATTGCTTTATAACCACCTTCCATGGCAATTTTGAATAAACGGTCATGATCATCGCCATGAGTCACTCGACCAATATCATGCATGTATATAATATCGATTTTAGACAAACCTAAACGCTGCATACTGTGTTCGAATGAGCGCATCACACCATCGTATGAATAATCATATTTAGGCTCAAATGGCATAGGCGAGCAAAAACCATATTTATCTTCAGCTTTAGCACAAGGCTCTAATATACGTCCAACTTTAGTAGAAAGAACATAACTACTACTATCATAGCTTCTAAGTGCATCACCGACTCGACGTTCACTTAAGCCAAAACCATAGTAAGGTGCGGTATCAAATTGATTTAATCCTAACTCCATTGCTTTAATAATACTTTCTTTAGCTGCACTATCTGGCATTGGCCGATATAAATTACCAAAGGTAGCAGCACCAAAACCTAACTCGCTAACAATCAGCTTAGTATTTCCTACTTGTCTTTTATTAAACACTGTCATACCTCAACTACCGAATGGTTGGTAAACAAGAAGGTCCAACGCCTTCAAATTTTTTATACGTTAAAACAAATTCTTGATGGCCTAACTCTTCTGATTTAGAGGGATTTCCTTCTGCTACTTCAATAACAAGATCATATATTTCATTACCTACTTCTTGCACAGTCGCATCACCTGAAATTACTTTTCCTGCATTAATATCCATATCACCAGACATATTCTCGTAAGTTTCAGGATTAGCACAAACTTTAATAACGGGTGAAATTGCAGACCCCACAACAGAGCCCCTACCGGTAGTAAATAAAATAATGTGGCAACCAGAAGCAATCATTTCGACAATTTCCGCGCTATCTACAATATTTGGAAAACCAAACATTGGGTCACCATCTGGTACAACATCCATTAAATACAAGCCACCTTGGCTTGGAATGTCACCTGGTTTAATTAAACCATGTATTTTTGAACTGCCTGATTTAGCATACGCACCCATTGACTTTTCTTCTTGGGTAGATAAGCCCCCTTCTGCATTTCCTGGCGCAAAGCTACCGTAGCCCATATGGGTATAATACTGCTCTGCTTTGGCAACAGACTTCATTATCTCTTCACCTAACTCAGGTGTTATCGCTCTTTCTGCCATAATTTGCTCACAACCGATTAATTCACCAGTTTCTTCGAACATACAAATAGCATCTTTTTCGATAAGTCTGTCAAAACAATGACCTACAGCAGGGTTTGCACCAATACCACTTGTGCCATCAGAGCCACCACAAATAGTACCAACGACTAATTCATTTAACCCCATTGGTACAATTTCAAACTTATTAGCAGCAACAAACAACTCGTCTACTCTTTCTAAGCCAGATTCAATAGAAGTTTTAGTACCACCTGACTTTTGAATAACTAATGTTTCAACTGAACGACCACTTTTTTCAATCGTATTAGCCAATTTTTCGCGGTTAAAACCTTCACAACCTAAAGAAACAATAAGTACTCCAGCAACATTTGGATGAGTACAAAGACCTTCCATAATTTTCAAAGAGTATTCATTTGGATAACAACCTGGAAAACCAATAAGTTGAACATTCTCATTGTCACTTTTATTAACAATAACTCTAGCAACATGATGAGCACACTCTACCAAGTATGTTACTAGTACAACATTTCTAATACCTTTACGGCCATCAGGTCTTAAAAAACCTTTCATGATTCTTCCCCTACTTTATTTTGACGGGTATGACTAGAAATATAATCACTTTTCATATTGTGCATATGTACATGCTCCCCAAAAGTGATATTTTGAGTTGCGGAGCCTATTGATACGCCGTACTTCATGATTTTTTCACCTTTAAGAATTCCCTTTCTCGCAATTTTGTGGCCAACAGTAATATCAGCGTTTACAACAACAGCTTTCCCCTCTAAACATAATTCAGTATCTTTTAGTACATTTTCACAGCAAACATAAACATTATCTGCTTGGCTTAATAGTACAAATCGTTTATTCATCATTTGTGCATCCTCTGACCTCTTTATTACGAAGTGAATTTCTGATACTTAAAAAATAATAATAAGATAATAACCGCTATGACTTATCAAGGTCAATGATTTTATGTATTTTTAAATATAAAAACACAACATGTATTTCATATAATGAAAAGTACTACTTATTTAATACTAATATTAATAAAGAATTTAATACTAATATTAATAAAGAACTGACTTAGTATGTATAAAAACATATCAATGAAAACTATTATTACAGTTGTAGGTTTAATGCTATTTGATAATTGAGCTTAGAATAGTGGTTTTTAGCTGCTTATTGGTTTATCTGCTTAGTGTTAAACTAGCTTTTTCAACTCCAATAAATTTTCCATTAAGTAGAGTTTTTAGGGGGGCGTCCACAACACTTTTTACCTTGATGAATTATTTCATTGTTATAGTAATCTATTCATTCGTGTAGATTTTCCATTTCCTACATAGCTAAGTTGTTGTGGTCAACTAATTCCGGACAGTGAATTAAGTTTTTCTTCAGCTACAGCTGGGGCAACCATTTGATTATGGCTATGTGGCCTGCGCCAGTTATAATGATTCATCAAATAATTGCTAATATCTTTTTCAGCCTCTTGGTAATTACTATAACCCAATGAGGGAACCCATTCTGTTTTTAAACTTCTAAATAGGCGCTCCATCGGCGCATTATCCCAACAATTACCTCGGCGGCTCATACTTTGTTTTATTCGGTAACGCCATAGCCTCTGCTGAAACCTCTTTGCGCCGTATTGGCTTCCTTGCTCTGAGTGAAACATCAATTCAGATGGCTTGCCTCGTTGCTCGTAGGCTCTGTCTAATGCTTTAATAACCAATTCAGTATCAGGCTTATCTGACAATGCCCAACCAACTACGCGACGAGCAAACAAGTCGATAATAACAGCCAGATAAGACCATTTATTACCCGTCCAAATATAGGTAATATCCCCACACCAAACTTGGTTTGGGCTATCAACGTCAAACTCACGATTAAGTATGTTTGGAATGTCTGGCCGCTCCACAGTCGCCAACTTATATGAATGAGGTCCAGGTTGTTTACATACCAACTCCATGTCGCGCATAATACGGCGCACCTTAAACACACCTGTCGGTAAGTCAACGTCATTCAGCATCGCTACTAACGTGCGGCTACCTGCTGACTCACGACTGAGTAAAAATAACTCATTAATCGTTGATCTAAGTTGCACCTCTTCAAGCTTTATCGATGTTACACGCTTTTTAAAATCATAAAAGCTCGAACGTAGAACATCAAAGACGCTACAGAGCATTTCCACAGACTCATGCTCACTTAATTGGTCTATCACCGAATATTGTTCATCTCGTCTGACCCTTTGAATTCACCATAGCCTTTTTTAGAATTGTTTTTTCTCTTTCAAGTCGATTAACTTTAGCTTCAAGTTCCTTAATTCTCTGCTGCTCAGGGGTAAGCGCTTTGGAGTTTGGTGTTGTGCCACCACGCTCTTCTTGTAATTGCCTAACCCAACGTCGAAGGGCTGTTTCTCCGACTTCTAGTGAACGAGCAGCTTCTGGAAATGAGTATCCATCATCAAGGACTAATTTTGCTGAATCAAATTGAAACTCTTGAGAAAAAGAGCGACGTTGTTTTGTCATAGAACACCTCTGTTTGAGTGGTAATAATACCACCTAAATTAGTGTCCGGTTTTATTGAATCACAACAGATCGTAGAGCGGACACTTAGTTCAATTTAGTTTGTTCTTATCCCGAGCTAAGGTTAAGTAAATTTTTCTAAATGTTATTCAGTAAAACTAGTTTAATATAGTTTTATGAAATAGTTCACAGATAGCATTCATTTGTGGTGATATCGTTTTGGTTTTCGTGTATCAATATCATTAATCGCCAGAAATAACAGATAACAATAGTGTTATACTCTACCACAACATTCAGTTCCTCTGTCGGTTGAAGTATTTAATATTAGTAACTCGTGAGCTTCAAAATAAGGCAGAACTTTATCATTAAACATATAGCTGTACTGATGTTTAGGTCAAATAGAGCTTAGTAATGGCTATTTTTCTGTATGTATCAACAAAAACCTGTTAGCAAATACGAACAACGTATTTTAAATTACCAACATAGAATCTATCTTGCGAACAGAGATAATCAATGTGGGTTGTCTTAATCCCACCGAAAGCTTCACCATCATGCTTATTCTTTTCCAAGGTTACGACGGGTACGTCACTTGAAATTCTTTCTTTACCGGCAACCTTATTTTCAATAGCTTTAAGACATTTTTTAAAGTTTTCTAGATTATGACGTAACCAAATTGAACCAACATCGCTACCTGAAAAAATACACATAGCCAAAGTAGTTCATTCCGTATTCTGTGTTGAACGTACACTGACTGTTCGATTGCGTAAGCTATTACGGCTATTCTTTTTCTTCATCACCCCGATTTTTAATATTTGGATCACGATTATTATTTTCAATTAATGCATCAATAACGCCTTCTTCGATAAATTCTTGATAACGATAAAAGTATCTCGTAATACACCCGTGACTTACAAACTATTGAGACGTTATTGATTTTTTCACCTAAGTTTTATAAACCAGCTTTGTATTTAATGACTGGATTGTTAGTATGCAACATGAAAGTTGCCTTTTTTAAGTTTTGATTAAAAGTCAGCTAAATCACTAACCCTATATTAGTCATATCAATTGGTTTAAAACCCAATTTCAATGCTGGTGAATTGGAATTCAAACGTAAGTCCCCATTGTTCACATCAACAAAAAGAGGGTTTGTTGCTAAGCTGTTTAAATCAACACCATCCGCTTGCTGCTTAATTAGGAAGTCTTGACCTAACTTTTCATTAACCGAGCAATAATAGATATTATTCTCTGTATCAGCATCTTTTGAGTTAGCCGGCGCACGTCCTCTTCTGTCTTGCGTTTTTTCACCATTCATTTTTTGTTCATTGATAAAGTCACATTCTGCAGTAGAGTACATGATATTATTTTTTAAACTGCCGCCTGTCATCGGGCCTTCACGAAGTGAAAAGAAAGTAACGGGCATGGGCTTACCATTATGATTGGCCTTCAAAATATCAACAATGATGTTATTTTCAGCGCGGTTATTTAGCTTTAATTTTATCCCTTGGCTTCGACATTTATAAATAACATTTTCACTGATTAAGGTATCCATTTGGCCTCCATCAGTACGGATAGCAGCCTGCATAGCCGTATCACCCAGCATATTATGGATATAGTTACGACGAATAACATTGCCAGCCCCTGCGCCTCGAATATAAATAGCATTACCGTCAGCTAATTTTTCCATTACGTGATGAAGTTCATTATTTTCAAGGACATTATTAACACTATGAAGATAAGGACGTACTTCCTCTAAAGTATATTGCCTCCCTTTAGCTTTTGGTATTTCATTTCTGCGGACAGTTCGGCATAACTCTCTACCTTTGGGATTTTTATCAAAGAAGTGGGTCATAAAGCCAGAAATAGTCAGGGCAATATAATCAAGATTATGAATTAAGTTATTGGCAACACGGTTTTCACCACTTTGCCAAAGCAGCACACCTTGCGAGTGGTTATAAATTTCACCAATATGATGGATATGGTTGTTATAAACCACATTATGATGACTAACATTTTTTATACCCGGTCCATAACCTGCGATCAATACACCAGCACCACCTAATTTTTCAATATGGTTATTGTTGATTTGATTATATTGTCCATGCAAATCAACACGAATAGCACCGCTACTACTATCGGTAAAATGACAATGCTCAACCGTACAATATTCAGTACCTCTAAAGCGTACTAAAGCACTTGCTCTATCATGAAAATCCCAATCATGTTGTAGCCCTTTATCATCTTTTTCGACGGTCCAACGTTTACCATGTTTAAACGTAAGGCCATTAAAACGTAGATTTTTAACAGGAATATCTTTTAGCCCCGTTTCATCTATATCACCTTCAACTCGGAATAATTCGATCAATTCAGGAGTAACAATATTGGCATTAAGGTCGGCTGCTTGTGCATTGTTTCGAGGCCATAAATACACTTTACCGGCCTTGGTATCAACTACCCAATTACCTGGTTCATTGAGTTCTTCAATAACATTTTCAATCCACGCATTTTCTGTTGTCGGTAAAAAATGTAACTTATTCATAGCGTAGGTTGAGTCTTGTGTAGTCGTCGCCGTTCGTTTGCTTTTGTTCATCGATTTAACCGGGAGAATATTAACAATCCAAGCATGATGCGGGCGAACTATTACCTCAGCATCATTTGGGTTTACCCAATCAATAAACATTTTTTCAGGGAAACTAATAAGATTTTTCTTACCTTTTTTCTTCGTAACAAACCCATCGGTACGGGTACGAGGCAATCGGCCTATTTCATCATATAAAGTCGTAAAACCATCTTTAATACTTGCTTGCCACACCTGGCCTTTTGCATTAGCAGGTAAACCTGGAGTATTACTCGGTGCTTTTTCCCAACCGGTAATATGACGACCTGAACTGAAAACAGGTTTTTCACCAGGGAAAGCAGCATAAGTGATAGTAAAATTATCGGCTGCCGAATCTTCAACTCCAAAAGTGACTGTTTCATCTAGCTGGTACATACCTCCACGAATAAGTACAACTATATTTTTATTAGGCTGTTTTTTCTTAAGTTCTCGAACCGCATCACGCGCACGCTTTACTGAAGCGAAAGGACCAGTTTTACTATTTGCTCTATGTTCAGCTGTAGTGCCCGTGAAGTCATCATTACCATCAACCGCGACATAAAAGTCAGCTTCCTTCGAGGTCCAACCACCTTTACCCGTAAGCCCTTTTGCAAAACTGATTAAAGGTACACTAAAAGCCGCAACGGCTAAGCCAGAGCCTAATAACTTTAAAAAATGACGTCGTTCTATATTGTTATACATTAGATTATTTCCAATACGTTAAATAATTTACTTAGAAAAAGGCGTTAAATGAATGGCTTTTAAATTTATACCGCCGCCAACAACCTTACCTTTAGGGCTGATTTTAATCGATTGTTTACCCGAATTAAGGTTCACAACCCCTACTTCATTGGTACGATAGCGATATAACGATCTGCCTTTAGGTTGACGTGCTGAATCTTTGCGCTCACCTGTATCGAGTGCTTGTATCATGATTTCATCGTCTTCAAATGAAACTTTCCATTCACTAAAGTCAACAATTTCATCAGCAGAATACTCAACTTCTAAAAAGTACTTGCCCTCTTCAGCCACATCAACTTGCCAAACACCTTCACCGTTATCTTGCCAATTTAATAAGTTGTTAGCATAATTCCAATCACCAAACTTTTGCATCCAGCGAATTTCGGTATTTTTACAACCATTACAAGTTGCAAACGCAGAGTTAAGTGTCGTTCTTATATTAGGGTCGATACCAGGAGTATCATCAACTTTTGGCTCGCCATCTAGTTCAACAACAATAACCGGTACTAAGGTATCAGGTTTATCTTCTGGTAAAGTAAAGCTTGTCCAGCCATTTGGTTGTTTATTCACAGTGACTAAACCTTCATCATCACCAAATAATCCTTCAATAAAGCCAGGTTCTTCACGACTTAATAAACGAGCAGAAACAATATTGTTCGCTAAACCAGACAATTGAATTTCATCATTTTCAGGCCAATCAAAAACATGTAAATAAAGCTTATTACCTTTTACCGTAATATCACCCCATGCTTGTGCGCGGCCCCAAGGTGAACCTTTTGCGCCATAAATTGTTTCACCGTAAGTTTTAAGCCAGTCACCAGCACTAAGTAATCCACTTGCTGCCATTTCAGGAATAACACCTTTTCCTGTTGGACCAACATTCAACATATAATTACCACCACGAGCTACAGTAGAAGTTAGGCGGTGAATTATTTCAGTGCCTGACTTCCAGTTTTTATCATACCAAGCATCCCCCCAGCTATTATTGGTAGTATCAATGGTTTCCCAAAGTCCCGGGTGATTTACTTGTGAAAGACTATGATCTCCAAGTGTTGAAAAGTCCCCCACACCATTACCAATACGACTGTTGATCATAGCTTTGGGTTGTAGATCTCGCACTAAGTTTACTAATTGCATTGACTGTGATTTAGTCATACCGCCTGGCGTATCAAACCATACCGTTTTAATGTCACCATATTCAGTTAATAATTCGGTAACTTGTGGCACAACTTTATCGTTGAAATAGGCGGTAAAATCGCCTTTTTGTTCTTCACTTGTCCAATGCAGACCAGCACCACCTTGTTCATACCAATCTTGCATTTGTGAATAATAAAAGCCTAAGCCAATACCAGCTTCGGCACACGCTTTTGCTAACTCTTTTAGTGGATCAATTTTATAAGGCGTTGCATCTTCAATATCATATTCACTACTCTTAGAGTGATACATAGCAAAACCTTCGTGATGCTTTGCTGTGATAACAATGTTCTTCATGCCAGCGTCAACCGCAAGTTGAACCCAAGCTTTAGCATCAAATGCAATTGGATTAAACTGATCGGCAAGCTGTTTATAATCTTCAACCGAAATATCAGCGACTCTGTTAGACATTAACCATTCAGAAATACCGTAGTAAGTTTTCCCTTTCCATTCACCTGCAGGAATAGAGAATAAGCCCCAATGGATAAACATGGAATATTTATCTTGTGCAAACCAATCACCACGGTCTTCGTTTGCATGTTTAGCTTGATCTAAACCGCTTTCTCCCCAGAGTTCATCCATCGATAACGATTTATCATCAGTGTTTTTTGTAGTACTTTCTGCTGCATATGTCGGCGTCGAAATAACTGCTGAAGCCAGCAACAAATTGACAAACACGGTAGTTATTTTATTTTTATGAAATTTCATGAGTATTCCTAAACGATTTAATTAAATATTTTTTGTGAAAGGATAACGCTAGACACTTGATTTGCTTGAGCCTTCGTTCCTTTGTTGTTGTAATGAACATCACCAGGTTTTGCCCACCAGTTAGTATGGTTAGGCTTAGTCAATTGGTATAAATCATTGATCTGTACTTCTGGGAAGTTTTTCAACACACTTAACGCTGCAGTGTTGTATTTTATAGCATCACCAGCAAACCGACCTTTTTCCCCTTCAGGCACAGGTGTAGTAGTGGCAAAAATTAATGTTGCTTCTGGCGCTAGTTTTTTAAGATAAATAATAATATTGCGAAGATTGGTTTTATATTCGTCAATTGAAGCGGTTAATTTGCCATTAGCTTTATCAAGCTTGCCAGCTTTAACGTATTTAAGATCATGAAGACCAACATTAAAGTGAATAACATCCCAATTAAATGTCCAGCGGTCTTGCAGTGCGACGTTTTGCATCGTTGAATGCATTTTGTCCATTTTGGCAATAAATCCACCTGAATCTGAACCATTACGATATAAACGATAAACGTTTGCTCTATTTTCGATGTTTTCACGTACCTGCTTGGTATAGTGAATAGAAATCGAGTCACCATATATCAATACATTAGGCAAAGAAGGGTTATTTTTAATAAATTTAAATTCAGGTCTGCTAATAAATTTTCCTCCTACTAATTTCCCCCAAGCCTCTTTGGCTGTATTCTCTTCAACTTTAATTTCGTCACTTGCTTTTACGTAAGAATTCGTGAATAACAAGCTAACAAGTATAATAAATATCTTTTTCATAACTATTTCTCTTTGGTTACTATCAATAAACTAAATACAAAAAAAGCTCGCATTGATAGATGATTCACAATGTAAGCGATAACAAAACTTATGCCTTATTTTTACTTTCTTTGTTTTTCTTGTTTTTTTTAGCACGGCTAGGAGATATCGCATTAGCTCGAGGCTGATCAGGTAATGTTGCTTTCCAAGCTAACGCTAATGCTTTCATAGATTTGACCTTTTCGGGATAAAGCTCTGAAATATCTCTTGTTTCACTTCGATCTTGCATCACATTGTATAATTCAACGTTATTATTATTTTGATGAACAAAGAGTTTCCACGGACCATCTCTTACGGCTAGCATCGGCTTTTGACCTGACTCTTTACCATAACGCCATTCCCAAAACATCGGTTTTTCACGCTGAATTGTACCACCCGTCAGTAATGACAATACACTTTGTCCATCAGACTTATAGTCTTTCGGCAATGTTGCTCCTGCAGCTTCTGCAAAAGTTGGTAATAAATCAACCGCTGTAACAATAGTTACTGTGTCTGTACGCCCTGCCGGTACTGCTGCTGGCCATCGGACTAAAAAAGGTACACGCAAGCCACCTTCATAAGTGTCTCGTTTACCACCACGAAGTCCTGCAGAAGAGCCTGTGCTGTAATATTTACCGTAGGGATAAGTACCTTGCATGATGTTTAATTTACCATCACCATGTTTTTTTTCATCGGTTGTGCCTGTATGTTCAGGGCCATTATCACTAGAGAAAACCACTAACGTATTTTCGGTTAACTTTAAATTATCTAAAGCTTTTAACACTTTACCAATACGTTGATCTGCACCATCCACTACAGCAGCATAAATACGATCTTGTTCATTTAAATGCTGATATTTGGCTAGTGACTCTTCGCTTGGGTCATGTGGTGTATGTGTTTCATGGATCCATAAATTGATGAAAAATGGCACATCTTTATTTCTTTCCATAAAATCAATAGCATCATCATAAAGTCTTGCAAATGTTGTTTGTGGCCCGTTACCATTAAATACTTTAGCTTCATCGTATCCATATTCAGTTGGTATTGGTGCACCACCAATGTTACCTAAATGCCATTTGCCAAAATGCGCCGTTTTATAACCCGCTGATTTCATTACTTTAGCCATGTTGACTTCTTCAGGGTCTAACCAATCAGCCATTGAAAAATTTTGATGATGGTCAAATCCTGATAAGTGACGATGGATGCTGCTTCTTGACGGATATAAGCCAGTAATAGCCGCCGCTCGGCTTGGTGAACAAACAGGGTTAGATACTGAAAACTGATAAAATTCTGAGCCTTCTTCTGCCAACCTATCAATGTTAGGCGTACGAATATCTGGGTGACCATGTTTACTGATATCTCCCCAGCCAAAATCATCGGCAAAGATAAAAATAATATTTGGCTTGGTGGGGATGGTTCTAGCCACTTTAGGCACTTTATTTTCAGTTGTGTGCTCAGTAAAATTGTCTTTTGCGAATATATTCACACTGATTAACGATACAATCGCAATCGATAATGTCGCTATTACTTTTTTTCTAATAAAATTCATTTACAAATTCCTTCGAAATATCTGTTATTAAATCATCTACGCTTGATAAAAATAAAACACCATTATTGGATTTTTTAAATATAAATCGATCCCCATACAATTAATATATTAGATAACAAGGGAATCATCAATGTATATTTACATACAATATAACCGCAAGATGAGTTTTATAATATTAACTCAACCAAACTTTACTCAACTTTACACTCACATTACAAAACATTCAAAACAGAAAAAACCCTATTAAAACTAAGATAAAAGCACTAAAGCAAAGTTGACCTCCATAAAGCACCAACATTAACTTTATTGTACCCAATATTTAACAAACAACAAGAACTGCATTTTTACATTTAAAATTACATAAGATCATAATAGGAAGTTAAAAAAGAATTTAAGATGCGCTAATGTAATCAACCTCAGATCGAGTTAAGTCTTAACCATAGCATTTCTCTCTACATCATTAATATTAAGGTTGTACTTATTTTCTTTAAGTGCCTCGTCCTGATATGTGTTTACATATTTAGGACTTATTATGAAGAACTCACTCCCGATTAATGGTAAACGAACAACGAGATTTATCACTAGACTTTAAATTACAGATTGTTGCCGCGGTAGAAAAGGCGACATGACCTATAAACAAGCACAAGAGCAGGTGTTTGTCGGTGACATTACTTAATGTGAAATCTGCTCAAAACGTACATTATTTATCATTAGTCACAGATGCTTATAGCCGCAAAATCATGGGGTATGAACTCAGTGATGAGGTGAAAGCAACGGATGTCGTTAAAGCACTCGATATGACGATGAAATAATCGTCAGCATGAGTACAGTGCTATTCATCACTAGGATAGAGGGTTGCAATATTGCTAAGAGGTATACCAAGACAAATTAGTTTTAAATAATATAATCCCTTCAATGACTGATGGTTATGATTGTTATCAAAATGCACTAGCAGAGCGCACCAATGGTATATTGAAGCAAGAGTTTCTTTTATATAAATGTCAAAACATGAATGAATTAAAGTAACTCGTGGAAGAATCAATATTGATATACAATAAAATGAGACCGCATTTAAGTTTAGGTCTAAAAACACCACCCCAAGTGCACAAAAAAGACCAGAAGCAAAAGCTACTCGCCTTCCATTAAAATCGTCAGTGTATTTCAGGACGAGACAGTTAATTTTTTACTGATATAACCTTTGTCAGCATACAACTTCTTTTAAGCTTTTTAGCTAATACAGGTTTTGTGTCGTGAATATTGCCTGTCGTTAATTTAGCATCAACTATTTCACCTTTAAAGTTCGTGACTAAAGTGGAGTTTGAACCCATAAACCAACCCATTATTCCTTTGCCGCGTGCGGCTATACTGTCAAATGTTTTGTGTCTAAGTATTCTTAAGTTATGACATACTTTAATGCTTGTAGAATCAATAAATTCAATACCTGTCGATTCACCTTTTAGTATCGAAAAATAGCTAGATAGTCGCACTATAGCCTTAGGCATCACTTCTAAAAATCGAGTGTAACTCAATAAGCTTGGAAAATGAGAGCGATAAAATTTAGCGATATTACCTTTATAATAATTCTAAAAGTCGTAATGAGTAGAGGTATGAAAAGCAAATAAGGATAGTGATAACCTCACTCATCGCTATACGGCAGGGGGCGATTTCGTTTAATATTACCATCTGCAATTAATTGTTTTTCCCATTGAAGGATAAATACGCGACAAAAATCATCGATATCACAGAATATTTCAACTAATTTGTTCATGCCCGCTCCTTATTATCTTTCTGTTTTTTTCTTGGTCAAAAGATCGGGTCGTGGAGCGGGCACTTAGTTCAATTTAGTTTGTTCTTATCCCGAGCTGAGGTTAGTTAATCTTCATTATGGGTATTAATGGTTAATGTTTTCATTGATTGATTTCTTGAAATGGTGAGTTTCATTTTTTTACGCCATTTTCCCGTTTGATACGCTTTTAATAAATCTTGTGCGGTAGTTATTTTTTCTTTGCCGTAAATAGTAAATATAACATCGTTAGCTTTTATTCCTTCTCTCTCCATTACGCTTCCTTTTGTTACAGACAGCACCATAACACCTGATATTTCTGGTATACCTAAAGCAGACTGCTCCCCTAGAGTTTCTACCGATTTTACTTTTGCACCTAAAAAGTTATATACCTTTGATGTATCACTGGCTGAGTTTTCTAAAAATAAGTCTGGAAATTTAGGTGTTTCGGCTAATTGTTTTAACGATGGGCTTACTACGCCAAAGTTGTCCATAGGAAAGTTTATAAAGCCTACCATTAATGCTTTAGAGTTTTCTGAAACTCGATAGTCACCCACTTTGGGATTTATGAACATAGGCTCTCCATAAGTTGAGTGTTCGTCTAAACCCAATGTGTGTGCTTTTTCTAAAGCACCTTGAGTGGTAAAGAAGTTATAGTCTATTTCGCTGCCCCAATGATAACTCGAAACAGGTTGATAGCTTACTAGCACAATATTGTGTTTAACTACGTCTTCGCTGTTTTCAAACCATACGTGTGGGTGCAACGAGTTATTGATCATTATGTTATTGTAGGCGTAGCGTCTATAACCTTCTCGTAGCTTTAATCCACCTGCTAACATTACATTATTGTATATGTCGTAATTTGATGAACCATCGTCAAGATCTATGTCCCAACCGTAGTCACTTTGAAATCGGTTATTTCGAATAGTTACCGTAGCAATAGCATCTCTTTTATGAAGCATTGGATGTAATTTATATATTTGTTCCATTTTAGCGCGCTTAGGATGCCAAAATCTGTCTCGTCCCCAGGAGTTAAATGCGCCATGATCGCCTGTTTCTAATACGGTATGAAACACGTCGTTAAATTCTATTAAATGACCGCCCCACGTTCCTTCGCTAACATTAATACCTGCGCGCGGTACTCTGTAAATTGAGTTATGGCTAACGGTAATAGATTTGGACATTGATATTTGTACCCCAGCGACTTGTTTTTCAACACGTCCTATATCGTGAATAAGGTTATTATGAACAGTTGAATTTACTGGATATAAGTTGTTTTTAGGCCCGTCACCAAAATCCATTTCGTCTAATGTTATAAAGTCGTTGTAGTTAAAGCTTGGGGATCTTACGGCTGAAGGGTCGCCAACAAAATTAACGGCTCCTGCGCCTATTTTCGATATGTGATTGCTGTCTATTTCAATATTTTTAGCAAAACGATTAACTGAAACGGCATTGCCACCTAAGTTAACTAAGGTATTACCTTTAACTAAAACATCTTGAGCGTTTTCAATAGTTATTGCCCCACCTCTGTATATAGTCCAGTCGCTTCTCAATAAAGGTTCGCGAGTTTGCATAAAGGTTTGCTTGGTATGGCTAAAGGTTATGTTTTGTATTTTTATGTTTTGTACCGGCTTTTGTTCAGTACCAATAATATCGATTAGGTGATCTAACTGAGGAACTTCGATGGTTTTGATTTGGTTGATAGTTAATTTATCAGGGTAAAAATACAGAGTTTGTGTTTTAGGTTCGAAAAACCATTCTTTAGGAGCGTCTAATTCTTCAAATACGTTTTCTACAAAACGATATTTAGCATGTAATGGCGATGGTCTATTGTTTTGAAAGCCACCCTCTAGGTCCCAATTTCCATCAGATAACTTACCAATAATTTGGTAGTGCATTCCGCCCCATTTACCTTTATGTAAAGCGTGTACATATGCACCTATAGGGTTGTTCCAATGTTTTGTTCGCTCTAGTGATATCGCGTCTGCAGCATAACCGTTAAATACTTTATTGCCCGTTTGATAATTTGGGTATCTTGCTCTTACTTGTTGCTCGCCTGCTATGAAGAGTTGATCAACATTTTTTATATTCAACTTAGCTTTATAAATATGTTCGTTATGCTTTTCCCAGATAAGTGTAAGCCTAGTAGCGCCACTAATCATTGTTTGGCCTAATTCTGACCCCACAATCGACAGCTTATTGCTACTCAAATTAGTAAGCTTTAACGTATTTTCTAAATAATAAGTACCAGGTGATAATCTAATTTCAACGTTATTACCCACATTTACAAGTTGCTGAGCCTGAGCAATGATATTGAATAGGTCATCGCTTTCAGTGCTTTTAACATAAAGTACTTTTTCAGTATTGACGTTAAATTCAGTAATACCAGAACACGACACTATGCTTATACTAACCACTGTCAAAACAGATATAAGTAATAACTTTGTAATTTTTAACATTAGTACTCTCTTAATATTTATTTTTGTTTCTATTCTTTTTATTTAGGTAATTTTTTTTAACTTTTAGAGCAATAAACAATTAGTAAATATATTTACTGTCTTTACCTAGCTCGCCTTTTACTTTGTCTTCCCACCAATGACGAGGTCCTTCGGCTGAGACATTTTGCCAAGTTTTAATTAATAAGCTTTTCATGGATTTTAATTTTTTGGGCATAGTAGCTGCTAGATCATGTGCTTCATTAGCATCTGTTACTACATTAAATAACATAAACTTAGTTAACGTTTCGTCTGCGACAATCTTCCAATCTCCATCACGTACTGCTACTCGACTTTCAGCAGGAGAAACATGTGTACGCCAAAACAGCGGGATTATTCGAGTAAGCTCTTTACCTTGGATTACAGGTAATAGGTTAACGCCATCGATAGTGCGATCTTGTGGAACGTTTAAATGCCCTATACTTAAAAGCGTTGTAAATATATCTGTACCTATAACGGGAATATTACTTTGAGTGTTAGCTGTAATATAACCCGGCCAACGCATTATAAAAGGAACACGAATACCTCCTTCAAAATCGTCTCTTTTATTTCCTCTTAAACCACCGGTATTTCCACCAAATCGTTCAACAGGACCATTATCAGACGTAAACACAACTAAGGTGTTATCAGCTACCCCTTGAGACTCAAGGGTTTTCATTATTTCACCAAGTGCAAAATCCATTTGCGTAACATTGCCAAAATATGCTTTATTTTTTGCAGTTTCATTTGGATAAAGTTCAGAAAACTTTATATCGGTTTTAATAGGTGCATGCGGTTCATGAAACCAAACAGACATTAAGAATGGTTTAGTAGGATCTCGCTTTGTATTTAGCCAACTAATCGCTTCATCTGCTACTAAAGGCGCTGAATAACCTTCTAATTTGCCAACAGGTTTGCCATTACGGACAAAATTAATTGGGTTTCTATGGTTAGGAAATGCATTATTTTGTGTGGCAAACCAATAGTCGTAACCATGATCATCAGGGTGCGGAAATTTTTCATTTTTAAATTGATTGCGTGACAATAAATGCCATTTACCAAAATGACCTGTTTCATAACCTGCTTCTTGAAAAAGTTTTGGGTAAGTAATTTCACTTTTCCGTAAATGTGCTGGAGCAGGATCAGCACCAGAAAGATGACGCCAAACGCCGTTTCTATATGGAGTTCTCCCTGTTAAAATAGCTGAACGCGAAGGTGAACAAACGCCCGCAGCTGAATAACCTTGAGTAAATTTAACACCTTGCTTAGCAAGTTTATCTAAGTTGGGCGTTTTAATAACTTTATTGCCATAAGTTGAAGAGTCTCCCCACCCCATGTCATCAGCAACAATAACGATAATATTAGGTTTCTCTGTTTTAGTACCTTCTTGAGCCACGCTAAAAAAAGGTACTAATAATAAAATTAAGCTAGTTATAATTAATTTGTTTTTCATTTTAGTTTTGCTCAAAATTTAAAGGTTAGGCTTCCAGTTTGGAATGCCCTTTTCTTTTAATTGCTTATTATATTTAAGTGTAAATGGTTGGTTCTCTGCCGTTATTTCAGGTAGTTGTTCGTTAACCAAGTATTGTTTGGTTGAATCCCACCAGCTGTTATAAGCAACCGTTAATTCTTTAATAACTTCTGGATACTGTTTAGCAAGATTTATAGTTTCTGCAGGGTCTTTATTTATATCTGATAAGAAATATTCCACTTCACCTTTATTTAAAGTGTATACAAGTCGCCATTGCTCCGTACGAACAGCTCCATTGTTAAATTTATTTTCTTCACGGGTCATTTTGTTTTTGCGATTGTCGTCCCATCTTCCTTTATGAACATATAGCTTACGATCTGGCCAGGTCGTTTTTTCATTTTCGAGTAACGGTACTAAAGATCGACCTGTTGGTGGTAATTTGCTTTTAGGCATTTTTGCACCCGCTAAATCACTGAATGTTTTATAAAGGTCGATATGGCCTACTAATGATTCAACATCAACATTCTCTTGTAGAACACCTTCCCAATACCAAAATGAAGGTACATGAGTTCCGCCTTCCCAAGGGGTATTTTTACGTCCTTTCATACCGGCATTATATGGCATAATTTTCTCTTCACCTTTTTTAATAGGTGCCATGCTCATACCGTTATCTGTCATGAATATAATTAAGGTATTTTTAAGTGCACCCCATTTTTTAAGGGTTTTCATCATGTCGCCAAGATTATCATCTATGTTTTCAACCATTCCGTAGCGTGCGGCGGTTGACTTGTCTAAGCCTTGTTCAAGAAATCTTCGCTTATAGCTATCTGGCGCATACATTGGACCATGCGGAGCATTTAAAGATACGTAAGCAAAGTATGGTTGTTCGGCATCAATTTGTTGTTTGATCCAAGCTAAACTTGCATCAAAAAATACGTCGGTACAAAATCCTTGGGTTTTTACAATGGTGTCGTTATGTAAAAGTACGTTGTCAAAATATGGGTTATTTAGGTTAGGTTTAAAATCTCCATATTGATATTGCCCAATACCACCACCACCTAACATCAGTACTTCATCAAAACCTCTGTTTTGTGGGAGGAATTCATCTTCGTCACCTAAATGCCATTTACCAAATAAAGCTGTTTTATAGCCTGATCTTTGTAACACTTGCGGAAAAGTAACAACGTCTAACGCCATTCGTTCGCGTTGTAAAATGGTATGGCTCACTCCAACCTCTAAAGGATGACGACCACTCATAATAGCAGCACGCGACGGAGCACATGTTGGACTTACTTGAAAATCATTAAAACGAACTGAATTCTTAGCAAATGAATCTATGTTTGGTGTTTTTACTATAGGGTTCCCTGTTCCTGATAAATCCCCCATTCCTTGATCATCTGTTAATACAAAAATAATATTTGGACGACTATTAGAAAGAGAAGTATCGTTTGCTTGAGCTTTAGAAAAACAACAAAATACAACTAAAGCGAAAAACAATACATTGGTGAACGAGAAACACTGATTAACACTATTTTTTGCTGAGTTGTACATAATAAGAATTTTCCTATACATTTTTACTTTAGCTGTTTAAAAACAAGAGCTAATTAGAAACACATTATGTAAAAAGCACCCATTTTATTTATTGTTAAATAAAATGGGTGCTTTTTTTTAACACTTAATTAAATTACTGTTTTATTCTTCTTGCTACAGCTATACCGAAAGCGCCTAACATCATCAATACAAGTGAAGATGGTTCAGGAACAGTTACATTAAATGAACCGCCAATGCTGCCATCTACAAAATCATCATTGATGAAATCATAAATAAATGCACCACCGCCATTTGCTGCAAATTCCCCGTATGCTGAAATATTTTCAGCACCTTCAGACAGTGCAGTAAAGTGAAGTGTAGCTATTTGTACATTGTCTCCAGCAGGTAAAAACTCAAATGGGTCAGCTAAGCCTCCAACTTCATTAAAATTATCTGCAATTAACCACATTGGAACAGTAAAACCTTCAAAACTTAAATGAGTAAACGTGTTTTCGAAATCAAAACCAAATGTAGTAAGTTCAGTTCCGTCAGCTATATCTAAAAACACATCTACATCGAAAGACTCACCCACAGCAACACCATCAACTGCACTAAACTCAAGTTCGTAATCTGCCATTAACGCCGCAGAAGCAAAACTTGACTGCAATACAAATACAAGTCCTGCAAGCATAGAAAACCAACGTTTATTATTAGAATTTTTCATCATTATTACCTTTGTATTATTCTGTAAGAATATTTTATTAAAATTATTTTTTAAGGCTTATTGAATAATAAGCAACTCAATAAGCCAGTCTATTATTGGTTTCTATATAAACTAAACCATTGATTGTAATCAGAACGAGTAATGACACCATCGTTATCTAAATCTGCACCAGCAACATAAGTATCGTCTCCCACTTCGCTACCCATTGCGGATCTAAATACGGCTATATCAGTTAGATCTAATACACCATCACAATCAAAATCACCTACAACAACTTCTGACTCATCTACGAAATAAGACACAGTAATGTTATTAACCGACCATTTATTTTTAGTTTGGTCGTTAGCTGTTCCAACCGCTAATACAAGATCTGTTATGGCTCCCTCACTACCGTAGGTAACGCTATATTGAGTTGGGTTATCCGCCATTTTTGCACCATCTTCATCATTAACAACACCATTAGAGGTTACTAAAGTACGGTCATGAGTAGACTGGCCATTTACAATTTCAACATAATTAAAGGATAAGTCAGTTATGTTGCTAATATCTGAACAACTGCCATTCCCATTAAAGTTAATAATACGAAGATTACTAATTGACTCGATAGATTCAGCATCGCTACCTTTGAATAGTTTATCTGCACCAACTCCCCAGCTTGTAGCGGTTGAACTACCACTTGAGTCACCACTTTGAATACTAGATCCTGCAGTAGGTGTAACATCAACGGCAATTTGAAAAGTTGTACTGCCAGCTGTTTGTACATCAGATCTTAGAGTGGCAACCGTATTAATACCGTAATCAGTTTCTGGTGTTGCAAAAATTGATGCTAATATCGGCTCTGCTGGCCCTTCAGGTTCTACAGGAATGATAGGCTCAACATATTCTGTCACGGTTAAATTAAACACACGTTCTCTGGTACCTGATTCATCTGCGGCTTGTATAATAAACTCATACGATGTTTCGGTAGTTTCAGTCGTTGTACCTTGTAACAACCATGTGCCTGGGTTTGATACATCTTGAATCAGTTGTAGCCAAGAAGGAGTTCCTTGAGGTAATAAAGTTAAGGTAACGTCATCACCTTCTGGATCCCAGAAATCTTTATCTTCTACTAAAGCATGTGAGTATGCTTCTTCATAAAAAGCATCCGTTAATTCAGTATGAGCGCGAGCCCAATTTGGGGCGCCAGGTTCTTGCAATTGTGCTAAATGAGCATCCATTTCGTTTAATTGTGCTAATGCGCCATCAGTACCTATTAATCTTTCATTATCATTGCTCGATTTACCAACTAATGGTAGACCCCAGCTGATAGCTCCACCGCCTTGTGCTGCCTCTAAGTTCCAAAGATTAAACTCTTCATTGGTCAATGCTAGCGTATTACCTCCATTCCAACTAGTTGTACTCATTGGTGGATCAAAATGACCAATCACTTTATCGTCAAATTCCCAATCGTGTGCATCAGTAGCTGCAGCGACAGAACCAGAATGAACATTACCGTTAGTTGCAGTTATTTTTTGAATGTGTGCGTAGTTACGAGCATACAAGCCATTTTCATGGTTTCCGATAACTCGACCACCGTTATAAGGATGCCCAAACATATAGTCGTCGTAATGTGTAGCTTCCGAGAATGGATTTAGCTCTTCAGTATCTCTTTCAGGGCTATTATTAAACGATACAAGAGCATTTGGATTACCTGCTTGAGAAGCTTTAGCAAAAGCACCATAAAGGGTTTGATCTTCTATTATACCGTTAGTAGCACTATCACCGTTGTTATACATAAAAGAACCAGAATCAAATAACCAACCATCAATTAAATCACCGTAGCGCTCTGAGTACACTTTAAGCACAAATTCAGCATAGGCGAACATGTATTTACGATTTGGGTAAGTTTCAGAAGCATCAACGTATGTTTGTGTTTCAGTGTCCCAAGTTCCAGTATGGTATGGCTGGCTGTTAATAAACGCTTGTGCTTGTGGATCAGTATCAACCCATGCCTTCCAGCGCTCTGTAATATTAGGAATGTAAGCCGGATTAGGTGTAGATTCACTGCGTTGTAACATATTTGAACTGTTAACATACACTTGCGTTTTCATCCCTGCAGCTCTAACTTTTTTCAGCATTTTTAAGAAAGGGTCTACATTGGCTGACGCACGAGGAACTACTAGGTTAATAGGGTTACCAGTCGCATCGGTATCGCCTTGCCAAAAACTTTCTAATAATTCATGCGGCGCAATATGTACTGATGATTTGATAGACGATTCACCTAAATGAACCTGAATATAATCAATGGTTTTAAGATGGCTAATTTGCTCTAAGAAATTGTCAATTTCAAGACCTTCACTTCTGCCATTATACATTTCAACTGGCTTCCAGTTGATCCCCCACGATCCCCTTAACCAATCTCCACGAGATTCAACATTATCTGAAGTTTCTTCTATTACAATATCGTCTACAGCTATAGCACTAGTTGCTAACATACATGCTGCTGCTATTGATGTTATTTTAAAACCTGTTTTCATTAATCTTCCCCTTTATTATACAACTTATTATTGAGGCTAAACTTTCAATCCAAGTCGCCCTTATTGTGTTTTTGTATATAATAATCCACACAGTAGATTATCAACTAATTATAAGCAATTCAACACTGATCAACATAAATACAACAAAACAAAAGGAAACAAATAATAAACAATTAAAAAACAATTAAAAAACAATTAAAAAACAAAGCCTTAAATAAAAGATAATACAATTAAAGATATAATAAAACACACACGCATAAATGATTTTTAAATATAAGAAAACACAGAGTTAATTAATTGAAAAACAACCTAAATTATAAGTAATTACGTCTAAGTTGAGAGACTGTTATCTGTAAATAATAGAGTTTTTTTATGAATAAGTGAGAACTTATCCGGAAATGATATTTGTGAGGTGACGTTAAAAGAAGAGAGTACAAATATTGCTAATTTGTACTCAGTAATGTTTAATAAAAATTAACAACTCTTCAAATAATTTTACTATTTAATTAGCCCTTTTCCCGTTGCCGTCCAATAAATACCGCCATATAAGTGCTCTAAAAACAAGGTGTTGCTATAATGTTCATTCATATGGCCTAAGCCAGTATAGAAAGATCGACCACCATCATAGTTGTGATACCAAGCAACAGGATGAAAACTCCCCATTCCATTGTAGGTTTTTCCTTTTCTTACTACTTTTGCATCATACGTGCCTTCATCTACTGATAATAGGTAGCTTAAATTGTCTACATAAGCATCACTATATTGGTACCATTCTTCAGTCCAGAGGAATTGGTCTGGCATACGAGCTAAACCAGGAAACTTTCTGTTATTAACCTTAAGTACGGCCGTTTGTATTTTTGGGTGAATAACAAAACTTCGCCCTATAAGCTTTTGATACCATGGCCATTCATATTCAGTGTCTGATGCACTGTGAATACCAACAAAGCCTTTACCCGACTGTATAAATCTCTCTAATGCAGCTTGTTGGTCCTGGTTAAGGATATCCCCAGTGGTAGATAGAAAGATAACAACATCAAATTTCTTTAACTGTTTGTCTGTTATACGATCTGCATTAGTTTGCCATTGAAGGTCAAAATAATGTTCTTTTGCCATTTTTTGTAAAGCTGTTACTCCTGCATTAATCGACTCGTGATGCCAACCACTAGTTTTAGTAAAAACTAACGCTTTAAATTGTTCTGCATTAACTGTTTGTATACTTGCCAACAGGATACAAATGATATTAAAAAGCCTTAAAGTAAATTTTTTCATTCGTTTCTCTCATTAATTAAGCAAACCACCCTTTATAGATTTATTTAATATTAATGGCCGTTACTCTTACCATAAAATAAAAAACAGAGCTTAATAGGCTCTGTTTTAATATTTAACATCTAAACTTTATAAAAAATAAAAATTAAAGTTTATATGTAACACCTAATCTAAAGTTACGTCCGTTATGACCTAAGACATAAGTCCTCCACTCAGGCGCATTGCCATCTAAAGCGTTACCTTCACTAAATAATCCATTAGCTTCATCTTCTTGCAAACGAGTAACAAAACTACGGTCATATGTATCAGTTAAGTTAGTAGCTGAAAAGTTAAACGAAAGATTTTTATTTACTTTATAGCTTGTTGAGAAATCGACTGTTGCACGATCATCAGTCCAAATTGCACCATCATAATCATTTGGTGAATCAAGACGTTTAGAACGATAGTTATACGCTAAACGAACAGACAATCCTTCATTTTCCCAGTATAAGCTGCTGTTAAATGTATGCTTTGATGTATTTCTCATCGGAAAGCCTTCTAACAACTCAGCAGTTTCAGACTCTTGAGTTGGATCTACATAATTAGCTTCACTATCTGTATAAGTATAGTTAGTTGTTATGCCTGTATACTTTAACCATCCAGGTAAAAACACGAAGTCTTGTTGATAAATAGTTTCTACACCATAGCTCTTACCGCCTTCACCATTAACAGGTGTGGTAGTCGCAATTTCATCGGCTATTTGCCCACAATGTAAGTCTCTATATTGTTGCTGATCTTCTGGAAATATACTTGCTTCAGGACAAGAATGTAATACACCTTCAATTTTATCATAAGCTAATGACTGGAAATCTTTATAGAAAAAAGCTGTTGAGATCATACCTGTTTCATCAAAATACCATTCCCATGAAAAATCATAAGTAATAGCCTCAACAGGCTCTAAATTAGGATTTCCGCCGACAGCTGTAGGTTCATTAGTACCATTTCGAGACATAATTAGGTAACCGGGTACTAAGTCAGACGCTTTAGGTCTTGCCATAACTTTGGCAACACTAAAACGTAATAGCATATCTTCAGTCAATGTATATCGAGAATTAAAGCTTGGTAATACATTGTTATATTCTATATCACCAAAAGTGCTGTCATCGATATTAAAAGCACCAGCGTTAAAAGCCCCGATTAAATTACCGTCAGCATCTTCGCCGCCTACAGGATCATAATTGGTAAAATTATAACCTGCTCTACCTTTTGCATTAGCTTTTGTTTTAACTACACGTACACCAAAATCACCAAGTAACCTACCACCAAAAAATTCAAAATCTGCCATTACATAACCAGCATACGATTCAAATGTAGTCGTTTCAGGTGCTTCATCCTCAAAAGGAATAATTGATTCAGGATCTGGTAAGAATGAACCATAAATTGCATCAAAATCAGGAACTGGCCAGCCATTACTTTCTGTACCAATAACTCGTGTTAAAAAGTCATCAACAGGAAATTCTAAAGCATAATCGGTTAATGTAATAGTATTAAGACTCACTCCATCAGCATTTATGCCATCACCAACTGCTTGATAAATAACTGAGTTATTGGTTTTTTCTCGATCGACAACCTTAACACCCATAGCAACATTAACAATAGGACCAAAATCAACATCACCTTCTAAATCTACTTGAAAACTGTAAGCATCGTCTGTGTTATCACGTGTTAAGTAAGTTACTGCCGATGGGCGTAAATTATCTGTAGTAAGGTAACCACGTTCTTCGTCTCCAAATGAAAAGTTTGGTGACAATAAAATGTTACCATTTTCATCAATCCATGATAATTCTCCAGCTTCAGTTCTAGCATTAGAATTAAAAATTATACGGCGGTTATTAATTGGATTATATGATGTTGAACCACTCCAACCTAACTTAGCATCTATCGTCCAAGCTCCATCTGCAAAGACTTGTTGATAATTCAATCCAAGAGTAGTTGTTGAACTTTCATTGGGTTGTTCATATGTTACCGAGTTAGATCTAGAGGCTGATGAGCCTGAAACCACAGCACTGTGTGCTTCTTCATCAATAACTGCATACTCCCTAGTATTAAGAATACGGTTATTATATTGAAGTTTAGTTTTATCTTTCTCTGAATGCGTTGCATCAAGCCAAATAGTGGTATCGTCATCAAAGCTATACTGAAAAGATGCTGAAGCACTAAGACGTTCTGTTTCTATTAAAGATAAATTTCTCTCATTACCTAAAGGTTCAAAAGAGCGAGTATTCCCATCAGGGTCTAATATTTCACCTGTTTGCAAGCTAGTTGCATCAGCTATATTACGATATTCCCAGCGATAATTAGTTAATCTGTCCTGACGAGTATTGGTTTTATCGTAATTAAGAGAGCCCGTCATCCCAAAATTATCACTAAAGTTTTTACCAAAAGACAAACCAAATTGAAGATCTGTTTCATCTGATAAATCGTTATATTTTGTTTTAGCCGAAAATATTGTTTTTGGTTCTTTAATATCTAGTGGTTTCCAAGTATTTAACTTAACTGTACCACCTAAGCTACCTTCATCGTGATTTGCGCTTGGGGTTTTTATAACTTCAATTGACTTCAACATATCAGCTGACATGCTAGAAAAATCAATTTCGTTATCATCACCACTGTTTGTCATCGTCACGCCATTCATCTGAACATTGTTAAGACCACCTTCTACACCACGGATTGTGATACTGGTGCCTTCACCATCCACTCGGTCAATACCTATACCAGTAATACGTTGCATTGCTTCAGCTATATTTGCATCTGGCATTTTACCAATATCTTCGGCGAAAATACTATCTGAAACATTTTTACCAAAACGTTTGTTATTTAATTGTTTAGTGGTACTTGATCTAAAACCACTTACCTCAATAACTTCAATTTCTTGTGTTTTATCCGCATCAGTCTCTGCTACTTTTTCCACTGCGTATGCTGTTTGATTCGCAGTAAAAATAAGTGGTATTAGTGCAATAGACACACCTAATGAAAGCTTGTTTTTTACTAAGCTTTTACTTTTATTCATTATATTCCCCTAACCGACTTTACTAATATGATTGATTTAATTATATATAATATACAGTATTGATATTGGTTTTATATGTATACTTACATATAATATGCACCATTGAAGGGTGATTGTCTATAAAAAGATAAATAATTCTGACAAACATTATAACCAAACAAAAAATCACTATAAAACAGTATATTGATAAATAATCCATTATAATAATATAGAAAATAATAAATAAATAATTGTTAATATAGTAGTTAAAATCATTATAATAGAAATTATTTTGAATAATCACACAACAAACAAAGAAACCATCACATGTATAAATAACTATAAAAACATTTTTATTATCTTGAAATTAACTTACCTCATGATATGTATTCTGCTCTCTTTGATGTTTGAATTTATCACTTTATTGAAGCTTAATTTTGAATAGAGATATATGTATAACTTAAAACCAATAAACATGATTAAAAATCGCCTTAAATATTCTACAGATTTAGTTGACCATTACAGTTATTACTGTAATCTTTTAGAAAAAAAAGGTGTGTTGCTAATTCAAGCAGCTTTAGGTAGTTCGCAAGGCAATAAAGTTTACCTAGCTACAGCGTGCTTAGATAATGATCAAACAATAGCCTGACAAGATTATAGCCTTTGATATCAATTATATAAAAGCCAATAAATTTTTAATTACTTAGCAACAACTTTTTAAACTTTATAGGTTGTAGCTACCAACATAGTATTTTTGTTTACATATAATCTAATTTTAACAGTCAATAATTTCAAGTATTTATCAAATTAAAGAAATCCCACGATGCATATATATCACCTTTAAAATCTTGGCGTTATTACACTTTTCATGTTAATAGATGGTTACGCTCCTACTTCAACCTTATAGTCCTATAATTGGTATCAGGTAGCTGATCCTAAGAGTAATAATGTTGTAGACGGCGAGGCTCCAACTAACTTTAGCGTAGCTCATAATAAAAATATTTTTTTGGCGTACCGACATACCCAATACCGGCCAAGCTACTGTTATCACCAAAATGATAAGGTGTTTATTATGTCGCATACACCGATAACACAACAGCTCTATCTGTTACGTCAGATACACTTGTTGCATCTGTAAATGCTGGTGGTCAAATAGCCGTATTTTCTCACGATGGTAACGAACAGTGGGTCGTTATTGGGTTCGTTTTGGCCGTAACGGCAATAAACAACAAGAACCATTATTAGTAGACTATAAACTTATTGTATACAAAACATTACGAGATAATTTATTAGCAGAAGACTCACTTACAAATAGTGCTGAATCTTTAGGTAATGGAAAAGACATATGTTCTCATCTGCATGCATTTAATATAAAAGCTGATAATATTGGATAGCCCTATTACGAAACAATATGTAATGCTGTTATTAAATTTCACCGCAACCGCCCTATTACTTAACCTCAGCTCGGGATAAAAACAAACTAAATTGAACTAAGTGCCCGTTCCACGATCCGCTCTTTCGACCAAGAAAAAAAACAGAAAGATAATAAGGAGTGGGCATGAACAAATTAGTTGAAATATTCTGTGATGTCGATGATTTTTGTCGCGTATTTATCCCTCAATGGGAAAAACAATTAATTACAGATGGTAATATAAAACGAAATCGCCCCCTGCCGTATGGCGATGAGTGAGGTTATCACTATCCTTATTTGCTTTTCATACCTCTACTCATTACGACTTTTAGAATTATTATAAAGGTAATATCGCTAAATTTTATCGCTCTCATTTTCCAAGCTTATTGAGTTACACTCGATTTTTAGAAGTGATGCCTAAGGCTATAGTGCGACTATCTAGCTATTTTTCGATACTAAAAGGTGAATCGACAGGTATTGAATTTATTAATTCTACAAGCATTAAAGTATGTCATAACTTAAGAATACCTAGACACAAAACATTTGACGGTATAGCCGCACGCGGCAAAGGAATAATGGGTTGGTTTATGGGTTCAAACTCGACTTTAGTCACGAACTTTAAAGGTGAAATAGTTGATGCTAAATTAACGACAGGCAATATTCACGACACAAAACCTGTATTAGCTAAAAAGCTTAAAGGAAGTTGTATGCTGACAAAGGTTATATCAGTAAAAATTAACAGCCGATTTAAAAGAAAAAGGTGCAGATTTAATAACGACAGTACGTAGTAATATGAAAGCCAGAGCAATGCCATTATGGGATGGAGCCATGTTATCTAGACGGTATATTATCGAAATGTTTGATTAAAGAATATATCTCAAATAGAACATTCTCGTCATCGCAGTCCTAATGGGTTTATGTTGAATTTACTTCAGGATTAGTCACTTATTGTCTTAAATAAAATAAGCCAACCCTTAATATTAATGATGTCGAGAAGAATGCTATGGTTAAGGCTTAACCCGATCTGAGGTTAGTTATCAAACAAATATTATTGTAGGTAATTGTCACTATTTTAGACCTTATCCAGCTGGATATATTGGCCGCGTTAATTTGACCACCCAAGAAGTTGAATTATTACAAGTACCCGTTCAAATAGTACCTCAACCAAATCAAGCAGACGAAACCCGTTAGGATGAAACACTGCCTATTAAATTAGTAAATAACGATGGTTTTATAGCTAATGCTGACAATAAATTATCAGAAAATGGCTGGAGCATATTTCAAGCCCAAACCCCATTCAGTTGCTAACAAAATTTATTTCTCCACAGTAACAGACATGGTTTATGTAATTGATGCAGCCGTAAAGGTGTTTGATGAAAACGCACTACTTGCCATCAATGATCTACGCCCAGCTGAAGAGACTTGGACTTTTTCAAGCTTGTCGTACGATAATGACCAATTATATACTCGTAACTTATTTATTACGTTTACCGATTGAATTTACAGCGCATGGCTGCCGTTGATGCATTATATAGAAGTATTAGCTATTATCACATTTAATCTACCTTTATCGCTATAGTCCCCTAAAATAAGATAAGATATTGAATTTAAATAATTTACCGCTCTTAAAATCATTTAATTAAATGCTATTGAATTATCTGTATATCAAACAAAAATGCGTAATATATATATAATTTATTACGCATATTATATTCAATTTTTATTAACAAGCCCCTTTAATATAGAAATTAGTGCAATTGCATAAATTTAAATAACTTCGTGAGCAAGTTACATAAATATTCCACAAATTAATACAAGAAATGATTAGTAAGGAAACTCAGTTTTTTATCTACAACTCGTGATATAGTTCCAGTCCAATGTAGTCTTCTTCTTAATTTTTAAATCATTTGAACTTTGGTCAACTAAATAGTATTAACTAGCCGTGTACAATTAGCTTTGAACTACTTTACTTTAAAAAGTTCGCTTTTAATCATAAAGTTATTATTGTCGATAAGTACGAACATATATTCAACAACTTCTTTTGGTAGTTTAGCGGTTACTGAAGTTTGTGTATTTTCTTTGGCTTCAATATTAGCGCTTAATTTCACATATCGTTTATCTTTTTTCCCTTTAACTAATACATATGCATGGTGAAGCGGAGTTTTGTTATCGGCTAGTTGAATAGTAGCGATATGTTTTTTAGCGTTATAAACATGATTTTCAATAACTGGTAGTACTTTTTTGTCAGATTCACTAAGGCCTTTATACTGAGGGTTTTTACTCGGGAATTCGGCATTGTTCTGTGTCAAAAGTTCTTCTAGCTTACTTGAAAGCTTAGCAACAATCGTCTCGTAGCCTTTTACACTTGCTAGATCATTTTGCTCCCCAATATCATCCATTTTCCCATTTTTATATAATCTAAATAATGAGTAGCTGTTATCTTTATAATTTTTGTAGAGCTTAAAATCGCCCTCACGTATTGCTGATTGCATTTGTGAGTCTGAGTTGTGTGGAAAGTGCCAAAATAGAAATTCTCTAGGTTTACCCTTTGAATCTGTAACAACTTTGCTCTTGCCATTAAGTACTGGAGTAATATCTAGTCCATTAAGTTTTGACTGTTGCTCTGGTGTTATAGAAGTACCCGTTAAGTCCATAATGGTAGGGAAGTAATCTAACTGACTAACCATTCCATCGAACTGTGAGCCAGATTTAATAGATGGTCCGCTTATTATCATAGGTACACGAACGCCACCTTCTTGCGCATATTTTTTACCTTTATCAAGCGGTGCATTGTCAGTAATAATTTCAGTGCGACGGTCTTCAGCACCTCCGTTATCTGAGGTCATAAAGATATAGGTGGTTTCAATTAATTTTTTACCGAGGTTACGCGGATCATCGGTAGCCTTTAGTAAATCAATCACTCGGCCTAAGCTCCAATCTACAGTAGTTACCATAGCACCGTAATACGGGTTAGTTTGTCCTGGCGTTGTTATATCTGATTTGTCTTTCGGGAAATCAATGCCTAACTTATCAGTATAATATTCCAATAAGTTACGGTTACGGGTAATAATTGGGTAGTGAACCATCCAGTGAGCTAAATACAAGAAGAATGGTTTTTTCTCATTGTTACTGTCGATAACAAACTTTAATGCTTGTTCTGTTACTGGCTGATAAGGATATGGTATACCGTTAGGGTGTTTTTTACTTGTTGGTGGATACAGTTCTTTACCTAACGGAAATTTTTCATCTACACCATAGCCAGAAAAGTCTTTAGAGCGATCATCTAATTGGCTGTGTGCTCCTCGTTTTGTATAAGCAACATCGAAACCTTTTTTAGCACCATGAATATGCCATTTACCTACCTGCGCTGTGCGGTATCCATTCTGCTGTAGTGCTTCGCTAAGGATTATTTCTCCTTCTCCATCTGGCAATGTATTAATAAAGAATGGTGAAATCATTTTCTGAGCTTTGCTCGACTCTGGAAGCCTATTGCCATTAACATGAGTAAAGTGGGTTCTAGCTGGATATTGTCCTGTTAATAAACCTGCACGTGATGGGCCACATGTTGGTGCAGGAGAATAGCCTTGTGTAAACAGCATTCCTGAGTTTGCTAATGCATCCATGTTAGGTGTTTCCCATGGGCTAGGCTTATCTATATTATATATATTAGTATCCTGCCAACCTAAGTCGTCCACGTAAAAAATAATAATATTAGGTTTAAATTCAGCTCTAACCACGCAGCTGAACAGTACACCAATTAATACACTTAATAATTTCATTAATTTAACCTTTCTCTTTCATTTATTAAAAATAGTAACGATTAATACTTTAAAATTTAAATATTCTCTCGCCCCCTAATTTATTAACTAAAACTATCGCGTATTACTTGTATAGCCTATTTATATTCACGATTAATTTATGTAATTCGTTGCACTGGTGTTGCTGGTTTATACTAAAAAGTTAAACCAGCATGTCTGAAACTATATTTTGACTGTTTCCAAAACTATCTGTTTTGACCCCAACACGTTGTAAAATGGTAAGCAGTAAATCATTACACGGTCGTTCTTCTTCAAACTTATGAAAAGCTCCGTGTTTAATTCCTAGGTTTTACCGCCAGCCAAAATTAAAGGATAATTTTTACCTATATGGATTTTACTTGTACCACTTCCATACAACACAATAGTATTATCTAACAAGCTTCCTTCTGCGATTGGATCAGGTGTTTCTGCCATTTTTTGTTAAAAACTCTGATAAACGTTCAGCCATGTATTGATCAAATTTAGCCCTACGCTCCCAACCAACCTCGTCGCGAGCGGCACTGTGTGATTGTTGGTGATGCTGTAATGACAGACCAGCTGCATAAGGTAGTTGATTACCTCTACCTGAACCACCATCAATAGATGTTTGGTACGTTACCACTCGTGTAGAATCTGTAACCAAAGCCATATGAATAAGAATAGGTAACCCTAAAGCAGACCAACGAGACCATGACTTAGAAGAAAACATTAATAGCTCTAAGCTTAAAGCAAGCACAAGTAAGGTAATTGGAAAATGTAAAACTAGTGGGTGAAAACGACCAAAAAAGCGTAATACTCCATCGCCAGATACACCGTTTAGAGGTGAATATATTGTAGCTACTGCAAGCACACTCGCAGCAAGAATTACGCTAAGTAAACCTGTTATAAATAAAAACAACTTTACTGGTTTAGTTTTCATGATGTTTACGAACGCCCTATATGTAACTGAAATTTTATTTTTTATTCAATTCACGAACACGAATATTTTTATAAGCAACCTGCATAACAGTACCGTCGTGTAATTGAAAGCCTATATTACCTTCACGCGACGCTTTAAGCCCTTCATCGATATAGTCCATCACTTTAATACCATTGATCCAATACTCTATGCGCTTACCACCTGCTCGAATGGTCATACGATTCCATTCTTGTGGTGTATAGGTATTTGATATTAAATTTTGGTCAGCAAATATTCGTAACTTTTACGAGAAAACCAATCACCTAGCGTCCCTCAGTAATTACGCTTTTCTGGGGTATGTCTTGCTAAATCAAATTCATAACCAGAAGGTGCTTCGAAAGACTTACTACCGCGAGCACTTTTAAATAAAAACGTATTTACTCTGAAATAAATACCTGAATTACGACGATCGTCACCCGTAAGCTTAACTTCGCAAGTAAATTCAAAATCTTTAAATCGTTGTTCGGTATATAACCACTCAGATGTTGATAGTTTTTTATTACCTGTACTACCAATAATTGCATTGTCTATAACAGACCAATTGGCTGAAGGTACTTTCCAACCACTAAAGTTATTAGCGGTTAAAAGCTCGATAGTATCTTTACCATCGACGGTTGGTTCAGTTGCATCATTACTTTGAAAAGCAAAGTTGACATTAGACAAAAGCAATAAACAAAGCATGAATACGTTAGTTGATACCTTAACAAAACATTTCATTATAAATAGCTACCAAACATGCTAACTTCATGTATACGCCAAGGTTTATTCCCTTTAACTTGGTTGATGATTCTAATAAATTTAGCTTTATGCCCTAAGGTTTGTTCTCTATTCACTTCACCTGCAGTGCGATTAGTAACAACGGTTTTCCATTGATTTCCATCTTCTGAGAATTCAATAGTGTAATGTCGAGAATAAAAAGCAGTCAGTAAAGTAGAGTCAATCACAACCTCTGAAATAATCGCCAATTTAGGCAACTCTATCGTTATAGTATTACCCTTTTGCCTTTTACCTTTTGAACTGAAAAATGGTCGTTCAAATTTATTATCTGTTAATTTTTCAAGATTTAAGTTTGGATGAACGCCAAAATTGGTGGCAACTTTCCATTGTGGTTTATCGGTTAATTCTTTAGCAAATTTATTCTCTAACTCGGCTTGAGTCCACATGCCTGTAGGTGCGTAATTCAACTTTTTAACTGCTGCAACGTCATCTGGCGTTACTATGCTCGCTTCATTACCAAATTCATTACGAATATAAGTTAAAACATTAGCCACGTATTCACTGCCATTTGAGCTAATAGAAGGCATCATGCCGCCTGTATAAGTAACACCATCAATTTCGCCTTGTAAACCATGAGTAACGAGGTTAATAAGTGATGCGGTATTACCGATAACTCTTGGGTTATTATGAAAAGATGGAGCAATTAAATCATTACCCGCATGAGTGCCTTTACCGTCATCACCGTGACAGGTATAACACAAACCTTTGTAAGCTTTTTCGCCTGCTATTACGGCAGCTGCAAGTTTTTGATCGCCTTCAGCGAGTTTTCGACGCTTCTCATTATGAGCAATAAGTTTAGCCATAGACTGCTCTATAGCGATAATGCCTTTTTTATTAGGGTGTGCTTGTTTAGCCGCACTTAATATCGCTGTATGGTTACGACTATTTACATAGTAAGCAGATAAAATAGCTTGTTGAGACACCTCAATGTCTTTATCGCTAGCCAGGGCAAGCCATTTGTCAGCTATGGTGTTATCGCCAGCATAAACTAATTCTTCTGAAATTCGAATGGCTGTAACGCGTACGTCACTGTTTTTACTGTTAAAAAGATCTATTAAAAGGTTTTTGTCGAGTGCACCTAAACCTTCAAGGGTCCATAGGGCATGAATTTGAGCTAAAGGGTTATTATTATTTTGTGCCACTTTTTTAAGTGCTGGCACCAGTTTTTCATCACCACTTAATACCATTAACTTTTGCGCTTCAAGTCGCCACCAATGGTTTTTATGATTTAGGTATTGAACAAGTTGATCTGGCTTTTTAATTAACATTTCAGGTAGTTTACCTAAACTAACGCCATTTTTTTTCACTCGATATAAACGCCCTCGCCCAATCACTTTGTCGAAACCATAATTGTCGATAACACCACGTAAATATGACCCTTCTTGTGTCCAATTACCTTCTTGGATAATGCCTCGGTACATATCTAAAATCATTAACGATCCGTCAGGGGCTGTTGCTGTCCAAACAGGTCTAAAGTTAGCGTCTGTAGACGCGATAAATTCTTTACGCTGACTTTGATACTTATTACTTAGAACGGTGTAACCATCTTCACGAGTTACTTTTGAACGACGTATTAAATTGCCTACTGGCTCTGCAATAATATAATCACCTTGCATGTCATCAAAAGCCCCCCCCATATATACAGACTGCCCACCTCCTCCAGTAAAATGATTTAAGGTATTGTCTGAACGCAGCATTTTTAAGCCACCTTGCACATCGGGGGTCTTATCAAGTGGGAAAACTTCTCTAAAACCTTTTGCTTGTTCTCCTTCAACAGTTACTTGGCTATAAACGCTAGGAGCTTGAAAGGTGAAGGCTGGATCTTGTCCACCAGCAGTTGAATAATATAATCGACCGAGGTGATCTTGTGCTAAGCCCCACTGCCCACCTCCGTATGGAATTTCTTGTGCAATAACGTTACCGTCAACAAATTTATAACGTTTGTTGGTATAGGTGACATATAGCCAGTTATCTAAACCATAAATAAGACCACTGGGTTGGTGCTCTAAATTCCCCCCTCGTTTACCGCCTTGATATATAGTTTCTCTTAAATCAGCAACACCATCACCATTTGTATCTGTTAATAGTAATAGATCTAAGGTATTGGTTTCACGAACAATAATACGGCCATCGTCTAATGTTAAAATCATACGTGGTAAAAGTAGTTTATCGGCAAAAACGGTAAAGCTTTCAAAAAGGCCATCGCCATCTTTATCTTCTAAACGTTTAATTTGGCTAATTGAGTTAAACGTACCGCTGCCATCAACGTCTAACATATAAGTAAGCATCTCGGCTACGTAGATGCGTCCATTACCATCAAAGGCCATAGTTACAGGCTCTTCAATTAATGGTTCAGCAGCAACAATCTCCATGGAGTAACCATCTTGAACAACCATGGTTTTAAGGCTTTCTTCTGGTGACATTGGTAGAATGGTTTCATGCAATTTAGGATCATAATCCTTAGCTGATACCCCTAAACAAAAAAAGCTAGATGTTAGTATTAAAGCAACTAAAGTCTCTGATGATTTAAAAAACATGATTTACCTTTTAATTATTTTAATTTTAGCACTTACAACATGGATATCGAAAAAATTATTTCAAAAAAGTTTCAAGCAGAATGCTATGTTCAAATTCTTTAATTTCTATATCGCGATAAAATATTTCGGCTGTTTCTGACTGAAAACCAATAATACCTTCGCTTGGTTTTAAGTGAGTAGCCATGTTAACAATATCGCCATTAAGCTTATGGATAGTGTATTCATCACCCATAACGATAATTTCAACCTTATTCCATTTATCGTTTAAACCATTAAAGTTTTTGGTGTCTGCTGCTAAATGAAACCAACCTTCAACTTTAGTTTCTTTACCACCTTTATTAGGATGTAAAAACGATTCTCCATGCCCTTTACCTTTAGGCTTTTTATTTTTTAATGTATTTTTGCCATCAGGAAACCATAAATAATCGATACTTTTTGGACGAATTAAATCCCCTGAATGATTACGACCCGTTAAATGGTTATATCTAAGTTGATATTCTATGCCTAGAGGAAATACATCGTCTTTAGTAACATGATAATAAACACCAGCATCGTATTGCCATTGCTTAAAGTTATTGGCAATTCGGCTTCCCCATTTATATTCAAACCTTAGAATATACTTACTGTATTTCTTCTTAGTAAAGAATAAGCCATGCGTATCATTTTCACCGGTGTCTACTTTATATTCTTGTGGAAATTCATCATTAAAAACATGGATCATTTCATCTTCAATAGCAAAAACTTTTTTTGCCATTTCTTCGTCACCACTGCGTATTTTTAAATAAAGTCCGTCAAAGTTTTCACCATTAAATAGTGGTTTAAAACCATCATCATTTGTAGAAGAAGTAGTTTCAGATTCCGCAAGTGGTGCCATTGGTAAACTCAAAATGACACCAATAATGTAACCTATATAATTTTTCACAAATATTCACTCTTAGTTCAAGTAATTGTAAAAACACAAAGTCGGCTATTTATCTATTAGAATCACCAATAAAACAATTGTTTTTTATATTTAAAATGACACTTTATAATAAAAATATGAAAAACACCATATATAATCAACAAAAAAGAAAATATTAACTGACCGCTAACATTTTTAATAACTAAATATAAAAGCTAAACAAAGCAACATATCATAAAAATCTATCTATAAATCAAATTTATAGTAATTAATAACTAGGTATTTATAGCATCTTACAAAATTAACAAAATACAAGTATTTAAATACCCTAGAGGTTAAATTGCTCATGAAGCTTATGTCACTTTTGCTGGGCAGCAGTCAAACACTACGACCGACAAAAATGGTAACTGGCAACTAAAATTACTGCCGAAAAAAGCAAGCTTCACACCACGGACTATGACGGTGCCATCAAACACCGAGCAACAAATCGTATTAGATGATATTTTGCTTGGTGAAGTTTGGATTCATGCTGGTCAGTCGAATATCGCGTTTAAAGTTAATGCCATTCTTGAAGTACGATCATTATTGCCCTTTGCAAAGAATATTCGAAGTTTTCAGGTTGGCTGAACCGTTAGTTTTAAAGAATAATATGAAATAGGAGGTACGTAGTAAAGTAAAGCCCCAACCAGTGTTGTTGCGTTCTCGTTTGCATTTTTATGAAAGCGCTGAGTGAAACACCTGTAGGCATAATACATACCTCTTGAGAAAACTATTCAATCGAAGCTTGGATTCCCAGAAACATGACAACTACCTAACCTTATTTTAATAAGATAATACAGGCATTCGATGAAGATATTGCAACCCAAAATTGTATTTCTGAAATTTTAGCCAAAGAAAATGGCTAGTCGAGAAAAGATGATATATTCCTGTGACTTCAGCTTATTATTTTTATACAACGCTATGATGAAACCATTAGCACCTTTCACAGTACGAGGCTTGGTGTGCGCAATTCTCGTTACTTGGCTGGTGTACCAACAGTCACTAGTGAAAATTAGTTTCATCACGTCGCAGTAATACGGTAAAGTGTTAACTGAATGGGTCCTTCGCTCCCCTAAAGAGTGGCAAAATGACGCAATGAATTTTATAGCGGTAATGTTACCGAGTTATGGCAAAGGTACCGTTAAACAAGTCCAAGTAGATCCAAAAAGCTCAACACCCGAATATTTTACATGGATATAAGATTTACAATTAAAAATCCTGAAAATTCCTCATATTAATGTAGTGAATACTATCGATCTCGGTGATATAGGTACTAAGATAAATTACCTATTGGTCAAAGATTGGCACTACGAGCGACCAAATTTACACTATAAGAGGATATTGTAGCAGAAGAACCATTTATGAAGAAATTTGAAATTAAAAGTGATATTATTGTGGTCTATTTTAACAATGCTAACGGTTTAAGAACGAGCTATTTAAAAGTACCTAGCTCCTTATGATTATCATAAAAGCCGGGAGAATGGAAACCTGCAGAAGCAATAATTCAAGGATAAATAGTCATAATACGTTTCTCGAGATTAGCCAGTCGCCGGCGGATGTCCAATATCCTATTTAAAGGTTGAATGCCAAGTATTTTATCTTCTTCTGAGCGATTCCATAGCCCTAACTTTACTTTTATAAAAAGCTCAATGTCGAACTTAGCATCGATATCACCACCACGATTTTGTGAATCATTATCATCCAAAGTTAGCTTTCCTTGCTTAGTTAGCATTGTTTGAACGACTAAATCATTTGCGGTTATCTAACTAATATAAAAACAAAAGCTAACTATATCGATAAAAATCAAGCGAGGAAAATGATAATAGAATCTTATTTTGAGATATCCGTAAATTTAAAAAGTCATCTATTAAATTTATTAGATGCTATTTTTAATAGTATCTCGAATAGTAACCTTTATAGATTTATTTTAAATAACCAAGACTTACGTTAGCTTCTTATGTTTTATGGCAATAACCAAACAGCCGTAGTACCAGCACGACTTTCTCGCCCATCGGCTCTTACCGCTGTTACTTTGAGTGTTACTTGTTTAGCTTGTATTAGATCAGACGGCTTATAGTCAAAACCGACTCCTTTAACATCTGAGGCAATCAACTGGTAATCAGGAGCATTACCAACGGCACGATAAACATTATAAGTCTGAGCATCAGCACTGGCAGTCCAAGCAAGAGCAACTTGTTCTCTTTTACTCGCTTGCGTGACCTTAAGTTCTGATGGTGCGCTAACCTGCGTAAATGAAGGAATATTCGTTACAACATAAGTTTGACCTTTAGTTGAGTTAATACTTAGCTTATCGGTGCCTTTAGCAGTAAAGTTTACTTTTTTCCCATCTAGCGTTTTAATTACCGCTTTTGCAACATTTGGGTATCTTATTTCTAATAATCCCCCTGCTTTAGAAACAACGTTTAGGTGGTTTAGCTGGCTATTCGCCCACTTGGCAGAAACTTCAAAATTACCTCGAGCAAGCAAGCCATTGTAGCTACCTGTCGCCCATGCTGCTGGTATTGCAACTAATGGAGAGATCACATGGTCTTGGCTTTGTAATAACATTTCAGCAACGCCTGCAGTAACACCATAGTTACCATCTGCTTGGAATAGTGGGTCACCACGGTGATCATTAAACAAGTTATGCATTAAATTCCCACCAAGGAAATCCTTGTAATAAGCATAAGCTTCTTCACCGTCGTGAATTCGCGCTAACATAGCGATACGCTCAGCACGTGCCCAGCCAATATTTGATACGCGAGTACGTTTGGTAAGGCTTACTTGTGCTGCATCTAGCCAAGCGGGTGTTTTATCATTCACTAACTGACCAGGATATAAACCAAGCACCATTGAGGCATGTCTGTGATGCGGATCATAATTATCTATATCACCGTAAAACTCTTCTTGACGAAACTCTTTAATGTGGCCTGATTTACCGATTTGAATAGGGGTTAACAGTGGTAATTGATGTTCATAAAGTGCTAATCGACTGTCTGAGCGACCAAGTAATTCTGCGGCTGTTAAGGTATTGTGATGATTTTCATAAAACATCTGTTGGTCGAAAGTAGTACCGATGGTATTACGAATTTTTTGCTCTGGTGACGAAGAAGGTTTCGCTAATAAAGCACCATCAATATCTTGTACAAAGCGTGAGGTAAAGTTAGCTTGTTGATACATAATTGGATAAACAGTTTCCGCTAAAAGTTGCTCGTCTCGGGTAAAGTCGTAATAATCCCAAAACATTTGCGCTATCCAAGCACCAGTACCAAAACCAGCTACTTTTGATTTACCAGGAACTGAATAAGGATTTGTCCAGAAAGGACCTGACCAACCATTATCACCGTTTGCATCAAGTTGCGATGGATTAAACTCTTTAATGTACTGGTTAGCGTATAACGCTTGTCTTGGCATATAAGACTTAAAGTATTCTACGTAAGACTCAAACAACTCTGGCATGTTCGCTGAAAATACTGGTGCATAGGCCATTTGTACGTTGGTATCATGTAAGTACTGAGATGACCATGGTGGCTTATCATATACGTTCCAAATACCCTGAAGATGAGGTGGAAGTGTGCCCGCTCGTGAAGAGCAAATTAACATATAACGGCCAAATTGAAAGGCAAGTTCCTCAAGATAAAGGCTTGATTTACCCTCTGGGTAAGCATCCACTAACTTGTCTGTCGTAACCGTAGGTAAGATAGCTCCAAAGTCGACATTAACACGATTGAACAAAGCTAAATAATCCGCTTGATGATTAGCTAATAATTGCTCGTAAGACTTGGCAGCCGCGTCAGCGATATAACCGGTTACTTTATCGTGAGGATGGGCAAAACCATCAAGTTTTTTACTATCATTTTCAGTTAAAAACACTTGAGAATCGAATTGGTAATTGGTTCCAACCGCGATCAAGATAACTGCACTGTCAGCATTTGAGACCGAAATACTGCCTTGTGATTTACTAGTAGCGGCTTTCATTGTGCCACCCACAGGAATGACCTTGAATTGACCTTCAAACTGAATATTGTAGTGCTTCATTACACCCGTAAGTGTAACTGAGTCGTCCTTAGCTGAAACCTCGCCTGATTTCCCTTTATTTAAAAATGGAATAGTCGGACGCAGGGTAAACGACAAAGCACCCGCTTTAGATGAGCTTAAACGGATAGCCATCACCTTATCAGGGTAACTAGTGAAATATTCTCTTGAGTACTTAACACCGTCATGCTGATAATTTACGTATGAGGTACCGGCATTAAGGTTTAGTCCACGTTCGTAGTTGCTGGTTTTATCATGACCAAAGTCAAGATAAACTTCGGCAAAATTGTTCAATCCTGTACGGCGCAGCCCTTTAGGACCAACGGCTTCATACAGGCTGTTTTCAGTGATTTGAATTCTTTCAGTTTTAGCCCCCCCGAATAAATTAATGCCCATATAGCCATTACCCATCGGAATAGAGTTATTCACCCAGCCTTGATTGTTGTCTGGCGCTGCTTCGTCATACCAAAGCTTCAGCGGCTTAGACAATGCTTTCGAAGCGACAACAGACTTAACTTCTGTCGCTGACGCCTCAGTTATAAAGTACATGCTCGCCAGTGCTGTCACAACCAAAGCAGTTGACATTAAATTTCGTATGAACATTATTTCTCCAAAAAATACTTTCAGGCCAATAGGCCAAAGCGTTACGATATTTAGTTAACTATGATTTAAGTAAGCTTAACTCTTTAAAGACTACTATACATAAAAAGTAATAGAAAGTTTTTTATATATAAAAACGCATCTTGTAATGTAAGAAATTAGACATTGTGAATCTTTATGGATTGGATTTTGTAGTGCCTGATAACTCAAGCTATTCAACCATTAGTAATTCTTTTTCCCAACCACCGCCTAAGGTTTGATAAAAAGCCACCATAGCATTTAAGCGTGAGAGTTTATTCCTTAAACGATTGTCTCTTGCTGTATACAATGCTTGTTGAGTCGTCAATAACGTCTGAAAATTTTGGACTCCTTCTCGATACATAACTTCTGAAATACGAAAAGCCTCCGTGGCATGCTCCAAATCTTTTTTAGCGGTTTCGGCTTGCGAATCTAGTAACCTAATATTGCCCAAAGCAACATCTACATCATTAAATGCTTTTAAAACGACTTTACGATAAGTTAATAAATTATTTTCGAGTGTTAAACGACTATTTTCTTCATTTCTAAAACGGGATCCGTTATCAAATATTGTTTGAATTAAATTAGCCGTAATTGATATAGGATTAGGATTCTTTAAAAGGTTTGTTAATGAACTATCCGCTGAGTTACTACTGGCTGTTAAAGAGATTGAAGGTAAAAAAGCCAATCTGGCTAAATCAACATTCGCTTTAGCACTACGTAGATTAGCTTCAGCTTCTACTATATCAGGTCGCCTCACTAAAAGTTCGGAAGGTATACCTGGCTGAACTTTAGGAACCACAATATCTTGCAATGTTGTGGCTTTAAGATCAAAATTTTGTACTGTTCGCCCTAATAGCAAAGCTAATGAAGACTTTGAAGCAAGCTCACTTTGTTTTAAGTTTTCAATCGTATTAATACGCTGTTGAACAGCAAGCTTTTGCTGTAAAGCATCAACAGCAGTTGTTACTCCCTCATTAACTTTAGATTGAGTAATACGTGCGATTTTTTGAGCACTTGCTAAGTTTTGTTCAGCTGTTTTTATTTGATCACGAATAAACATTAATTGAAAATAAGTATTAGTCGCTGTACTTAACGTACTTAAAACAGTATCAGCAGCGGAAGCTTGAGCAGAATCATAATTAGCTAAAGCGAATTGATGCTCTGAATACTTATTTAAAATGTTTGTGTAAGTAAGTGAACCATTAAGTGTAAAGCTATTACTACTATTAGTGGTTCCTGAACCAATTCCAGTTATAGAGCCATTATTACCAATATTTAGACTTGGGGTTGGCCAAAGATCAAAACCTGCATCGATCATTGTTAATTGAGCTCGGCGTAGGTTATTAGAATTTATCGCTAAATCTAGGTTACTTTTTTCAATCTTACCCACTAAATCGATCAGCTCTTCGCTTTCAAATTGTACCCACCAATTACGCTCTGGCCATACTGAAGATCCTTCAGAAATTGGACTCTGCCAATTTGTAGGAATATCAGTATCGGGTAATTTAGTATTCAACGGTGCGCAAGCAGCGATAGTTGTTAAGCTAAATACTAAAACTATAATTTTATTAATTGTTGCAAACTGCTGCATATTATTATTCCTATCAATCGACTATATTACTGGAGCGATTATTTATTAATTTTTTACTTACTAAGTATTCAATTTTTAGTCACTAGCAAGTGCAACAACAGGATCTAGTTTTGCAGCTTTACGAGCTGGAGCATAACCAAAAATTAATCCTGTAGCCGCAGCACAACTAAAAGCAAGAATCATCGGCTCTGCTGTAAATTTAACCGTTGTCCCTAACAAACTAATAAGCTGGCCAGCACCAATACCCAATGCAACACCTAACATGCCACCAATAGCAGTAACGACAATCGCCTCAGCTAAAAATTGCTGGAGTATATCTCGCTGCCTAGCTCCTGTGGCCATACGAACACCTATTTCTCGTGTTCGTTCGGTTACCGACACCAGCATAATATTCATTACACCAATACCACCAACTAATAGTGAAATAGCGGCAACAGAGCCTAACAAAATAGTAAAGGTTTTCTGTGATTCTGAAACATTTTCAATTAACTCTGCGCTATTAAAAACACGAAAATCTTCGGTGCCATGTCGTTCGATTAAAAACGCGGTTAATTCAGCTTCGGTATTACTAATTAAATTAGTATCTTCTACTGCGACTGTCATGGAAGATAAATAGGTTTGTCCAGACAAACGTAATCCAACAGTTTTTAACGGCGCATAAATAATGTCATCTTGATCTCGTCCACCAAAGCCAGAAGACCCCTTTGATGTCAGTACACCAATCACTTGAAAAGGGATGCTTTTTATTAAAATATATTCACCAATAATATTGCCGCCATCAGGTAATAGATTTTCGACAACGGTTTGCCCCAAAACCGCAACTGGTGCGTACTCTTCACTATCTGCTTCTGTAAAAAAGACCCCTTCAGCTAAAGGCCATCCCCTTGCTTCAGGTAAGTTTTCGCCCGTACCAGTAACCGTTGTTTGATAGTCAAGATTACCAAAACGTACTGTTCCATTAGAACGAATTTCTGGTAAAACGTATTGCACATTACTAATACTATCAGGCACTAATTTAGCATCCTCAATACTTAAAGTAGCTGAAGCTCCTCCTCGCCGTCCCGATCGACCTCTGTTCTGCGGACTAATTGTTAACATGTTAACTCCAAGGGAACTGATGCGGTCAAGAACATCTTGCTGCGCGCCTTCACCAATAGCTAACATTGCTACAACAGAAGCAACACCAATAACAATACCTAACAAGGTTAGTACAGTACGAAATACATTAGCCTTTAATGAGCGTAAGCCCATTAACAATGCTTCAGTAAAACCTGAGATTAAACCTTTTGAGCTATTACCCTCATTCATTTTATTTAAATCGACTTGGCTATTGATATTCGCTTTAACATCGTTTGGTTTATAGCCAGTATCACTAAGCACTTCTCCATCACGAAATTCAATAACACGGTCAGCATGAGCCGCAACATTAGCATCATGAGTAATTAAGATGACGGTATGACCAAGGCGAGCTAACTCTTCCAATAGCTCCATAACTTCTTTTCCACTCTGGCTATCAAGCGCACCTGTGGGTTCATCGGCAAGAATAACTTTACCGCCATTCATTAATGCCCGCGCTATAGAAACTCGCTGTTGCTGCCCACCAGAAAGCTGACTAGGACGATGATCCATACGATCACCCAACCCTAATTTTGTTAATAACTCACTGGCGCGCTCTTTACGGTCTATATGCGATAAACCTGCATAAATAGCTGGCACTTCTACATTTTCTTCTGCGGTTGCTGTAGATAACAAATTGTATTGTTGAAAAACAAAACCAAATGCTTCTCGTCGTAGCCAAGCTAAACCATCAGCATCAAAAGATTTAATGTCTTTTCCTGAAAAACGATAACTACCTGATGTTGGACGATCTAAACAACCTAATACATTCATCAACGTTGATTTACCGGATCCTGACTGACCTATAATCGCTAAAAACTCACCAGGATAAATAGAAAAGGACACCCCTCTCAAAGCATGAACTTCAACACCACCACCCGTAACAAAGGTACGTTGAATATTTTCAAGCTCTATTAAAGGCTGTTCTAAATTTTCAGTATTTTGCATAGCATTCACCGTGTAGATCAAATACCGCGAGGGATACGTTGATTATTTTTTCTTTCGTCTTTAGCTCCACTAGGAGAGTTATGCTGGATAATCCCTGAAACAACGCGATCGCCTTCACTTAATCCTGATATCACTTCTGCTGAAACACGACTTACGACACCGATTTTTACTTCAACCGTTTCATAAACACCTTCAGAGACTTCACGCTGAACAGTAGCACGTCGTGGTTTAGAACCATCAAAAACTGCGGGGTTATCAGTACTTTCTCCTTTACGACCTCGGCCTTTTCCATCTTTCTTCCCGCCTCCTTTACCGCTAGATCGCGCGGCTCTCATTTCTGCACGTTGTTCATCGGTCATATTAGCTCTTCGATCTTTAGCTGAATCCCCTCCTGCAATTTTTGGTTTATTAGGGCTGCTTCCATCATTAACATAAGTTAAGGCTCCAACAGGAACGGATATGACATTACGAGCAGAAGAAGTCACAAAGAATACTTGTGCTGTCATCTGCGATAAAAGCGCATTATCGCTGTTATCAATATCAAACAGAACAGTGTAAAGGACTACGTTATTAGAGATAGTTGGGGTTGGTAAAATTTGTCTTATATGGCTTTTCCAACGACGTTTTCCACCACCCAAGGTAGAAAAATATACAGGCATATTCTTTTTAAGTTTACCAATGTCAGCTTCTGACACTTCTGCTTCTACTGTCATTACTGTTAAGTCGGCAATGGTTAAAATAGTTGGCGCTTGCTGATTAGCATTTAACGTTTGCCCTTCTTTAGCTGCAATAGTTACCACAGTACCATTCATAGGTGCATAGATTTTTGTATAACCTAACTCAGCTTCCTGGCTACTTAAACCAGCTTCGCTCTGAGCAATTTGAGATTTTAACTGTAGTAACGAAGATTGTGCTTCTATCAAAGCATTTTGTGCATTGTCGTAATCTTGCTCGCTGGTTGCTTTTTCTTTAATCATACGACCCTGTCTGTCGGCCGTTAGCTTGGCTAACTTAAGTTTTGATTCTCGGCTCGACTGTTGAGATTCTAAAGCATTAAGGCTAGCTCGTGAGGCGTTAACTTGAGCAAGTTGTACCGTTGCATCAATTTCTGCAAGTAACAGTCCTTTTGTGACAAGGTCACCAATTTCAACTGCTATTGTATCTAACTGCCCTGAAACCTGAGCGCCGATATCAACCCAATCTTTAGACGTTAAGCTACCCGCTGCGGTAACCGTGTTTTCAATATCACCGCGAGTAACTACACTTAACCTCGGCTCAGAGGTCACTTTGTTGCTTGTTGTAGGTATCAAAAAGTAATATGTCACAGCAACGATGAGCAATAATAAAACTCCCCACCAACGAAGACGAACAAAAAACGCAGTTAGCGCAGCAAATGAAGATTTAGATTTGGTTGGTGCTGTGTTGGCCATATACTAATTTCCAGAAAATTAAAATGATAAATAACACGATTTATTTATATAAACTTATACATCAAATAAACTGTATTACAAATACAGTGATTATTCTTTATTCTTTACATAACTTTATAAAACTATTTTAATCAAGATGATATGAGTAACACAAAAAATAATTAACGACACTATTTTCACTCATAAAACTCTATCGAAATCATGAGGTTTTTAATTGCTCTGACTTAAGTAGTAATTAATACTTATTAGTCATTGTTCGGGTGTGTATTTACTAATAAACCTCAGATCGGGTTAAGCCCTAACCATAGCATTCTTCTCTACGTCATTAATATTAAGGGTTGGCTTATTTTCTTT
>NZ_JAUOPP010000008.1:0-162070 GCF_030547765.1 Colwellia sp. 6_MG-2023 | reverse complement strand
CACAGAATATTTCAACTAGTTTATTCACGCCCGTTCCTTATTATCTTTCTGTTTTTTCTTGGTCGAAAGATCGGATCGTGGAACGGGCACTTAGTTCAATTTAATTAATTCTTATCCCGAGCTGAGGTTAAATAAGCGATGAGCGGTATAGCAAGAAAAATTAAGTGCCTTAACTTTAATTTTTCTTGCTTATGTTAAGCCTTAGACCAGAAGAAAATATTATATTGAAATCAAGCCATTGTTAATTTGACTTCACTAACGGCAAAGTTAGTCAGATTCTACTAACTTAATACTGTATAAATACGTTAAAATGTAGTCATTATCTTTGCTTGAGCCTCTAATATTCATGAATACTAACAATACCAAAGTTGCTATACCTGCTAGTTTTACGCAGCTTAACCTTATTTCGCCTTTGGTCGCACGTTTAGCTGAGTTGGAATATCAGCAACCAACGTCTATTCAAGCGCAGGCTATTCCTAATGTGTTAGCCGGGCGTGATATTATTGCCGGCGCAAATACTGGGTCAGGTAAAACAGCAACGTTTGCGCTTCCTTTGTTGCAACAACTTTTTAATGAAAAAGCACAAAACAACAAAAGCACTGGCAAGGAGGGCAATTTTGTTAGTGGGTTAATTTTAGTACCTACGCGTGAATTAGCGAAGCAAGTTGCTGACAATATTCGATCTTATGCCGCACACCTTAATGGTGCGATTAAAACCGTGGCAGTATTTGGTGGTGTGTCGGCAAATACTCAAATGTTAGCCTTACGCGGTGGTACTGATATTTTAGTAGCAACGCCTGGGCGATTACTCGATTTGATATCAAGTAATGCTATTAAGCTTGATCGCGTTAAAACCTTGGTGTTAGATGAAGCCGATCGCATGTTGAGCTTAGGTTTTACTGAAGAGCTTTCTGCGTTATTAGCATTAATGCCAACCAAAAAACAAACGTTACTATTTTCAGCAACGTTTCCAGAGCAAGTTAAAGCGTTAACGGAAAAATTACTTAACAACCCTGTTGAAATACAAGTGCAAAATGCTGATGCTAGCACTTTAGTTCAGCGTGTTTTTACCGTGAACAAAGGTGAAAAAACAGTATCACTTGCGCATTTAATAAAACAGCATAAATGGCGACAAGTACTGGTTTTTGTTAATGCTAAAAAAGGCTGTGAACACCTAGCTTATAAACTGTCTAAGCATGGTATTGTCGCTGAAGTGTTTCATGGTGATCAAGGACAAGGTGCACGTAATCGTGTGCTTGAAGGGTTTAAAGCTGGCGAGATTGATGTGCTAATTGCAACCGATATTGCAGCTCGTGGTTTAGACATCGAAAAACTGCCTGTTGTTATTAACTTTGATTTACCAAGAAGCCCGTCAGATTATATGCACCGCATCGGTCGAAGTGGCCGTGCTGGCGAAGTGGGATTAGCGTTATCCTTGATTGATTATGAAGATTATCATCATTTTAAAATCATCGAAAAGAAGAATAAGATCATACTTGAACGAGAAGAAATTATTGGTTTTGAAGTTGATGAAACACTTATTGATCCGTCTTTTTCTGCAAATAAGCCAATGGCGCCGCCAGAAGGTAGGGGTAAAAATAGTGGTAAGAAAAAAGCGAAAAAGAATTTAAAAAGTAAGTCGTCTATTAATACCGATATTTGGGCGGGTTATTTAACATCAGATTCTGAGTAACGCTTAAATATAGATAAGAAAACAAGAAGTAATACACTCAAGTGTTAGCCAGCGTTAGTTTACATTGTTACTAACGCTAGCGTATTTATGGTATTCGCTATCTTTTACCTTTTCTGTCATTAAATTGGTTGTCTGCAAATCGCGTTAACCCTTTTTTATGTGCTGGTGTTCTTTTTCCCTTACCTTGTCCTTGTTTAGGTCTATTTTGTCCAGGGCTGCTTTTAAAGCCATGTGCATTATTTTTACCTTGTCGTCTATCATTATGATTACGTTGCTCATTACGTGTTTCTCTTGGCACTAGGCAGCTTGGTGCAGAGCCAATCAACTTACTTAGTCCCATTTTGGTTAATGCTGCACGTATTTCAGGCCAGTTGTTTTGATCATGATAACGTAAAATTGCTTTATGTAAACGGCGTTGAATTGTGCCCTTAGGAACAGTAATGGTACCGTCGTCTCTAGCAATATTTTTACTGGTTACATTACGTAAAGAGTTAATCTCGGTGTGATATAACGTTGTTGCATTGGCTAAAGGTGATGGGTAAAAATTCTGTACTTGATCAAGTTTAAAGTCGTTATTTTTTAGCCATAGTGCTAAGTTAACCATGTCTCTGTCGGTTGTTCCTGGGTGTGCAGAAATAAAGTAAGGAATTAAATACTGCTTTTTACCTGCGACTTTAGAGTAATGATCAAACATTTCTTTAAATTTATCATAGCTACCCATACCAGGCTTCATCATATTAGCTAATGGACCCGTTTCGGTATGCTCTGGTGCTATTTTTAAATAACCACCAACATGATGAGTTGCTAATTCTTGCACATATTCAGGATGTTCAATGGCTAAATCGTAACGGACACCTGATGCTATAAGTACCTTTTTAATACCTTTTACTTTTCTCGCTTTTCGATACAGCTCTATCGTTGGCGTGTGATCTGTATCTAAATGACCACAGATGGTTGGCCACACACAAGAAGGTTTACGACAAGTTGCTTCAGCTTTTTCACTTTTACAATTAAGCTGATACATATTGGCAGTAGGGCCACCTAAATCAGAAATAACGCCAGTAAAACCTGGTACTTTAAGTTTTATATCTTCAATTTCAGCAATAATAGATTCATGAGAACGAGACTGAATAATACGGCCTTCATGCTCGGTAATAGAGCAAAAAGTACAACCACCAAAGCAGCCTCGCATAATGTTGATAGACGTTTTAATCATGTCGTAAGCGGGGATTTTAGCATTACCATAACTTGGGTGTGGTACACGTTGATAAGGCAAACCAAATACACCATCCATTTCATCTTGCGAAAGAGGTTTGGCAGGTGGGTTCAACCAAATAATTCGGCTGCCATGAGATTGAACTAAAGGTTTTGCCGATGTTGGGTTTACTTCTTGATGAAAAATACGAGATGCATGCGCATAAAGGACTTTATTGTCTTTAACTTGTTCAAAAGTAGGCAAGTTAATATAAGTATTTTCCCAAGGTTTAGCCTTTTTTTCCCATGTAGTATTGCGAGAATAACTACTTTTACTTTCATTAAAATCTGAAATATTGATTACTTGTGCAGTTTTTGTAATATCTTTTAAATCGCTATTTGCTTCAGCCGTGGCGGCTTCATTGTCGCTACAACTTTCTGAGGTTATTTCAGCATAAGGATTGATTATAGGTTCTATTTTACCAGGTCTGTCAATATCACGTGAATCTATACCTTTCCAACCGGGTAGGGCTTGGCTCGCTAAAAATGCACTACCACGAACATCCGTGATTTTTTTAACGTCTTCACCTTTAGCAATACGGTGTGCTATCTCAATAAGAGGACGCTCTGCATTACCATATATGAGTAAGTCAGCTTTTGAGTCAAATAATACTGAGCGGCGAACTTTATCAGACCAATAATCATAATGAGCGATACGGCGTAAACTTGCTTCTATGCCGCCAATAATAACAGGAACGCCTTTAAAGGCTTCTTTACAACGCTGAGTATAAGCAGTTACTGCACGGTCGGGGCGTTTGCCACCTTCATCATTTGGTGTATAAGCATCATCATGACGCATACGACGTTCAGCGGTATAGCGGTTTATCATGGAATCCATATTACCCGCGGTAACACCAAAAAATAGATTTGGTTTACCAAGCTCCATAAAGGCATCTTTTGAGCGCCAATCAGGTTGCGCAATAATACCAACACGAAACCCTTGCGATTCTAACATTCTGCCAATAACTGCCATGCCAAAACTTGGGTGGTCTACGTAAGCATCACCTGTGACAATAATAATATCGCAGCTATCCCAGCCCAATACGTCCATTTCTTTTCTCGACATAGGAAAAAATGGTGCTGTACCGTACATTTCGGCCCAATATTTTGGGTAGTCGAATAAGGATGGCTGTTGTGCTTTGATCATAGAAGAACTCAATTTATTTGGTAATATTCAGCATGCTGAAACTTAGCGCGCGATCATAACAAAAATTGAGTGGTTTTTCTAAAGGTATCTATTATCTTTAAATACAATGCACTTATGTTGGTATTAATTGGATAAATTTAAAAAGAGTTAGTTGGCTAGGTTTTAATGTAATTTACATTGTTCCATTAAGAAACAATGTGTTTTTCCTTTTTTTGCAGATATTTCGAGTTCTGCAATTTCATCAGCGTTAAATAAACTATTCGATAAAATAACAGCAGAGCAATTACCTTTACTTAATACTGAGGTAATTTGTGCTAATGCTATTTTTGCTCGGTTAGTTACAGAGCTTTTATAATTCACCATAAGTATTTTTGATACATCTACACCATGTGTTTTCGCTAGTTTCTCAATAGAGTTTTCTTCTGGGTTAATAAATAATAACCATTTCTTTTCTTGCTTATGTTGATGGCAGATATGGGCATATTGACTTGAAAGCTCGAAGTCGTTTGTGACGTTAGTATGTTGAAACCAATTTATATTTAATGGTGTTGCTGTATTAAAACTATTTTTTAATTTATTGATATTATTGGTGTTAGTGTTAATCATTATTAATTCCCTTAAGGCATATTAAGTAAAAATAGACATACTGTGTTTATATACAGTATGTCTATTTTGTTTAATATTCAACCTTTTTTTGTAATTAATTTATAATTTAGTTTCATTCACGAGTAGATCAGAAAAATAAAATTTCTTTATAGCAGCATTTAATAGATTTTGTTATGGTGTTTGATACATTGAAAGTTTTCATTTGATAAGTCTTAACCCTTCCAATTAATAATTATAATTGGTTAAGCAATGAGTATAACTATGTTTAGTAACATGAAGATAATATTGGCGGATGACCATCCTTTATTTCGCCAAGCGTTGACGCTTACGTTAAAGTCAAATTTTAGTGGTGCAAAAATTTTTGAAGCACAAACTATTCCCGATCTTGAACAGCATTTACAAAGTGTAAATGATGTTGATTTATTATTACTTGATCTTGATATTCCAGGTGCAAAAGGATTTGACAGCTTAATTGCCATTAGGCGTACATACCCTGAGCTGGGAGTGGTTATTATTTCTGGTTTTGAAGATAAAGAGACCATTTATAAAGCGATGAACTATGGTGCGGCAGGCTTTATTCCTAAATCTACGCCTGTGCCAGAAATGGTTATTGCGATAAAAGAAGTACTAAGCGGTACGTTGTGGACCCCTGATGGTAAGTTTAATGGTCATGATACCGAAAAAAATATTGCAAGTGAGAAAGTTGCGTCGTTAACTCCAAAACAACATAAAATATTATTAATGTTTGCTGATGGTTTATTAAATAAACAAATTGCTTATGAATTAGGATTATCTGAATCTACAATCAAAAGTCATGCAAGCACTATATTTTTAAAATTAGGTGTTAGAAGCCGCACTCAAGCAGTAATCCTTTTGAATGAAGTGCAATCAAGTCAGAGCGTTTTTGGTCAAACTTCTATCGAATAGCTGAACGCTCTGATATCTATCTAGTGCTAAATTTATTGTTAGCACTACTTATTTGCATAGTTCTTAGCGAGCTCTTTTGTTAGCAATGCGCTCATAAGCGCTCGTAAAGCTAGCGGTTTAATAATTTTTTGTAAGTAACTAATATTATTTTGTTTGGCAAGTGCCATCAGGTTTTCATCTGTGGTTGCTGTTATTAGTACTGCTGGTAAAGAATATTGACTTGTTGACCTTAGCTGCTTAATTAATTCAATTCCGTTAATTTGATGGTCGTTGTTTTCTTTGTTGCGCTCATCATTTCTTAGCTTATGCATCGTTAGGTTTAAATCTTCATTTTTAGCTTCGGTTAGTTGATAATCAACCAAAAAAATGTCTATTTCATCTTCGTGTTTTCTATAAATTTCTTTGGCTTGTTGAGCGTTAATTGCGGTAAATACTTGGCATTGCCATGCCCTTAACAATGTTGACATTCCCTCAAGTATTGCTTGTTCATTATCAACACATAAGACGCCGACACCTTGTAAATTCATACTAGCAGTAGGTTGTACTTGTTGATCTTTCAACATAGATTGAATAATTGGAACATTAATACTAAATAAGCAACCGTGTCCGGCTTGAGATCTGAGATTGATTTTATGATCCAAAATATTGGCTAAACTTTGTGCTATGTTTAAACCCAGCCCTAGCCCTTTAGGTCCCATATAATGACTGCTTTTTAATTGGGTAAACTGTTCAAATACTTGTTTTTGTTTTTCTATTGGGATACCGGGACCATTATCAAATACTTGAATAGAAAGCTCATTTCCTTGTCGACGACAGCCTAATAACACTTTATTTTTTTTGTTGCTTTTATTTGTGTGTGCATAACGAAAAGCGTTACTTAAGAAGTTTTGGATAATCCTTGAAAGTAAGGTTATGTCACTAGCAACAAACAGTTTGCTTGTTTTACAGTGAAACTCTATTTGGTACTCATCTGTTAGCGCATTAAATTCACTGGTTAGCATAATGAACAGTTTCTCTACAGAAATTGACTCAATGCTGGGATCAATATTACCGCTTTCAATACGAGATATTTCATTGAGATCAAGCAATAAGCTATTCGCTATTTCTAAAGAGTTATCTATTTTATTTATTTGTTCGCGAACGTCATGACTGACTTTAGGGTTTAAAGATACTGAAGATGAAAATAGTCTAGCAGCCGATAAGGGTTGTAGTAAATCGTGGCTACATGCTTTTAAATATTGACTTTTTTTAATATGCGCCTGTACGGCTTTAGCTTTTGCTTGTGCTAATTCGAAGTTAGCTTGTGCAAGTTCCTTATTTGCTTGCTCTAATTCTGCAGTACGAAATTGTACTCTTGATTCAAGGTCTGTGTTTTCATCTTTGAGAACTTTTTCTGTTTGACGATATTTAGTGATATCAGAAAATATCATGACAAAACCACCACCTGGGATAGGGTTTCCTTCAATATGAATGTTTTTGCCATTTTTGAGTTTATACTCGGAGTTGTGACGACTACCCGCTTTAATAAATTCGATACGTTTTTCAACTTGTTGATTAATATCTTTAATAAAATAGTCTTGTTGACTTAGGTTGAAATAAATTAACTGACCGATAGGGCAGCCGATATAAATAATGTCACTGGGGTAATTGAAAATATCTACGTATTGTTTATTCCATGCGACTAATTTAAGTTCGCTATCAATAACGGATATTCCTTCACTAACATTTTCAATAGCGCTTTGTAGCACTGTTCGGCTAAATTCTAGTTGCTGGGTAGAGTTGTCTTCAACTAACTTAGCGACTTGATCGAAGGGCATGGTTTGGCCACTGATCGCAAAAGAAGTCACAAGTTTTGCTGATGCTGAGCCTAATACTCGAGCTAGCGTTGTTTCGGCGTGTAGTAATATAGTTTCATTAAATTGTTTACTGTGTTTGTTACGGTAAGGACGATGAAATTGCTTAAAGCATTGTTTTGCTTTTTCTTGACCAATAAAACGGGCAACTAAAAACTCGAGTTCAACAATGTCAACTTTGGGCTGAGTAGGCAAATTCCACTGCGTGTGTAGTCTATTTTTATAGAAAAATTTACTTTGCATTTGCTCTCGAATACTCTGTCTTGTTAATAAAGAAATCAGCCAAAGTGAAATAATGTTGATAAGCAACCCAAGTAAGGTGACTACAGTCGTTTTAGGTAAGTCACTATTTACAAAAGGGTGTTGGTATAAACCTAATTGTGGTAGTAAATTAAAGAGCACCCAAATAGTAAAGCCGCTGCTTATTCCTGTTAGTACACCTGCAAGTGTTGCTTTACGCCAATAAAATGCGACAAATAAAGCAGGCCCCACTTGAGCTATTGCGCCAAAAGCAACTTCACCTAGTGATGATAGAGTATCTGGTGGCGACAGTAATAAAAGGCCATAACTTAAGAAAATAACAAAGAGGACGAGTGCTTTACGAATAAATAAAAGTTGCGATTGAAAATGATTAAAATTGTGATGTTGTTTATGCGAAAACTTAAACATTAACGGGAACACAATTTCATTACTGAGCATAGTACTTAACGCGATTGTAGATACAATTACCATTGAGCTTGCGGCAGAAATAGCGCCCAAAAAGGAGAATAAAGACAGCCATACTTCGCCATGAAAAGCAGGTAAAAAAAGCACATAAGCATCCGCTGGCAATGAATCTCCATAATTCAAATGGCCGGCCAACCCTAATGGGCCAGCGAAAAAAGCAAAAATAAGCACGTAAATAGGCAAAAGCCATCTCGCCATGGCACTTGTTTTCTGCTCTTTTATTTCAACAAACATAACTTGAAATTGTCTTGGTAAACACAAAAAAGCAGACATAACAATAATTAGCATGCCGAACATACCAACAAAGTTAGAAAAATCAAATTGTTGCTTAATACTTAATTGATCTTTTGATAGCGCCCAAATATCCATTGGCGAGTCATAAATAATAAAACACACAAACAAGCCTACCAAAAGAAAAGCGATTAATTTTACGAGTGATTCAAAAGCAATGGCAATCATTACGCCAGGGTGACGCTCTGTTATATCAATTGTACGAATACCAAAAATAATAGTAAATACGGCCAAAATAATGCTAACAATTAACCCTATTTTCCAAATAGGTAAATGCTGGGTTTCTTGTAAAATTTGATAGGAATAAATAATCGCTTTTAGTTGCAAGGCTATATACGGCATAGTTCCGATTAAAACGACTATGGTAATAATAACGGCCAAACTTTGAGATTTACCAAAACGTGCGGAAAGTAAGTCAGCTATAGAGGTTATTTTAAGTTGTAAGCTTGTTTTTATCATCCGCTGAATAAAAGGCCAAGCAAATACAAATAATAAGATAGGAGCTAAATATACTGAAATGTAGGTATAGGAATTATTAGCTGCTTGTGCACTTGTACCTAAAAAACCCCATGAAGTGCAATAAACCCCTAAAGATAAGGCATAAATAATGGCTTGTTGTTTAGTTTTTAGTTTATTTCTGTATTTACCACCTAAGTGGGCAATCAGAAATAATAAACTTATATAGCCAATGCTAACGCTAACCAATAACCAATTTGCAAACATACTTATTCCAGAAAACTAAACCTTCTTACTAAATTTACCATAGTTCACTGACAATATATTTCTATATTTCTATAACTTAAGTACTAGTACTTTGGTTGTTTAAACACCTAATACTAAAGGACTAAGCGCTAGGTGCTAAGTCTTATTGCCGATTGTTACATTTGTTTACTGTTCTATTATGTTTTTGAACAAAGAGAATAACAAAACAATAAATACAAAAAGTAAAACTATAAATAAAAAATATAAAAAAGGGGAAATAGTAATGTTTAGCAATAAGTCTACAAAAAATAAATCTAAAAAATTATTACTTGCTGGAAGTCTACTTTTAGCTACGGGTGTCGCTAATGCAGCTTACGATATTAAGTTGACGGATGAAGATAGCCTATCTTTTGGTGGCTACATTAAAGTGGATGCTCGCTATGTTGATGGCGATGTTGCATACCGACCATATTGGGCCGGATCAGGTACTAAGCTAGATGAAAGCGCTTCTCAGTTTAATCTTTTTGCCAATGAAACACGCTTCAATATGAAATATACCCATGATGATGTTATGGGGTTTATTGAAATGGACTTTTGGGGAGGCGGGGGTAATGAGATTGTTTCTAATTCTGCTAACCCTCGTATTCGTCATGCGTTTATTAAGTATAAAGATGTATTAGTTGGGCAAACATGGTCAACTTTTATGAATACTAGTGCTATTCCTGAGTCAGCCGATTTTGCTGGCGCTACCTTAGGTTTAGTTTTCATTCGACAAGGTCAAGTTCGCTATACCATGGGAGATTTTCAAGTATCAATTGAAAATCCTGAAAGCTGGGGTGGCGATACCGCTAATGACAGTATTCCCGATGTTGTTGCGCGTTATAACCTAAAAGGTGACTGGGGAAATATTTCTTTTTCTGCATTAGGTCGTCAGCTAAATACTAATTTAGGTAATACCGAAACAGCGATAGGTGCTTCAATTGCTGGCCGCATTAAAACAATCGGTAAAGATGATCTTAGGTTCCAACTTCATCAAGGCGAAGTAGGTCGTTATGTTGGTGCAGGTTTTACTCCCGATATTTTCACTAAAACAGATGTGAATGGCAATGTCATTGAAGAAGTGGAAGATGTTACTTCTTATCTTGTTGCTTATCGTCATTATTGGACTGACACTTTAAGAAGTACTGTACTTTATGGTGCTGCTGATGCGGACTCTTCAGGTGCAGATCGTCGTCAATGGGGTGTGAATTTATTTCAAAATTTAACCAAGCAACTAGCCGTTGGTGTTGAAGTAGGTAACTTCACCATGAAAGAGCAAGACGCTGATTCTAATTACGCCCAACTTTCACTGCAATACGTACTTTAGTTTTCAAGTAAAGCGTTGTTGACGTAACAGTTCCCATTTTGTTGTTACGTTTTGGTGGGGGGATATTCCCCCACTTTTTTTAAACGCATCTATTATTTTTATTTATTTAGGAGAGGGAGTATGGCTGAGTCAATACTCAAAGTAGAGCAAGTTTCATTAGCATTTGGTGGTGTGAAAGCGCTAACTGATGTTAGCTTTGAAGTTCCCCGAGGCTCTGTATTTTCGATAATCGGCCCAAACGGTGCTGGTAAAACGTCCATGCTTAATTGTATATCTGGTCGTTATCGCCCTAATTCAGGCAATATCATTTTTAATGATCAAAATGTCACTAAGTTGTTGCCAAATGATAGGGCCGACCTTGGTATGGGGCGTACTTTTCAAAACCTAGCTTTATTTGGTCACATGTCGGTATTAGACAATATTATGGTTGGTCGTCACCACCTATTAAAAAATAATTGGCTTACAGGCCCACTATATTGGGCTTCAAATGCACAAAAAGAAGAGTTAGCACATAGACGATACGTCGAAGAAGTTATTGATTTTTTAGAAATTTCTCATATCAGAAAATCGGTTGCCGGCACGCTATCTTATGGTTTACGTAAACGCGTCGAGTTAGCAAGAGCAATAGCTTTAAAGCCAGAATTAATTTTACTTGATGAGCCCATGGCGGGAATGAACCTGGAAGAAAAAGAAGACATGGCTCGTTATATCCTCGATTTAAACGAAGAGTTTGGTATTACCGTTGTGATGATTGAACATGACATGGGAGTGGTTATGGATATTTCCCATCAGGTGATGGTGCTCGATTTTGGTAAAAAACTAATTTCTGGTTTACCTGATGAAGTGATGGCTGACCCACATGTGAAACGTGCTTATCTTGGTATAGAAGATGACGATATTGAGAAAGCAACAGTCTATGCAGAAAAGGAGGCTAGCTAATGTCAAGTTTAACAGAAGTAGCAGCGAATAAAGATTTTGATATGGGTGAATTAGATACCTTTCCTAAAATACTTCGTCACAATGCCTTGAAACACCCAAATGATATTTCAATGCGTGAAAAAGAGTTTGGTATATGGAATGAATTCACTTGGTTAGATTATCAAAACCGCGTTAAGTGGCTTGCTCTATCATTAAGAGAATTAGGTATTCAACCTAAAGATGCAATTGCTTTATTAGGTGATAACCGTCCAGAGTGGGTTTGGGGTGAAATATGTGCCCATGCAATGGGCTGTTATTCTATTGGGATTTTCCAAGATTCATTACATGAAGAAGTGGTTTATTTACTTAATAAAAGTAATGCGACTGTTGTGATTGCGGAAGATGAAGAGCAGTGTGACAAATTACTTGAGTTAGGCGAAGACATTCAAGATGTAAAAATTATTGTTTATTGCGACCCTCGTGGTATGCGTAAATATGATGATAAACGATTAGTGAATATTGAAGACCTTTATAAGCAAGGACAAGCAATAGATAAAGCCTCTCCTGAGTTATATGACCTATATGTTGACTCTACACGTGCAGAAGAAACCGCTATTTATTGTACTACTTCAGGTACAACGTCTAAGCCTAAAATAGCATTTTTAGGTGGCGGAAATTTTGTAAAACACTGTAGTTCATACTTGCGAGCAGATCCTCGCCAAGCTGGTGATAACTACGTTTCAGTTCTTCCTTTACCTTGGATTATGGAGCAAGTCTATGCTGTTGGCCAAGCATTAATAGCAAGACAAATTGTTAATTTTGTTGAAGAGCAAGAAACCTTAATGGCTGATTTACGAGAAATAGGGCCAAGCTTTGTATTACTTGCGCCACGTGTTTGGGAAGGCATTTTAGCTGACGTAAAAGCTCGTATGATGGATTCAACACCATTAAAACAAAAGTTATTTGATTATGCCTTTGCCTTAGCTGAAAAAGCACAGAACCAAGGAAAACGCTCTTGGCTCGCCGATTTATTATTAATGAATGCGTTAAAAGATCGATTAGGTTTTACTTTTTTGAAATCTGCCGCAACAGGTGGTGCCGCGATGGGACCTGATACTTTTAGGTTCTTCCAAACTATTGGTGTGCCTTTACGTCAACTTTATGGTCAAACTGAACTATGTGGTGCTTATACCGTGCATGAAGCAAATGATGTTGATTATGACAGTGTTGGTATCGCTTTTGATAGTGCCGAAGTAAAAGTGATTAACACCGATAAAGCAGGCGTAGGTGAAGTTATCGCCAAAACCGTTGGTATGTTTACCGGCTATTTAGATAACCAAGAAGCATATGACGAAGATGTTATTGATGGTTGGATGCATACAGGAGACGCCGGTTACTTTAAACCATCAGGTCACTTGGTGATTATCGATCGTATTAAGGATCTGGCGAAAACAAGTAACGGTGTGCAGTACTCTCCACAATACATTGAAAATAAATTGAAATTTTCATCTTTCATTGGTGAGGCCGTTATTCTCGGTAAAGATAAGCCGTATTTGAGCGCACTTATCTGTATCCGTTTTTCAATCGTATCAAAATGGGCTGAGCAGCACGGCTACAGTTTTACTAATTATACTAGCTTGTCAGCCTTACCTGAAGTGTATGAGAAATTAAGCGAAGAAATAGAAAAAGTTAACGATACGTTACCCGATGCTCAAAAAATTAATAAATTTATCTTACTTTATAAAGAATTAGACGCTGATGATGGTGAATTAACTCGTACCCGTAAAGTGCGCCGTAGTGTTATTGCAGACAAGTATGGAGACATTATTACGTCTATTTATGATAACAAAGAAAAAGTTGATATAGATACTGTGATTACCTTCCAAGATGGTGGGAGCTCACGCATTAAAACTCAGCTTAAGGTATCTACGTTAATCGAAAATGATGGTAGTGCAACTACAGCAAATAATGTTAGCCAAATAGAGAGGAAAGCATCATGAATTTTGAACTCTTAATTCAATTAGTAGTAAACGGACTGATAGTTGGTTTGTTATATGGCGTCATTGGGATGTGTTTCGTTTTGGTTTACAAATCAACCCAAATTGTAAACTTTGCCCAAGGTGAATTTCTGTTGATTGGTGCCTGGGTTTGTTGGGCATCACTTATTTACTTAGAGCTACCATTTTTTGCTGGTTTCTTACTATCGCTTTGCTTTATGGCTGCTTTTGGGGTGTTACTACAAATGATAGTGCTAAGACCTATGATAGGCGAGCCTATTATCTCTGTGATTATGGTAACGATTGGCTTATCAATATTTTTCCAAGCATTAATGAAGTGGATATTTGGTGTGTCACCACAAAGTTACCCTCAAGTATTTGATACTCAAACAATTAATATTATGGGATTAAATATTGAGATGGCGTACTTAATGAGTACCATTATTGCCTTAGTTATCATGATAGCTTTCTACTTATTCTTTAAACATTCTAAACACGGTCTAGCAATGCGCGCTACTGCTTTTGACCAACAAGTATCACAAAGCTTAGGTATATCTGTTAAACACGTTTTTGCGATGAGTTGGGGAATTGCCGCAACTGTTTCAGCAACGGCAGGTATTGTGATTGGCATGGTAAATGGGGTTTCAGATTCACTTTCTATTATGGGAATTAAAGTTTTTCCAGCGGTTATTTTAGGCGGATTAGATTCCATTATCGGTGCCATTGTCGGTGGTTTAATTATCGGTGTGTTAGAGAATGTTGCCGAGTTTTTTGATAGCCAATATTTAAACATTGGCAATATGTATGACATAGCACCATTTTATGTCTTGTTAATCATTCTTTGGTTCAAGCCTTATGGGTTGTTCGGTACTAAAGACATTGAGCGTATATAACGCGACTTAATTAACAAAAAGAATAATTATTAGGAGTAACTTATGTCGAGCTTAACTATGCGTCCGTGCGGAGATTTCCGTACCAGCTATAAACAAGACAATACAATTTTTGAAACGAAAACCATCCGTTGGGTGACTATATTTACTATCATAGCGTTGTGCTTTGCACCTGTATTACTTGACGGATACTTTATTACCTTATTGATTCAAATATCCTATTTAGGCATTGCAGCACTGGGGTTAAATATTTTAGTGGGATACACCGGACAAATATCGTTAGGTCATGGGGCTTTCTTTGGCTTTGGCGCATTTGCCTCAGCTTGGTTGAATACAAGTTTTAATATACCTGTGTTTTTGTGTATTCCTTTAGCTGGTTTTTTAACCATGGCGGTTGGCATGATGTTTGGTGCACCGGCGGCAAGAATTAAAGGCTTATACCTAGCAATAGCAACATTAGCATCGCAATTTATTATTGAGGATTTCTTTGCTCGTGCTGAGTGGTTCTCGGGTGGTGCATCAGGCTCTATGGCAGAGCCAGTAAAATTATTTGGTTTTGTTTTTGATACCGACCAAAGTTTTTATTATATCGCGCTGTTTGCCTTAGTTTTTATGTTTATTTGGGGATGTAATTTAATGCGCAGCCGTGATGGGCGAGCTTTTATAGCGGTACGAGACCATTATTTATCAGCTGAAATTATGGGCGTTAAATTAAATAAATACCGTTTATTATCCTTTGGTATTTCTTCATTCTATGCCGGTATTGGCGGTGCATTATACGCGCATTACTTAGGTTATGTATCTGCAGAAGGTTTTACCATTATGATGTCTATTCAATTCTTAGGCATGATTATTATTGGTGGCTTAGGGTCTATTAAAGGCACATTAATGGGCGTTATCTTTATGGTGTTTTTACCTGAAGTATTATCAAGCGGTGTTGGTTTTATGAAAATGACTGATTGGGGCAATATTCCAATGGTTATCGATGGTTTAGCTTACATTAAAGAAATGGCAATTGGTTTGGTTATTATCGGATTTTTAATTTTTGAGCCAGAAGGTCTATCACATCGCTGGACGCAAATTAAAAACTATTGGAAATTCTATCCATTTGCTTACTAAGTGCTTTGTTTAAGTTATTAGTAAGTCATGGAGAATAAGATGAAGTTAAGTTTATGGGGAGAATTTTAGCTTAACTTCTTAATAAAATGTAAAAAAGTTTAACAATCTAATATATAACAATAAGTTAAGGAACATCACATGAGAAAAACTATAAATAAAAAATTATTACTAAGTTCAATTGCGACTACTGTTTTGTTAAGTGCTATTAGCCAAGCACAGGCACAAGATTCTGTTTTTGTTGGTCATTTGGCAGATATGTCGGGTCCAACAGCATTTGTTGGTAAAAATTATGCTGATGGTGTACGAGACTCTCTCGCCTATATAAATGCTAATGGTGGCATTAGTGGGACTAGACTTGAATCTGAAACAATTGATTATGCTTATAAAGTACCACAAGCGATTGCCAATTATAAAAAATGGAAAACGCGTAAAAATATGGTGGCGATGCAAGGTTGGGGAACGGCAGATACTGAAGCATTAATCTCTTTTGTTGCTCGTGATAAAACGCCTGTTTTTTCTGCGTCTTATTCCGGACATTTGACTGATCCAACCGCTAAAAATCCACATACGAAAAAGCCAGCACCATATAATTTCTTTTATGGAGCATCTTACTCTGATGCTTGTCGTGGTTTAGTTCAGTGGGCCGCTGATGATTGGAAAAAGCAAGGTAAAGACGGCAAACCAAAATTTACCCATATAGGCGCCAACCATCCATTTCCAAATGCTCCAAAAGCTGCTTGTGCAGAGTATGCTGAAGAACTCGGTTTTAATGTGCTACCACCCGTTGTTATTTCTATGAAACCTGGCGATTTTAAAGCCCAATGTTTAAGTATTAAAAGCTCAGGTTCAAATTATGGTTATATCGGTAACTTAGGTGGTTCAGTTCAATCGTTAGTTAAATCGTGTAGTACTGTTGGTGTTGATATTCAATTTATGTCAAATATTTGGGGTGGTGATAAAGAAGTCTTTGCAGCTGCAGGCGAAGGAATTCAAGACTATATATTCCCAACGATGACCCCTTTTTGGGGAGATGATGTACCTGGCATGAAGCTGCTACGTGAAATTTCTAAAATGTCAGATGAATCAGGTAAAGAAGAGCGTGTTCATCACTATATTCGTGGTGTTTGTTCAACTTACTTTATGAAAGAAGCAATGGAGTGGGCTAAAGACAATGGTGGTATTACTGGTGAAAATATCAAAAAAGGGATGTATGTTCATAAAGATTGGGTGCCAAAGGGGTTAGAAGGTGTTTGTTTAGCTGCTAATTGGACGAGTGAAGATCACCGTGGTGTTAACCAAGTTAACATTTACAAAGGCAACTATAACGATGGTGATATAAAAATTGAAAAAGTATCACAAGTTACCTTAGACCGTCGCGATGATTGGTTAGGTTATTAATTTTAACTTATTAATTTCAAGTAAGCGATTGCAGCACCAATGATGTCATTGGTGCTAGTCATAACCACTCATTGCGTTATTTAGCGCTGTGGTTGTGGCGATAACTTGATGATTTTTAGCGTAATAAAATTAGTTAGCGAGTTTGTGATTATATCTAATGGGTATTGATTTCAAATTAGACAAATATAAAGATTTTAACGGAGCCTATAAATATGTCTCAGGCAGCAGCAAAAATTCAAACAGCCACACCTATGTTATCAGTTAACAATATAGAAGTTGTTTATGACGAGGTTATCCAAGTACTTCGAGGAGTATCTTTAGATGTACCAGAAGGTGATGTTGTTACTTTACTTGGACCTAACGGGGCAGGAAAATCGACAACATTAAAAGCGATTTCTGGACTTTTAAAGACAGAATATGGTGAGGTCACTAAGGGTGATATCACTTTTATGGGCGAACGTATCGACAAAAAGAACGCAGAAGATGTTGTGCGTAGTGGACTTTTTCAGGTAATGGAAGGGCGTCGTATTATTGAAGATATGACATCAATTGAAAATTTGAAATTAGGTGCTTATACCCGAAACGACTCTCAAATCAATCAAGATATAGAGATGGTTTTTCATTATTTTCCAAGGTTAAAGGAGCGTACCGGCTTAGCAGGGTATTTGTCGGGTGGCGAACAGCAAATGTTGGCGATTGGTAGAGCATTAATGGCACGTCCTAAAATGATCTGTTTAGATGAGCCATCGATGGGCTTATCACCATTGTTAGTAAAAGAAGTTTTTGGAATTATTAAGAAAATAAATGTAGATCAAGGTATTACCATGTTATTGGTCGAACAAAATGCTAACTATGCAATAAAGGCTGCTGATTATGGTTATATTATGGAATCAGGGAAAATAGTGCTTGATGGTACGCAAGAACAATTAATGAGTAATGAGGATGTGAAAGAGTTCTATTTAGGTGGCGGTAATGAAGAACGCAAAAGTTTTAAGAATTTAAAATCTTATAAACGACGTAAACGTTGGTTATAAGATTGTACTTAATGATTTATTGCCATGTTGAGCTTCGTTTTATTTTGTAAACATTAAATGGCTTGACGGTGAACTTAAAAGTACATTGCAAATTTAAATAATAATAAACGTTATCATAAGAGATTATCGAGTGACCATGAATAAATACTTTTACGAGAGTGAGTGCGAGAGCTCACCATTGCGAGAGCAAGCATTATTAAGACGTTTGGCAGATTTTATCAATTATGCTAAACAGGAGTGTGAACATTACAAGGAAACGCTAGCTCATATTGATGGAGAGAAAATCACTAGCCGTGAATTATTAGCTCAGCTTCCTATTACCCGAAAGTCAGATTTAATACGTTTGCAGGCTAAGCAATCTCCTTTAGGTGGATTAAACGCTGCAAAAGCTAATTTAGGTCGAATCTTTCAATCACCAGGTCCTATTTATGATCCTGAAAACACGAAAGATGATTGGTGGCGTATGGGCCAAGCTTTTTACGCCGCGGGATTTAGGCAAGGTGAACTTGTTCAGAATTGTTTGTCTTATCATTTAACGCCGGGCGGTTTTATACTTGACTCAGGCGCTAGAGCTTGTGGTTGTATCGTGATTCCTGCAGGTCCAGGACAAACAGATCAACAACTCGATATTATTGAACATTTAAAACCACAAGGCTATGCCGGTACACCTTCATTTTTAAAAATTTTATTAGATAAAGCCAAAGCTGAAAACCGAGACGTATCTAGTATAACTAAGGCGTTGGTTACTGGTGAAGCTTTACCTAAACCCTTAAGAGCCGAGTTAGCTGCTGCAGGAATTGATACTTTGCAAGCCTATGCGACTGCTGATGTTGGTCTTATTGGCTTTGAATCACAAAGTGATGAAGGGTTAATCATCGCAGAGGATTTGCTGGTTGAAATAGTGCGACCAGGAAGTTTAGAGCCTGTGGCTGAAGGCGAAGTGGGTGAGGTTGTTGTTACTAGTTTTAATGTAGATTATCCACTTATTCGCTTTGCTACTGGAGATTTATCTGCTGTGAAGTTAGGTGTAAGTGACTGTGGTCGGACGAATATGCGTATTAAAGGCTGGCTAGGACGTGCTGATCAAACAACTAAAGTGAAAGGTATGTTTGTTCATGCAAGTCAAATTGAGCAGGTGAGACAAGCTTATCCTTACATTGCTAAAATGCGCCTAGTAGTCTCGCAAGCTAATTATAATGATAAAATGCATCTACAGTGTGAAGTAACAGACAATAAGTATTTAAAAGAAGATGTTACCAATATGCTTGATAGAATTAGTAGCACATTAAAAAAGGTTACTAAATTAACCGGTACGATAGAGTTTGTTGCACTTGGGTCGCTTGCTGATGATGGCAAAGTGATTGATGATTTGCGAACTATTGATTGAGTTTAGGGAAGTTAATTGTATAAAAATAGGCATTAAGCAAAATTAAGATAAATTAAGTTATAAGTAAGCTCTAAGAAAGCTCAGTTAAAGTTAAGTTTAATATTTTTAATAAACAAAGTTGAGCGCTATTTTATCTACTATTAAGGAATAAATATGGAAATCAAAGCTTTTCAGGATTGTTACCCAGAAGAACTAAGTCATTGTTATGGTTGTGGTAAAAATAATAATTATGGTCACCAACTAAAAAGTTTTTGGCAAAATATTGATAAAGATAATGTATTAGCAAGTACGACTGTAGCTCATTATATGCCGGCAGATATATACACTGCGATTCCTGGCTTTGTCTATGGCGGCATGCTTGCCTCATTGATCGATTGTCATGGCACTGGCAGTGCCTCAGCAATGGCTTATCTTGCTCAAAATCGTGACATGGGAAGTACCCCAGCATTGCGTTTTGTAACAGGTGCGCTCAACATTAATTATTTAGCACCAACACCTCAAGGGGTTGAGTTAACGTTAATTGGACGTTTTAGTGAAGTAAAAGAAAGAAAAGTTATTGTGGATATATCTTTGTCTGCTAATGACATTGTTTGTGTTAAAGGGCAAGTGATTGCAGTATTAATGCCTGAAGGTATGACACCTAAACGTTAGTGTGTATTTATATACAGATGTGATAATTCAACCTAGCTTAAGTTAATTAGTCTAAATTGCTATGGTAGTAGTTGTAGGACTAATTAACTTTTCAGACTGATTTTTGACCCATTTCTTGAACTGCCTTTTTAGCTAAGCGCTTACCCACTAAACTCTTTCGATTCTATATTTATATCCTACTCACAATTACCTTCGTAAGTTTCAAACCACTAAAGTATTTTATACAGCGACTTATTTCCGCCATAAACAACCCTTTATTTTTTCTAATAACATCGTTACTGTCAACTGAACTATTAGTGATATCGTTTTACCCCCCCCCTAAGTATTACATGTTTTTTATTGGCTAAAGGAAGTCGATTTACTTGTTATTTGATGAGCAATTAAATATTTTTGGAAGTGATCGGTGGCTAATGGTTTACTGTATAAATAGCCTTGTAATTGTTCGCAGTGTAGGCCTGATAGAAATTTTAGTTGTTGATTAGTTTCAACACCTTCAGCCACAACATCCATACCCAAGTTATGAGCGATAGTGATAATGGTCGCAACCATATTTCTACCTTGCTCAGACTCTTCAATATCATCGACAAAAGCTTTATCTATTTTTAAGGTGTTAAGTGGGAATTTTTTTAAATATGCTAAAGATGAGTAACCGGTACCAAAATCATCTAGCGATAAATGAATGCCCATAGCTCTTATTTGTAGCATGGTCTTAATGGCGCTTTGCGGAGAGTCCATTACTGTGCCTTCGGTTATTTCTAACTCTAAATGCTGAGGCGGTAGCTCGCTTTCTTTTAAAATAGTTGCTATTTGTGCAACTAAGTTCGATTGGGTGAATTGTACAGCAGATAAGTTAACAGCAACTCGACCAGTAAATAAGCCAGCATCAACCCATTTTTTTGTCGCGAAACAGGCTTTTCTTAGTACTATTTCGCCAATATCAATAATTTGTCCCGTTTCTTCTGAAACTGGAATAAATACAACTGGGCTAATAATACCTTTACTGGGGGTTTCAAAGCGAACTAAAGCCTCCATTCCAGAAATTTTGCCACTCGCAATTTCAATTTTGGGTTGATAGTAAACAGAAAATGAATCGTCTTTTAAGCCATGTCGAATTAAACTTTCAATTTGTAATCGTTTCACTGCTTGTTTGTTCATGGAGGCACTAAAAAATTGATATTTATTACCGCCACTGCCTTTTGCATGATACATTGCTGTATCGGCATTTTTAAGTAGCTCGTGCCCAGTATTACCATCTTCAGGAAATAAGACAACACCAATACTACTGTACAAAACTATTTCTTGGTTGTTTATTTTAAAAGGGATGGCAACAGTGCGTAAGATATCTTTGGCTAATGAAGTAATAGTATGTATATCATTAGTACCTTCAAGAATAATACTAAACTCATCGCCCCCTAATCGATAAACGGTATCTTGTTCACGTCCAAGAGTTAACATTCTTTTAGCAACTTGGCATAAAATAGCATCACCTATTTGATGTCCCATAGAGTCGTTAATTTTTTTAAAGTTATCTAAATCAAATACGAATAAGGCATGATTAATATTACTTTTGACTAACCTTGCTTGGTGAGCTTGAAAATATGAGCGATTGGGTAAACCTGTTAAAATATCTGAACTAGCTAGCTTTCTTAATTCAGATTCTATTTGTTTACGTTTGGTTATGTCAGAAAAAACACCCACAAAATGAGATATTTGATCATTTTCATCATTAATAATATCTAAGTTTAAATCAGCAAAAAACTTACTGCCGTCAGCTCGTAAACTTTCAACTTCGCCATGCCAACTGCCTTTGGTGACTAAGTGTTGTTTAAGCTTTTGGGTAAAGCTTTGAGGGTACTGTTTGAATGTGATCGGTTGACCAATCATATCCTCTCTTTCTTGTCCTGTTATTCGCTGAAAAGCTTTATTGATATCGACAATTGTAAATTGACGATCATAAATGACAACAGCATCCGATATATTTTGAATACATTTAGCAAATAATTTTAAACTTTCTTCCGTTTTTTTAAGTTTACTTATATCCTTAAGTGTACCAGTCATACGTGAAGGATTATTTTTTTCATCACGTTCAACTATTTTCCCTCGATCTAAAATCCAAATCCATTGATTGTATTTATCTTTAACTCGGTAGGTTGCTTCAAAATGCTCTGTTTTTTCAGAAACATGATCGGCGAGGGCCTTTTTTACTCTCTCAATGTCATGTTGATGTATGTTAGTAGCTTTACTACCATTGTGATGTTTTTGCGCACTTTTATTTCGAGTTCCATCTTGTGGGAAGTCCAAGACTCCCCAAATATTAGAGCGATAAATTTTATCAGTGATAATATTCCAATCCCACATTTCATCACCACTTCCCCAAAGTGAGAGTTTTAAACGTTCTTCACTTTCTTTTATTTGAGAATTATAGTGTTTCTTGTTTTTATACTGTTGAAATATATAAGTTAAAAATAAAAAAGAAATAAAAGCATAAACGGCTATCATGCTTGCTGATAACCACCATGGAGGTAAAATTCGTACATGTAATCGACTGATTTTCGTTTTTTGAGGGGAATGAACATCAAAGGCTTGTACTTCAAATATATAATTACCCGGGCTTAAGTTAGTGTACGTAGCGCGGTTGTTATATCTTCCTGTATTAAGAGAAGCATCAATCCATTCAGTCTCTAGTTCAACTAATCTATACTTGTAACGGATTTGATTATTAAGTTTTGCGTTAGGAGAGACAAACTCAAAGCTGATAGGGGATTGTTTGTAGGCTAATTCGAGCAAGCTTAAAGCATTTAGCTGTTTTTTTAAGGTAAAAGGAGCATGAGTATTGGTTAATTCAGCCTCATCTACTTTTATTGGTACTTTTTTGTTAGCAACATAAAGGTTGGTAAATATTGGTGCAGTAATGTTTTGCTCTATTTTTAATAATTCATCAGGGTTAAATTGATAAAATCCATTGGGGCTACCAAAAAACATATCGCCATTACTTGATTTAAAGGCCGCAGATTCTTGGAATTCAGGGGTATTAATATCGAAGTCTACATCAAATTTTATTACTTTTTCTGTTGCCAGTGATATTGCGTTTATACTTGTGTTTGTTGCTACCCAAATATTGTCATTGCTATCAACTAATAGTGATGCGATATAGTTATTTTGTAAGCCATTATTTTCATTGAAAGTATATGTTTTTTTTTCATTGAATATAGTTAATCCTTGTGACTCTGTGCCTAATAGAACATTATTATTTTGCATCCAAATGTTATTGATTAAACTATTATTAATGATGTCAGTTAACTTTTTACTGGTTTTTTGATAAGAATATTCATTTGTATCAAAGATAAAAGCTTGATTTTTTGTTGATAACAGAAATAATTTATCGCCATTAACTTGAAAGTTAATGAATTGACTTTTATTTAGGGTTGGATAAACAGTAAATGTTTTTTGCGCTATGTGATATTCAGCTAGAAAGTTTTTGCTGTTAAGGTACCAAAGGCTGTCTTTTATTTTTACGACAAAGTTTTCAACAGGGTGGTTTGACTCATTGAACCAAGCTTTATGTTCCGTTACGCTATTTTTATTAATATCATACTGATAGAGCTTGCCACTTTCTGTTCTGAGAAAAAGCTCATCATCATTAGCTGAGAAAACCTGCCAAATATTTTCATTTAAATTTAGTTTACTTTTAGCTAATACTTTTGTTTTAGATAAGCTAAATAAACCATTTTTTTCAGTAGATAACCATATAGTGCCGTCAGAGCTCTCTGCAAAAGACTCAACACGATAACCTTGACCATTATCTCTGGCTAAACCATGATAAATAAAATCTTTCAATGCTGAATATTGATTTACACCACCGCCATAACTGGCAAGCCACATATTATTATTGTTATCACGATATATATCCATTAACCAGTTGTCACTGATAGACGTTGATTTTGGGCTGCTTTGATAGCTTTGAATTTGTCTATTTAATAAGTTAATTGTATTTAAACCATTGTGAGTAGCTAACCAAATGTGGCTTTCATCATATTGAGCAATGGCTCTGACATTATTAGACAATAATACTTGCTGATCATTAACATCTTGTTTAGTTGTGGTTAAATGTGAAATTAATTGGTAACGGTCATCAACAATATATAAGCCATTATCTGTGGCTAACCAGTATTGATTGTCAATAGTTTTCATATCAAATAAGGCAGTGGCAGTAATTGATAAGTTATGTTTATTTTGTTTATTAAGGGATCCGATATAATTGAGATTTTTACTGAGTAAATGAATGCCTTTATCATAACTACCAAGCCAATATGTACCTGCATTGTCTTGGAATATCGTTTTGATTTCTTTAAATAATTCGTTGTGATTCCGGATGTAAATGGGGTCGAAAGCTATCTCTTTAACTGGTGTTTTGACCGACAACGTTTGTAATCCTTGAGTTGTCGCAATCCATAATAACGACTCACTTTGGCCACCTTGTGCCGAGCTGCGCTTATTTTGATAGATATCCCAAATAACGTTATCTTTGAGTGATAAATTATTTTGCTCTTCATGAACAAAGTTATTGAAGTTATCGAGCTCATAATTATAACGGCTTAAGCCATTTTCAGTACCAACCCAGAGTGTTTTCTCACTATCAATGAATATTTTTCGAATAATATTATCAGCAATAGAGTGTTTATCTTTAGTGTTATGTCTGTAGACAACAATATTATTACCGTCAAAACGGTTTAAACCATCTTCTGTGGCAAACCAGATAAAACCCTGATGGTCTTGGGTGATATTAAATACATTGGAGTTTGATAAACCGTCTGACGTTGATAATTGGTTAAACTTGAGGAAGTTATTACTTAAAGTGCTTTGAGCAACCGATTGGCTGCTTGGTAATGCGTTAGCTGTATAACTATTTATCGATAGGATTGCGAGTAAAAGGCTGCTGATAAACTTTTTTATAATAACCATTCGCGGTATTTTATCGGCAATTAAATACAAGGTTATAATAGCAATAAATGTAAAAAAATATGGCAGCACAGTACAACCTAGTTTGATTTAAAGTAAAAGAGATATAAAACATTATTGTTTTTTATACAAAAAAAGAAAAATAAGGTTTGTACCATTAAAAATCATGCACCGCTTTAAGTCAACTTTTCTCTTTAATTGTTTTAAATACTGCTTATTATCTACTCATAAATTTATATCGGTAGTGTTAATATTTTCTTTTACTTTTTTTAGTGAAGTAGTTAGGTGTTATTATATTTTTTCTCTTTAATTTTGCTTCTATTTTTTGCGTGAATTCAGGTTCATTTGTTGGTGTAGACATAAGAATGATTCTGTCAGGGTGGGAAATAGTCATCAATTGAGCCTGAATAAAGGTTATTATTTCTTCAAACTTTATACTTAAAATAACGTTGATAAGTTGTTTAATATGTGAAAAGTGTACATCTTTATTGCAAATAGCTGCCCAGAATCGCTGACTTTTTATTCTTAAGTTATTATCTTTTTCTTGCAACTGTCCAGCTAGACCTTGAATAAGGTGTGTCCAGTCATCTGGAGAGATGCTTGTTATTGTTTCAACACTTTCATTAATGAAGCGATCAATAGCCTGCGTTAAGGTAATTGCATCGGTATGTGGCGACTGAATGTAAAAGGCAATGCCTGGGTAGCGATTTATTGGAACATAACCAACACCGACTAAATAACCATATTGTTTATTTGTGCGCATCTCTTGAAAGAATAAAGGAGATAATAGGTGACTAGTTATCATGGCTAAAGCAATTGAGTGATTATTTCTCGTTTCTAATGGGGCGTACACTACGGTTGCATGATCATGTTCCGGTATGGTTATTGGGAGTACAAGCGTTTCTGTATTGGATATATCAACAACAGGGCAAAGAACTGAATAGCCAGCATGATAATTGTGATTAAATGCGCGTTTAATGTTAGCGACTATCTCATTAGCATGTTCCATTAGCCAATTACCATGGATAAGTACTTCTAGGGTAACTTTTTCGAAAAGCTTTTTACTATAGGCTTGATAATGGGCAAAGGAAATGTGAGTTAAAGCCTGTGCTAAATTGGCTGACGTTGGGTTGTTTGGTTGCATCAATGAACTTAATGTGGAAAATAATTGTGAAATAGATTTACTCTTATTGCTATTTTCCCAATGATTGATTAATTGTTTTTTAAATAAATTGAAATCGTCTTGAGTGATATAATGATGCTTTAAGCGGTATATAAGTTTCTCTAATAATTTAGGCTGATTTTCACTAAATCCTGATATTTGTAACGTCATACCACCTTGATGAGCATATAAATGATAGTGAATAGAGGCAAGCTCTGCATCATAATTTTCTTCGATTACGGTATTGGTGAATAAGTCGACAAATAACCGCGTCATGGCAATATTCTCTATACTCTCTATTGAGCAAGGTGAATCTATACCAACATATATATACCCTTTGGGGACTTTAAAGGTTGTGTCTTGTTGATACCATACAACTAAGCCATTAGAGTCTTCAATTTTTGTCGGGTGTTTTTTATCATTATTATTATCAAAAATTTGTGGTTTACCTGTAATGTAAGGGTTTTCTTTAGGGAGATATAGAGCCTTATTTTCCTGAAAAGCTTCACTGGTTGGTGTTGATAGGTTATGCCAACGAGTTAATAGGTGCTTTTCTATTTTAGTGACATGATAAGGAACTTGATACCAAGTACTGGTTTTAGAAAAACGGTTGTTTTGGCTAACGTGAATAATGCGTACATTGTCTGCATTCAAATAATTAAGTAAATGATTAACATTTTTATGACTCATACCTGACATGATGTAGTCACCAAAAATATAGTCTTTAGCCGGATAATGCTGCATATTAATGACCAATTGGCTTACATTATCGAGCGGGGGGCACTTTTCATGGTAAATAAAAGCGAGTTCAGCAATGGTTTGTTTTTCTTTATAGTAGTAGCAAGGGATTTTTGTGGATTTCAACAAACCAATATAGGAGAAAACAAGGCTAATAATTTCATTAATATGTGCTTCACCTAATTCAGTTAAACTAATGCTGACGTTAAAATCTTTAAAGTTAGAGCCATTAATGCCAGAGCCTGCGGTTAAATTCATCGCCCATTGTGTTTTTTTTAGTGCTGATAAAATACTGCCTTTACCTTCATGTCCAATTAAATAAGCTAAGATAGATTCAGGTTTATCTTGATAATATTTATCAATACTTTCCATTGCAAAACTGATAATTAATTGATGTTCATTCTTTACCGGCTGCACATCTATTTGTATACCTTGATGTTCAGATAGATATAACGGCTCAGTAATTTTATTTAATGGTTGGCTATTGTTTTGAATGCCACTGAACATGCTTTCGGCTAAGTGTTGTAATTCAGCTAAAGGTTGTGGCCCTTCAATGGCAAGTGTCATAGAACTTGCTTGGTAATATTGATTGAAAAAAGCGTTGATTTCCTTACTTATTGATTCATTATTTCTATCTGCAAGTGTATCTAAATTTCCGACAGAAAATTTTGAAAATGGGTGGTGTTGATTAATTGTTTCTTTATGTACGTCATATAACCGTCGAACATCATCCTTTAGTTTTAATTTAAATTCAGCTTCAATGTTTTTTCGTTCTGTGACAACAAAGTCATCGGAAAGTAACGGTGAAATAAAAAACTGACTGAAGCGCTCTAATGCTTCGGTAAAATATTGATGTTGGATATCGAAGTAGAAACAAGTGTGCTCAGTTGCAGTCCAAGCATTGTTACTGCCGCCATGTTGGTTAATAAATTTTTGATACTCACTACCATCAGGAAACTTACGTGTACCTAAAAATAACATATGCTCTAAGAAGTGAGCTAAACCTTGCCTTGTTTGTGGATCATTAAAATGCCCTGCATTTACCGCTAATGCAGCGGCAGACTTTTCAGACTCTGCATTATTAATCAGCAAAACGCGTAGACCATTGTCCAAAGTAAGTGGTTGGTATTTTTTTAAATCATTTGGACTTTGCTTCAAGTTGCAGCTCCTAAATTAGCTTGAGAACTCTTTTTTAAATTGAGCTGTTTTTTTATTAATTGGCAGCCTTTAAATTACCTTATGAAATAAGTAGAGTCTAATTTATTCTTAACAGTTGATTTATATTCTATTACCATTACTATAGCCAAAATAAAGACAATAAGGGTAAGTTTATCTACTCGATAAACTGGAGAATAAATGCATATTTTTATCATGCGCCATGGAGAGGCTGCAAATACTGACACTGAAGACTCAGTTAGACCGTTAACAAAAGTAGGCATTATTGAAACTACCAAAATGGGAGCGTGGTTAGCACACCGAAAATTATCGCAAGTGAAAGTGTTTGTTAGCCCTTATCTTAGAGCTCAGCAGACGTGTGCGAATGTTATTGAAGCTATACCTGAAATGGCAATTAATAGTGGACTCATGCCTGAAACACTTAATTTAATTACGCCTTCAGGTAACCCGCAGCAAGTGCATGATTTTATTGATGGCTTCATTAAAGATATTGGTTCTTTTAATAAAGAAACAACTCTAGATAAAAAACAAGGTGTCTTATTTGTTTCGCATATGCCTTTTGTTAGTTATTTTGTTGCCGAGTTAACTAATTCGAGCAATATGCCACTTTTTGCGACAGGAACAATAGCGATAATTGATTATGATATTGAAAAAATGCATGGTGAATTAGTCGGTATGGTATCACCAGAAAATGCAGAGCTTTACAGTGAGGAATTTTTTTAGTTGTTATTAGCGTAAGTTAGCTGAATCGATATATTACATTCTTGTAAATTTATCTTTGAGTTCAATAAGAGCTAATAAAGCGCCATTACCACCCCATTCTAAAGGCGCTTGGTGAAATGCCATTACATCAGGGTGTTGCACTAACCAATGAGGAACTTTATTTTTTAATATCTTTGAACCAAGACCATGAATAATACAAACGCATTGCGCATGTTCTTTTTGACAAGCATAGAGTAATGCAGCTATTTCTTGCTTGGCTTGATGTTGATCTAAACCATGTAGATCTAAAATTAAATCAGGTTTGTATACACTACGTCGTAAATTCTTAGCTTCAAAACTGTCAACATCGGCGCGTACATATTTCATTGGCCCCTGTTTATTTAAATTGGGTTCAAACTCATCAGAAAAATGAAATTGTGCATGGGCTTTGTTTTTGTGTTGTAACGTACTTTGTAGCGAATTTTTTAGCTGATATTTACTTTTTGGCTTGCTGAGCTTTTTATCAAAGTGTATTGTGTCCACCTTTAAAGGTTTCACCTTGCCAGTGGCTTGTTGAAACAACTTTTCTTCCACGTTGTCGTTTGATTTTTGAAATATATCTTTCATTTTTATCATGGCAGTTTAAAAATATCAGTTAATCTTTACAAGAGATGAATGTAATGAATTATAATCAAACAAACGTAATTGATGATGCATACATTCTAAAGAATGTAGAGTATACAGAAAACTTAAAGGTTTTAGGAACTAAAAATGAGTAAGTTCACCGCCGTAACGAGCCAACTTCACACAATCGCTGATTATTGCCGATATGGAGCAACGTTATTTAATCAAGCAGAGTTGTTTTATGGCCATGGTAGCGATAATGCTTTTAACGATGCTTATATATTAGTTATGTATGCTTTGTCTTTACCTAATGATACTGACGACAGTATTATGTCATGTCGTTTGATTGAAACTGAAAAAGTAGATATTTTGGGTTTGTTTACTCGTCGTATTGAAGAGCAAATCCCTGTTGCTTACATTACGAATGTGGCTTACTTTGCCCAACTACCTTTTTATGTTGATGAACGTGTATTAATCCCTCGTTCACCGATTGGTGAATTAATTGAAACTAAATTTTCACCTTATATTGCGCAAAACAATCCACCTAAGCGTATTTTAGATTTATGTACCGGTAGTGGTTGTATAGCAATTGCTTGTGCTAGTTATTTTGACGAAAGTGAAATTGATGCAGTTGATCTATCTATAGATGCGTTGAATGTTGCTCAAATAAATATAGAAAATCATGGTCTTTGTGAACAAGTTATTCCAATTCAGTCTGATATATTTTCTGGGGTTGAAGGGCAAAGTTATGATTTAATTGTCAGCAATCCACCTTATGTTGATCAACAAGATATTGATAGCTTACCGCAAGAATATCATCATGAGCCTGAAATGGGTTTAGGTTGTGGGGAAGATGGTTTAGATATTGTTCGTGTTATTTTAGCTGAGAGTGCTAACCACCTTAACGATGAGGGATTACTTTTTTGTGAAGTAGGAAACTCAGAAGTTCATGTTAAAGCCCTATATCCAGATGTTCCTTTTACTTGGCTTGATTTTGAACGAGGCGGGCATGGTGTTTTTATGTTAACGAAAGCGCAGTTGATTGAGTTTTCAGATGTTTTCGTTGCTGCTTTAAAACACGATTCAATAAATTAAATAGTACTAAGCTAGTTTAAGTAATTAATATTAGTGAGTTAATATTAGAAATTAGCAGTATAAATTCATATATTTGTAAAATAAGAAATAGATCTTGGAGCTAAAATGTCAGGCAATACCTTTGGAAAATTATTTACCGTCACCTCATTTGGCGAAAGTCACGGTTTAGGACTAGGCGCCATTATTGACGGTTGTCCTCCGGGAATCGAATTATGTGAAGAAGATTTACAGATTGACTTAGATAGACGCCGTCCAGGTCAATCACGCTTTACTACAGCTAGAAATGAAGCGGATAAAGTTAAAATAATGTCAGGTGTTTTTGAAGGGAAAACCACTGGCACGCCTATAGGGCTTATTATTGAAAATACAGATCAGCGTTCTAAGGATTACGGAAATATTGCGCAAAGTTTTCGACCAGGCCATGCGGACTATACTTACACACAAAAATATGGATTACGCGATTATCGAGGGGGCGGTCGTTCGTCAGCAAGAGAAACAGCTATGCGTGTTGCTGCGGGTGCCGTAGCTAAAAAGTATTTATTGCAAAAGTTTGGTATGAAAATACAAGCTTGTGTTACACAAATTGGTCCTATTTCGGCAACAACTGCTGAAGGAAAGCCACTTGATTTTGCAAACATTAATTGGAATGAAGTTGAAGAGAATCAGTTCTTTTTTCCAGATAATAATAAGCTTGAACAGTTAGACCAATATTTACGTGATGTTATGCGTACTAAAGACTCTATAGGCGCAAGACTTAGTGTTGTTGCAACAAATGTACCTGTAGGCTTAGGCGAACCTATTTTTGATAGACTTGATGCAGAGATTGCCCATGGTTTAATGAGTATTAATGCTGTTAAAGGTGTCGAAATTGGTGATGGTTTTGCTGTTGTTAATCAAAAAGGCTCTGAACATAGAGATGAGCTAACGCCGGAAGGTTTTAATAGTAATCATGCTGGTGGCGTTTTAGGTGGAATTTCTTCAGGACAAAATATTATTGCTCATTTAGCCTTAAAGCCGACATCTAGTATTGGTGTTAGTGGTAAAACAGTTGATGCTAATGGCGAAGCAGCAGATATTATCACTAGAGGTAGACACGACCCTTGTGTTGGTATTCGTGCAGTACCTATTGCTGAAGCTATGTTAGCACTAACATTAATGGATCATTACTTAAGACACCGCGCACAGAATGCTGATGTAGTTTGCACAACGCCGGTGATCACAAAGCATTCAATTTAATTTTTATGATGTAGTTATTTACTCAGTAACTATTTAGCAAGTTGTTGTTTTTCAATTAATCATAACTCATAAATTATCATAACCTAGACATAAAAAAGCCCAGTCAATGACTGGGCAAAAATAACAAATAAGTAGGAAATAGGGGAGAATTACAAACGCTTAACTATCACTTAGTAAGCTTTTACCATTGATTGCAATTTTTCTTGGTTTTAACGCTTCAGGTATTTCTCTTTGCAAATCAATATGTAATAAACCATCCTTCATAAAGGCACCAATGACTTTAACATGTTCACCTAATTGAAACTTTCTTTCAAAATTTCGTTCGGCTATCCCTTGATGTAAAAATTTTCTCGGTGCTTGTTTTTCTGAATTATTATTTAGTGCTTTTGTGCCAATAATAATTAGACTGTTGTCTCTTGATTCGATATCAATATCTTCTTCACTAAAACCAGCCACAGCCATAGTAATTCTATACTTATCTTCGGCTAGCAGTTCTACATTATATGGTGGGTATGAAGATTGTTTTTCAGCTTGTGAAGCTTTGTCAATTAAGCCAGCTAAGTGATCAAAACCAATAAATGAACGGTAAAGTGGGCTGAAATCTGTAGATGTACGCATAATAAAATATCCTAATAATTAGCAATAATAATATTATTTTAAACAATAAGTGATTGTAACTTCTGATCTCTATATTGAGCGACTCTTACCAACTAGGTTGCATAAAAGTAAATTTTCAATACGCTATTACATAGTGATATAAAGTAATACTCATTGATAAAATAATGCTGCCTTTCTTACCTAATGTAGGCGTTAACGAACAGGCAATGAGTTATACCATTTGGTATTGTGTAGCCCCTTACGGCGACTACACTAATAAAGATGGGACTGGTAAAATATTTTTCAAGGAAAAAAATAAAAATATTTTTATTGTATTGATTTATATGGAATTATTTATTTAATTAATTATCAGGTAACTCATCATCGTTATCATTATCTTTACTTTCAACGACTAAAATGGGGGCTATATCTCTTACTGCTTTTAATGCAGCGGTGTAATCTGGATGTTGAGAAATATTTTTAACTAATTCTTTATATTTCACTTTTCCTTGAGCATCAACAATAAAAATAGCACGAGTTAGTAAGCCCATATCTTTGATAATTAAACCGTATTTTTCACCAAAATCACGCCAAACTGAGTCGGATAGTACTTTAATTTGATCAACATTTTCGACTTTGCAAAAACGCTTTTGCGCAAAGGGTAAGTCATTACTGATGGTTAAAATAGTTATATTACTGGGTAATTTTGATGCTTCATCATTAAAGCGTTTGGTTTGAATAGAGCAAATGCCTGTGTCCAAACTAGGAACAACAGAGATTAAAATAGTTTGATCTTTAAAATCAGATAGTTGCACAGGCGCAAAGTTTTTGTCTACTACTTTAAAGTTAGGTGCTAGATCGTTTATAGCCACTTGAGTTCCAAGTAATGTGACATACTTATTATTTGCTTTAACTAAGTTTTGTGTTTGATTCAAATTGTCCTGACTAAATGCTTGAACATTGAAAGTTAAAAGAGAATTTATAATGAGTGATGCAAATAAAAATTTGTTTAAGCTAGTAGTTTTCATCATTAGTTGGGATAATTAGATTAAAAATTAAGTTTACCGTTTTTCTGATCTAATTTCTGCATTATTTTTAATAATAGTTGTCAAGTTCTGAAAGATTAACCTATTGTTAGATTATATTATGAAAGTATTTTACTTGATGTAAATAAAGCCTTCATATTGTACATTTTTCTTAAAAAAGTGATATCTATATGTCCACTAAGCTACTAATTTGTGACGATTCAAATATGGCACGAAAGCAACTTGCACGATCTTTACCTGATGGTTGGGATGTAGAAGTAAGTTTTGCAACGAATGGTATCGAAGGGATTGAAGCCATAAAAGAAAACAAGGGAGATGTGTTACTACTTGATTTAAATATGCCTAAAATGGATGGCTATCAAGTACTGGAAGCTATTTTAGCGCAAGATTTACCAACATTAACGATAGTGGTTTCTGGTGATATTCAACCAGAAGCACATAAAAAAGTTATTGGATTAGGTGCATTAGCCTTTATTCAAAAACCTGTTAATAAAGATAAATTAACTGAAGTTTTATTGTCTTACGGTCTATTTACAAAAGATGAACAGCAAAATGATCTCCAAGATATTTCTGATCGTATACCAACAGCTAGTAAGCCTGAGCTAACTAAAAGTGGTAATAAGCAACTATCATCGCCACAAGCGAATACTAGTTTCACACCGACCTTAAGTGATGAATTAACTTTAGCGCCGAGCCTACGTGACTGTTATCAAGAGATTGCTAATGTTGCTATGGGCAGAGCAGGTGATTTATTAGCGCGTTTATTGGATGTATTTGTAAAACTACCTATACCTAACGTAAATTTTATTGAAGTTAGTGAGCTCAGAATGGCATTGGGGGATGTTGAATCCAATGAGAGTACATCTGGTGTTTGTCAGGGCTTTATTAGCGCAGGGATATCAGGTGAAGCATTACTTATTCTTAATGATTCAAGTTTTAAAGATGTCGCTTCTTTAATGAATTATCAGTATAACGAAGACGAAGGTACAGAGTTAGAGCTTTTAATGGACTTATCAAATGTATTGATTGGTGCTTGTTTAAAAGGAATATCAGAACAATTAGATATTAATTTTAGCCAAGGCCATCCCGTAGTTTTAGGTCAACACAGAAAAATATCAGAATTAATCGCTAACAATGTAAATAAATGGAAAAAAACTTTAGCCATAGAGATCAGCTATAGCATTGAAAGTTATGAAATTAAATGTGACTTGTTGCTGCTGTTTACCGAGCAATCAATGCGAACGTTGAATAATAAACTTACTTATTTGTTAGAGTAAGTTTATTACTCGTTGAATAAATTTAAACCGTTATACTTAGAAAGTAGGATTAGACCGTATGTCGTTAGAAACCTCGCAGTTAAATGAATTACACTGGTTAATGGAAATGCTTCACAGCATTGACGTTGGCTTAGTTGTTTTAGATACAGAATATAAAATTCAACTGTTTAACGGTTTTATGGAAAATCATAGTGGTTATTTGCCTAGAGAAGTAAAAGGAAAAATACTTTTTGATCTCTTTGATGAAATCCCTAAAGATTGGTTTAAACGCAAAGCTGAGTCGGTATTTTTATTAAAGAATAAAGCGTTTACTATTTGGGAACAGCGACCTTATTTATTTAAGTTTGATAGCTATCGTCCAGTAACCGGTAGTGCTGAGTTTATGTATCAAAACTCGACGTTTATTCCATTGGCTTCTTCTACGGGTGAAATAACACATCTTTGCTTACTTGTTTATGATGTAACCGATAATGCTATACATAAAATGAGTTTAGAAAAGGCAAATGCCGAGCTTGCTATTTTAAGTCAAACAGATGGTTTAACTAACTTATTTAATCGCACTCATTGGGAAAGTTGTTTACAAGCAGAATACAAACGTTGGATTAGAAGCCAACACCCTTGTTCGTTAGTGATGCTTGATATTGATCACTTTAAAAATGTGAATGATAGCTATGGCCATTTAGTCGGTGATGAAGTTCTTCGGCATATTTCAGCGTTAATCAAAGAACAGGCACGTGAGACTGATATTTCTGGTCGTTATGGTGGTGAAGAATTTACTATTTTACTCACTGATACTGAATTAAAAAGTGCTTATGTTTTCGCTGAACGTCTGCGTAGAGCAGTAGAAACAGCCGTTGTGAATTATAATGATATTAAAATTAGTTATACTGTGAGTATTGGCGTAGCTGAAGTAGATGCAAGCATAAAAACGCCAGCAGCTTGGATTGAGTGTGCAGATGCGGCGCTTTATAATGCAAAAGAAAATGGTCGCAATAAGGTAATATTACATTCAAAACAAGATTAGTTTACTTTTTAGCCATTAGAATAACTAGAGATTCTAATGCTTACTTGTTTGGTATTATTCTTTGTTTAATAAAAATAAATACCATTGGTACTAAAATAATTAGTAATAATATTAATCTTGGCCACTGGCTATAAGGTGTTTTTCCTACCACTAATGGTACATCAGCTTTTAATACACCTTCTTTAAATTGTGGAATGCGAGCAATATAGTCGCCATTATGGTCAACAATAGCAGTAATACCATTATTTGTTGCTCGTAATAATGGTCTGCCAAATTCTAATGCGCGCATACGTGCAATTTCCATATGTTGATGTGGCCCATGAGAATGACCAAACCAAGCATCATTACTGACTGTTAGCAGTAAATCAGTTTCAGGTGTTAAATTAGCGGCTAATTGATGAGGAAAGGCGATTTCAAAGCAAAGTAACGGTAGTAAGTGTAAACCGTTAGCGACTAAGTTAGGTTGAACATAATCACCTCGACTAAAAGAAGACATAGGGAGATTAAAAAGAGGAGCTAATGGACGTAATAATTCTTGAAAAGGGACAAACTCACCAATAGGTAATAAATGGTGTTTAGAATAACGGTTTTGATGATTATAGTAATAGCTTATTTCATCTGTCGGCTGTGCTTTTCCTAGAGTAATTAAACTATTGAAATACTCTTTACTTTCAAAGTTATAATTAAGAATTCCGGTAATAATAGCACTATTATTTAATAGAGCGGAATCGTTTACAGTGGTTAAATAGTCTTGAACGGTAGGCTCTAATGCCGGAATTGCTGATTCAGGCCAAATTATAATATCGGCATCATAATTTACGCGGGTAAGATCTAAATACTTGAGCATGGTTGGCCACTCTTGTTCAGGCGACCACTTTATTGATTGTGCAATATTCCCTTGAACTAGCGCTACTTTAGTGGTTTTACCATTCGTTTCCACCCATATCATTTGAGATAAAACAAAGCTAAGCAAAGCCAATGAACAAATAATACTTGTAGGGAGTACCAATTTCCCACGTTTTTGCTGTGTTAATGCGATAAAAATTTTAACTAAAGATATATTTATCAATAAGACAATCGCTGTTACCCCTACCTCACCAATTAAGGGAACTAAGCTCGCCAAAGGACTGTCTATTTGGCTATACCCTAATGATAACCAAGGAAAGCCAGTAAGGACTACACTACGTAGATATTCACAAATAAGCCAAAATGAAGGTAATAGCCATAAGTTTAATTGTTGGTTATTGGAAAACCGGGCGGTTAGGTAAGCAGCAAGAGCAGGGAATATTGTCAAATAAAGACAAAGTAGCAGCATTAAGGCTAATGAAATAATTAAGGGCAGACCACCAAATTGGTCAATACTGACATGAACCCAACTAATACCGCTAGCAAACCACCCAAAGGCAAATAAGGCCATGAATTTGGCTGCTTTTTTAGGTGAAGTATTACGTATTTTGTAAAAAACAAAAGCAGGAAGAAATAAGGCTAAATACCACTGCGAAAAAGGGGCATAAGCGAAAACTAAGCTTAAGCCAGTTAAGAAACTAAGCCAATAATCTTTATTTTGTAGTTTTTTCAGTAAACGTGAATAGACTATGTTAACGTTTATTTTAGTCACTCACTTTACCATTGATTGTATGTTTTTTATTAACGGTTACTTGTAACATTTGCATACATCGAGTATCGGCAGCTACTACTTTAAACTCAAAGTTGCCAATAGTTACTTGTTCACCTTTTCGTGGCATATGATGTAAATTTTGTAAAATAACGCCTGAGATCGTATCCGCTGATTTCTCGTCAAAATCACTGTTAAAATAACTGTTAAAATCTTCAAGTTCGGTTAATGCTCGAACCAAATAGACGTTACCAGCGAGTACTTTAATATCTTCTTCAATATCTTCATCGGTTTCATCTTCAATTTCACCAACAATTTGTTCAAGAATATCTTCTATTGTAATAACACCTGAAATACCACCATATTCATCAGCAACTAATGCCATATGATAACGATTAGAGCGAAACTCTTTTAACAAAGGCTCAACTTTTTTGCTTTCGGGTACAATGATGGCTGGGCGAATTATGTTATTTAAACTAAATTCTTTGTCATCTATGCCTAAGTTAACGCTATTAAAACCAAAAGCGATTAAATCTTTAGCTAATAAAATACCATCTACATGATCAATATCTTCATTAACGACAGGGAATCTTGAATGTCCAGACTCTAAAATTATTGGTAAGAACTCATCTAAACTTTGGTTTCTATCAATAGTAACCATTTGTGAACGCGGGATCATGATATCGCGAACACGCATCTCTGATACACCTAAAACGCCCTCAATCATTAGTTTGGTTTCAGGGTTTATAAGTTCACGACCCTCAGCACCAGTTAATACGTCGACGAGGTCATTTTTATTTTTCGGTTCAAGACGAAACATATGCATAAAGTTGTGAAAAAATGATTTCTTCTTTGAACCGCTATTCGAGTGGGGGTTGTCATCGCTCATAGAGCTTGGGTATTTCCTATATTAATTTATACGTTATATGGATCATTAATGGCTAATGTAGCTAAAATTTTAATTTCTAGCGCTTCCATTTCATTTGCATCAGTATCGTTTATATGATCATATCCTAATAAATGCAAGCATCCATGTATTACCATATGTGCCCAATGATCAAATAATGCTTTTTTTTGTTGCTTTGATTCTTCTTCGACAACCTCAGAGCAAATGATTAAATCACCCAACAAGTTGAGTTCAATGCCTTCAGGGACTTCGAAAGGAAAAGATAACACATTAGTCGGTTTATCTTTTTGTCTATATTGTTTGTTAAGTTGCTGGCTTTCTTGTGCATTTACCAGACGTATAGTCAACTCAAACTCTTTTTCTGTAACAGTTGTTAATGCTGCATTAACCCACTGTTGAAAAAGTTCAGCAGTAGGTAGATTCTGCGCATCACAGGCATTTTGTAAATCAACAATATGTTTCATTACTCAGTACTACTTAATTTATTTTCTTTTAATTTTTTTTGTCTATTTAATTCTTGTTCATGAGACTCATAAGCATCAACTACTCTAGCGACAACAGGGTGACGAACAACATCTTTCGATTGGAAAAAATTAAAGCTAATACCATTAATGTTTTGTAACACTTCTATAGCATCACGTAAACCTGACGTTTGGTATTTAGGTAAATCAACTTGTGTTATATCCCCTGTGATAACCGCTCTAGAATTAAAGCCAATACGTGTTAAAAACATTTTCATTTGTTCAACTGTTGTATTTTGACTTTCATCTAAAATAATAAAGGCATCATTTAATGTTCTACCACGCATATAGGCTAAAGGGGCTATTTCAATAACATTACGTTCAATCAACTTTTCAACACGCTCAAAGCCTAACATTTCAAATAATGCATCATAAAGCGGTCTTAAGTAAGGATCGATTTTTTGTGATAAATCACCAGGTAAAAAGCCAAGTTTCTCCCCCGCTTCGACAGCAGGGCGAGTTAGAAGTATGCGACGAACTTCTTGTCGTTCTAATGCATCTACAGCACAAGCGACTGCAAGATAAGTTTTACCTGTTCCTGCAACACCGACCCCAAAACTAATATCATTGGTGATTATATTTTGTACATAGGTTTGTTGGTTACCATTACGAGGCTTAACTACACCACGTTTAGTTTTAATGGTAACCATTTTTTCATAGTTAGCACCTAACTCTGACGCTTCTTTAGTGTTGTTTGAAGTATCGGTTGCGCTATCTTGCTCCATCATATCAGCTTCAATAATTGCAAGATGCACCATTTCACTGGTTATTTCTTTATGTTGTCCTTTTACGGGAGCTGTTTCTATATACAGATTTTTTAATAAATTAATAACGGCAATACAATGACTATCTTTACCTAAAACGGTAAATTGACTACCACGGTAACTAATTTTAACCCCTAAACGACGTTCAATTGTTTTGAGGTGATCATCCATAGGACCACATAAATTAGCCTGACGAGCGTTATCAACAGGCTCTAGGCTTAATTGATGGTTATCTTGTTTACTTGTTTGCTCTAGTGATTTATCAGTCAAAATATTATCCAGTATTTTATATGTTCATCTAGTATTAATAACAATGTTTTAACTTGCAGGGTTATAAGTGCCAACACCTAAATCATCAATATTACTTATGATTGATTTTGATGTTTTATGATGGTTATTCGCTAATATATCAGCTGGTGAATGCGCTATACGAAGGCCCATTTCACTTTCTTGACGAATTAACTCGCCACGCAAAGAGTTAGCGTAAACATCGGTAATTTTTACATCAACAAATTGGCCAATCACAGAATGTGGTGCCACAAAGTTAACTGTGCGGTTGTTTTCAGTTTTACCACGGAGCTCCATCGGGTTTTTCTTTGATGGACCTTCAACTAAAATACGTTGCTCCGTATTCAACATTTGTCTGGCAATACGTAATGCTTGTTGCGTAATTTTATCTTGTAATAGCGCTAGACGTTCTTTCTTGATCTCATCGCTAATATCATCAGGTAAATCAGCTGCTGGCGTACCAGGACGAGCACTGTAAATAAAGCTAAAACTTAGATCAAAATTAACGGCTTCAATTAAATTCATGGTATCCATAAAGTCGTCATTGCTTTCACCAGGGAAACCGATGATAAAATCAGAAGACATACAAAGATCAGGTCGTACTTTTTTTAATTTACGAATTTGAGATTTATACTCAATTGCCGTATGCCCACGTTTCATTTGCGTTAAAATTCTATCACAACCACTTTGTACTGGCAGGTGTAAATGATTGACTAATTCTGGTACGTCAGCATATGCGTCAATAATATCATCAGTAAATTCAACAGGGTGTGAGGTGGTATAGCGGATGCGGTCAATACCATCAATGGTTGCAACTAAGCGTACTAAGTCTGCAAAACGACAAATACTACCATCATGCATTTCACCACGGTAAGCATTAACATTTTGTCCTAATAAGTTAACTTCACGTACACCTTGCTCAGCAAGTTGCGCTATTTCATATAATACATCATCAAGAGGTCTACTAACTTCTTCACCACGAGTATAAGGTACAACACAGAAAGTACAGTATTTACTACAACCTTCCATAATTGAAACAAAAGCGCTTGGTCCATCGGCAACCGGCTCAGGTAAGCGATCAAACTTTTCAATTTCAGGGAAACTAACATCAACAATAGATTTCGAGCCATGTTGTAATTGATTAAGCATCTCAGGTAAGCGGTGTAAGGTTTGTGGACCAAAAACCATATCGACAAATGGTGCTCGTTTACGAATTGCATCACCTTCTTGTGAGGCAACACAGCCACCAACACCAATAACTAAGTTAGGGTTAATGTCTTTTAAATTTTTCCAACGGCCAAGTTGGTGAAAAACTTTTTCTTGTGCTTTTTCACGAATCGAGCAGGTGTTGAGTAAAATCACATCAGCATCTTCAGCTTCTTGTGCTAGTTCAAAACCATGAGTTGAATCTAGTAGTTCGGCCATTTTTTGCGAGTCATACTCGTTCATTTGACAGCCCCAAGTTTTGATATATAGCTTTTTACTCATTTATTTTACTCTTACATATTCGTTTAACGATAGAAACCGACATCTAATTTACTCAACTTACATTGAATGCCAATTGATTTGTCGATAAAAGGAGACGTATTTTACATTAATTTAATCAAACATTCGAGCAAACTCCGTGTTGTTTCGGTGAAATTAATTTCTGTCTATTTTCACTAGGTTTAACTCAAGCTCTTCGATACAATAACCGTTATCATTTTTAATGGAAATAAGTGCAAAATGAAAGACTTTGATTGTGTTGTTATTGGTGGTGGCATGGTAGGTGCCGCAAGTGCATTAGCATTAGCACAGCTAGGATTGACTGTGGCTCTAGTTGAGCAACATCAGCCGCAACCATTTACGAAAGAACAAAGTTTTGATTTACGTGTTTCAGCGATATCGCTAGCCTCTCAATATTTATTAGAGCAATTAGGGGCGTGGACACAAGTCATGCAATGGCGAGCTTGTCCTTATAAACGATTGGGTGTTTGGGAACAAGAATATGCTTATACTGAATTTAATGCTGATAATATTAGTCAGGCTCATTTAGGGCATATTGCTGAAAATAGGTTATTACAATTATCTTTATGGCAACAAATAAAGCTGCAATCTAATATTGAAGTATTTTGCCCAGAAAAATTGATTTCGTTATCTCAAAACAGTGATCAAGCGACGTTAGTGCTAGAGCATATAACGTTAACTGCCAAGTTAGTGATAGCGGCTGATGGTGCTAATTCTCAAATAAGAGACTTAGTTAATATAGGAATTACATCATGGGATTATCAGCAATCAGCTATGCTTGTGAATGTAAAAACCGAGTTATCTCAACAAGATATTACTTGGCAACAATATTTACCAACAGGTCCGGTGGCATTTTTACCATTATCAAAAAATACAGTATTACAAACTACAAAGCCGCAAGAGACGATTGATGATGTAAGTTCAAAAGATAAAGTTGATACTGGTGGTTATGCATCTTTGGTTTGGTATCATCAACGTGATGAAATTAAACGATTGGCCGCTTTATCAAACCAGCAATTGCAGCAAGAAATATTGTCAGTTTTTCCTAAACGATTAGGTCAAATAGAGGTACTCGATAAAGGAGCTTTTCCATTAACTCGACGTCATGCCAATACTTATCAGAACAAGCGGGTACTGTTGTTAGGTGATGCAGCCCATACGATAAATCCGATGGCGGGGCAGGGTGTTAATTTAGGTTTTAAAGATGTTCAAGCATTACAAACTGTAATTTCATGTGCGATTGGTAATGGCGAATGTTGGCATAATACAGTTGTATTAAGCCGTTATGAAAGAATGAGGCGCAAGGATAATTTGTTGATGCAATCAACCATGGATGTTTTATATCATGCATTTAGCCACCCATCACCATTAATTAAAACCTTAAGAAATGCGAGCTTATTTGCGGTTAGTAAGGTTCCTGGACTGAATAGTGTCGTAAAAAATAAAGCCTTGGCTTATGCTTGTGGTGTGTAGGTAAACCAAGTTCAGAGTATATAGTCAGAATAAAAAAAGAAGGCTTTAGCCTTCTTTTTTTATTAACAATTAATCATTTTTATCTTAACTAGAATTATTAATCTAATTCTTCAATAAATGATACAGCACGACCAATATAACTTTCCGGAGTTAACAAACATAATTCAGCTTTAACGCTATCCGGTAGCTCAAGGTTATTAATAAATTCGCGCATAGAGTTGCCATCAACACGTTTACCACGTGTTAATTCTTTTAATTTTTCATACGGCTTTTCAATACCGTAACGACGCATGACCGTTTGTACAGGCTCTGCTAGTACTTCCCAGTTATTATCAAGTTCTTTAGCTAGGTTTTCTTCGTTTACTTGTAATTTGCTAATGCCTTTTAATGTTGATTGGTAGGCAATAAGTGCATGACCAAAACCAACACCTAAGTTACGTAGAACAGTTGAGTCAGTTAAATCACGTTGCCAGCGAGAAATTGGCAGCTTTTGAGCAAGGTGATTGAATATTGCATTAGCAATACCTAAGTTACCTTCTGAATTTTCGAAATCAATAGGGTTAACTTTGTGCGGCATTGTTGATGAACCAATTTCACCTGCTATAGTTTTTTGCTTGAAATGACCTAGGGCAATATATCCCCAAACATCACGGTCAAAGTCGATCAAAATAGTATTAAATCGAGCGATCGCATCAAATAACTCAGCAATATAGTCATGTGGCTCTATTTGTGTTGTAAAAGCATTCCAAGTTAATCCTAATGAACTAACAAATTCATCTGCAAATTGATGCCAATTAACTTCTGGATAAGCACTTAGGTGAGCATTGTAGTTACCAACAGCACCATTTATTTTGCCTAGTAATGCTACTTCTGCAATTTGCTTACGTTGACGTTGTAAACGTACATAAACATTCGCCATTTCTTTACCTAAGGTGCTAGGAGAAGCAGGTTGCCCATGAGTTCTACACATCATAGGAATATTTTTATATTCAACTGCTAAACCTTTAATTTCAGCAAGAATTTCATCAATGACAGGCAATAAAACCTTGTCATTACATTCTTTTAGCATTAAGCCATGAGAAAGGTTATTAATGTCTTCAGAAGTACAAGCAAAATGAATAAATTCAGTTACTGCATTTAACTCAGCATTATCAGCAATTTTTTCTTTTAAAAAATATTCAACCGCTTTTACATCATGATTAGTCGTTGCTTCAATTTTCTTGATGCGCAAAGCATCTTCTACGTCGAAATTATTAACAATGCTATTCAATACGTCATTTGCTGTATCACTAAACACAGGTACTTCTGCAATAGCTTTAGTCGCACTTAATTTCTGTAACCAACGTACTTCAACCGTCACACGGTATTTAGTTAAACCAAATTCACTAAATATAGGGCGTAAGTCACTTGTTTTGCTGCCATATCTGCCGTCTACTGGCGATATAGCTGTTAATGCTGAAAGTTCCATGATGTATTCCTAGGTTAAAAATTTATGTTTTATAGTATTTGTTAAAAGTATCTTTTTAAAATACGGTTACAAAATAGGTTAAATAGTATTAACAAGCTGTTGTGCTGTTTTTACTATTTTACTACGGTTAAAAAATATGCTTCTTCGTTTACCGCCCACTTGTCGCCATAATACGGCTGATCTTATACCTGCTAAGAGTAAGGCTCTAATTTTATGTTGATTTATAGATTGTTTTAATATGGTTGGCTCGCCAGTTACTTGAATACGAGCTCCTAGTGGACTAATAATATCACTATATATGCTAGCAAAGCTGGAGATAAGTGTATCGCTGGTAATGCTGTAATGGTCTATTTGTCTTTTACTTGCATCAATACGTTCACCGAGCTTTGTTAACTGTTTTGGTTGTTTTGCTAATTTTCGCTCGAGATTGATTAAACCAATAATGTAGCGGGTAAGCTCAGGATCTTTTACTTTTTTACCTTCGCTATTACTATTTTCACTTGATGGGTCACCTAAATGATTAATTAACAGCTTGAGCCCCAATTTCACATTAGCTAAATCTCCACCATATACTGCTAAGGTATTCTCGGGCGACGTAATGGTTATACTGTTGACTAATACGGTCAGGTCATTTTCATCAACTTGCCCTGTACGTGAAACTTGTTGTACCAGATATGCTGCTTGAAAAATGGCGGCTAAAGTTATCGTTTGATCTTTCATTGCTACTTTAATTACTTCTTTAAATAGGTTTATTTTCGTTAATAAATAATTAACGAATAAGAGTATTGATAATACCGCCGCCAAGACAAACGTCGCCTTGATAAAATACAACAGATTGGCCTGGTGTTACTGAGCTTTGAGGCTCATCGAAATCAATTTGATATTGTGGGCTATTATCGTCATCTTTCATTTCTGATTGTGCGAGTGGCATCACTGTACAAGCTACATCATCTTGTCGGTAACGTGTTTTTACCGTACATTTTATTGGCGCAGATAATTCTTTTCGATCAACCCAATGTAACTGATTAGCAATTAAACCTTTTGAAAATAGACGAGGGTGATTATGTCCTTGACCAACAATAAGTACATTACGTAATAAGTCTTTTTCCACAACATACCAAGGCTCTTCACCTGCATTAGCTAAGCCACCTATACGTAAACCTTTACGTTGACCTAGGGTATGATACATTAAACCATCATGATGACCGACAGCTTCACCTTCAGCTGACTCAATAATACCGGGTTGTGCGGGTAAATATTGCCCTAAAAAATCTTTAAATTTACGTTCGCCTATAAAACAAATCCCAGTACTGTCTTTTTTGTTATGCGTAATTAATCCTGCTTTTTCTGCAATAGCACGCACTTGAGGTTTCTCAATGTCGCCAACAGGAAATAATGTTTGTGAAAGTTGCTTCTCATCTAAGGTATATAAGAAGTAGCTTTGATCTTTATTATTGTCTAAACCACGTACCATGGTCCAATGATTGTTAGTAAATCGACGCTGTACATAATGACCAGTGGCAATATAATCAGCGCCTAAATCTTCACAAGCAAACTCTAAAAAAGCTTTGAATTTGATTTCTTTGTTACACATTATATCGGGGTTTGGTGTTCTACCGGCTTTATATTCAGCCAAAAAGTATTCAAAAACATTGTCCCAATATTCAGTGGCAAAGTTAATTGTGTGTAATTTTATGTCTAATTTATCACAAATTGCTTGAGCATCTTCTAAATCTTGTGCCGCTGCACAATATTCATCGGTGTCATCTTCTTCCCAATTTTTCATGAACAAGCCTTCAACCTGATAGCCTTGTTCTTTTAATAAATAGGCTGAAACTGAAGAATCTACGCCGCCTGACATGCCAACAATAACTTTCGTTGCTTGTGGTGATGAGGGCGTTAGTGTTTTGTTTTGTGGATCTTGAAGCTCAATAGACATTGAAAAACTCTTGGTCGTAAAAAATGAATGTACGCAATAAATGGGCGCAGAATTATAGCACGCTCATTATCGCGATTAAATAGCCATAGTTAATAACAACTATCATTAATCTAATCAATTACCTTATATGCACCATTATCAATATTATTTATTGTCCATTGACCAATGGAAAAACGTATTAAGCGCAGTGTAGGATAGCCGATATGAGCTGTCATTCGTCTAACTTGACGATTTCGACCTTCTGTAATAGTTATTTCAAGCCAAGTTGTTGGAATATTGGCGCGCTCTCGTATAGGTGGAGTGCGTGGCCAAATGTTAGGTTGTTCCATTATTTTTACTTTTGCCGGTAAAGTAATACCATCTTTAAGTATTACGCCTTTACGTAGCATAGCTAAATCATTATCGGTTGGACTGCCTTCGACTTGTACCCAGTAGGTTTTAGCTGTCTTTTTTTTCGGGTTAGCTATTTGATGTTGTAATTTTCCATCATTAGTCAGCATTAATAAGCCTTCACTATCTCGATCTAGCCGACCGGCTGCATAGACGCTTTCTATAGGAATATAGTCTTTTAATGTTTTTCGTTGTTGTTTCCCTTCATGTTTTTCATCGGTAAATTGGCATAAAACATCAAAAGGTTTATTGAAGAGTACAATCTTGCGCTCACTTTTATCTGGTCGTACCTTTGTTTGTTGTTTCGCTCTATATCTTGTATGGTCTTTGTTGTTGTTCATTTTGATCTTATTTCAGTCGGGATAACGAGATTTGTGCTTATACTCAGCTATATTAATACGTCGTAAATTATTATAATATAATGCGCGAAAAATAAATGTTAAATCTAAATTATATTTAGGATTAGCCAATAATATCAATTTGCATAAATCTATTCTCGAAATGAATTTAAAAGGTAGTTAGCTGTGTTATTAGTTTTTGCTAGAGAATAAATAAGTCTCTACAACTAACACTCGTCTTAATACCCTTTATTTTTTATTGAATGAGAAAAACTGAGTCAATTTGATAGGTTAATCAACTTAAGTTAAATAAAGTAGGAAACTCATGAGCACAGATAACTCAAAAATTATTTATACTATTACTGATGAGGCACCAGCCTTAGCAACATATTCATTATTACCTATTATCCAAGCTTATACAGCATCTTCTGGTATAAATGTTGAAACACGTGATATTTCTTTAGCTGGTCGTGTGCTAGCTAGTTTTCCAAAGTATTTAACAAAAGAGCAACGTATTGATGATGCGTTAGCTGAATTGGGAGAGATGGTTACTAATCCAAATGCAAATATCATTAAACTTCCTAATATCAGTGCTTCAGTTCCTCAATTACATGCCGTAATTAAAGAGTTACAGGCAAAAGGATATGAAGTACCTAATTACCCTGAAGAAGCACAGAATGAAGCTGAAAAGTCAATAAAGTATACTTATGACAAGATCAAAGGTAGTGCGGTAAATCCAGTTCTTCGTGAAGGTAATTCAGATCGTCGAGCACCTGCTTCAGTGAAGCAGTACGCACAAAAAAATCCTCATTCAATGGGCGTTTGGTCAAGCGATTCTAAATCTCATGTGGCAAGTATGTCTAAAGGCGATTTTTATGATTCAGAGCAATCAGTTACTGTTAACTATGCGACCAATGCAAGAATAGAATTTGTCGCTAAAGATGGTAGCGTTAAAGTTTTAAAAGATAACTTAGCTTTATTAACAGGTGAAATTATTGATTCATCTGTATTAAGTAAATCAGCGTTAATTGAGTTTTACCAACAAGCAATAGAAGATGCTAAGAAAGAAGATGTTTTATTATCATTGCATTTAAAAGCAACGATGATGAAAGTATCAGATCCTGTTATTTTTGGATACGCAGTAAAAGTTTTTTACGCTGAAGCATTTGAAAAACATGCTGAAGTTTTTGAGCAACTCGGTGTTGATGCTAATAATGGTATTGGTGATGTTTATAGTAAAATATCACGTTTACCTGAAGCTAAACGTACTGAAATTGAAGCAGATTTAGTTAATGTCTTTGCTAATCGTCCTGAGCTTGCAATGGTTGATTCAGATAAAGGTATTACTAACTTACACGTGCCAAGTGACGTTATTGTTGATGCTTCTATGCCTGCAACTCTTCGTTCTTCTGGAATGATGTGGGGACCTGATGGACAGTTAAAAGATACTAAAGCTATGATTCCTGACCGTTGTTATGCGGGCGTTTATCAAGCCGTTTTTGACTTCTGTAAAGAACATGGTGCATTTGATCCAACGACTATGGGTACAGTACCTAATGTTGGCTTAATGGCGCAAAAAGCTGAAGAGTATGGTTCACACGATAAAACATTCGTTATGGATGCTGAAGGTAGTGTTCGTGTTGTTGATGCGCTTGGTACAACTTTACTTGAGCACAATGTTGAAGTTGGTGATTTATGGCGTATGTGTCAAGCTAAAGACTTACCAATTCAAGATTGGGTTAAATTAGCAATAACACGTGCTAAAGCTTCTGGAATGCCAGCTGTTTTCTGGTTAGATGAAAATCGTGCTCATGATAGAGAAATGATTAAAAAGGTTAATGCTTATTTAGCAAACTATGACACAACTGGTTTAGATATTAGAACACTTAACCCTGTTGATGCTTGTAAATTTACCTTAGAGCGAATTTTAAAAGGCGAAGACACTATTTCTGTAACAGGTAACGTTTTACGTGACTATTTAACTGATTTATTTCCAATTTTAGAATTAGGCACTAGTGCTAAAATGCTGTCAGTTGTTCCATTAATGAATGGCGGTGGTTTATTTGAAACGGGTGCTGGTGGTAGTGCTCCGAAGCATGTTCAGCAGTTTGAAAAAGAAAATCATTTACGTTGGGATTCTTTAGGAGAGTTTTTAGCATTAGCAGCTTCATTAGAACACTTAAGTGTTACAACTGGTAATGCTAAAGCACAGATCCTAGCTGATACCTTAGATAAAGCCACAGGTAAGTTTTTAGATAGTAATAAGTCTCCGTCACGTAAAGTGGGTGAGCTCGATAACCGTGGTAGTCATTTTTATCTTGCGATGTATTGGGCACAAGAATTAGCGGCACAAACAAGTGATGGTGAGCTGAAAGCCGCTTTTACTGGTGTTGCTCAAGCATTAACTAAGCAAGAAGATAAAATTGTTGCTGAGTTAAATGGTGCACAAGGTCCTGCAATGGATATTGGTGGTTATTATTTTGCTGACCCAGCTAAAGCTGAAAAAGCAATGCGCTCTAGTGAAACATTAAATACTATTTTATCTGCTCTTTTTTAAAGATAAGTCTATATGTAGTAAAAGTGTAAACAGCTAACGACAGCGTTTTAATTGTTTACCTGTAAAGCCCTGATGATGAATAATTATCAGGGTTTTTTTATGTTTAATAAATATTAGTATTAACACTGTGTTTTAAGTTTGCTTAGTATATAATCCGCCACCTTATTTGTGTTTTTTTTGTTCTAGGTGATGTATGAGTGTTGATGCTATTGGTTTGTCTGCCAATTTATTGAAAGCGGTAAAGGAATGTGGTTATAAAAATTTAACCCCTATTCAACAGCAGGCTATTCCTATGATCCGCTCAGGCGTTGATGTCTTAGCAAGTGCTCAAACAGGAACAGGGAAAACAGCTGCGTTTAGCTTACCTATTTTAGATGCATTAGCTAAAGCCTCTAAAAGTGATGTAGTTGATGATAATACTGTTCGAAATATACGCGCATTAATATTAACACCAACCCGAGAGCTTGCAGCACAAGTTGCTGAAAATATCATCGCATACAGTCAGTTTTTACCATTAAAAGTTGGTGTTGTTTATGGGGGTGGGAAAATGCCATCACAAACTAGCTTGTTAAAACAAGGTGTCGATATTTTAGTAGCGACGCCAGGACGATTACTTGAACATTTAAATTTACGTAATGTAAATCTATCCCAAGTAAAGTATCTTGTGCTAGATGAAGCTGATCGTATGTTAGATATGGGTTTTTTAACCGATATAGAAAAGTTAACATTAGCGGTGAAACAAAAGCATCAAACCCTGATGTTTTCTGCCACTTATTCAAATAAAGTTAAATCATTAGCAAATACCTTACTTACTACACCTAAAACTATAGGGGTTGCAAAGCAAAACTCTACTTCGGGCAAAATAAAGCAATCAGTTTATTGGGTGAGTGAAGCAAGAAAACGAGAATTATTATCAGAATTAATAGGTGTTAATAATTGGCAGCAAGTACTTGTTTTTGCTGGAACTAAAGAAAGTGCAAATATTCTTGCAAAAGAATTAAAACTTGATGGAATAAAAGCTGCACTTTGTCATGGCGATAAAACACAAGGAGCGAGAAATAAAGCACTGAGTGATTTTAGTGAAGGTAAGGTTAGGGTATTAGTAGCAACGGATGTTGCTGCCCGTGGCTTAGATATTGAAAATTTAGCATACGTTGTTAATTTTCATTTACCTTTTTTGGCTGAAGACTACGTTCATCGAGTTGGACGAACAGGTCGTGCAGGGAAGTCAGGTACAGCTATTTCTTTAGTTAGCCCTAAGGATGAACGATTTTTAGAAAATATTGAGGCACTTATAGAGCGAAAATTTGAACGCATTATTGTGCCAGGATATGAATTAAAGAAAGATGAAGCATTAGAGCACCAACAAATTATTGAAAAACGCGCCAGTAAAAACCGTTATCGTGCTAATCAAGAAAAGAATCAAGCAATTGAAAAGAAAAAGCAAACAACTCGTACAAGCAATAAAAAATATAACGTTAAAATAAAGAAAAAACGATAAGTTTAGTTCGTTTAATATTTATGTTGTTTATGTTGTTTATGTTGTTTAAGTTGGCTGGCTTAAACAACACTCAAGCCTGTTATGCTTTTCATTTTTTCACGGTAGAGCGCTGCATCAGCTCGTTCAAATAATGTTTGCTCATTATCAGCTCTAGTCATAAAGGTTGTACCTAAACTGCAACCTACTTGGTATTTTGAAAGTATGATGTTTGTTTTTAAAGCACCATCAATTCTGCTTTCAATGATATCTAAAGCATCTTTACTCGCATGCTCAACAATAATAGCAAATTCATCACCACCAAAACGAAATATACTGTCGGAATCACGTACACAAGTTCTTAAAATATCAGAGAATTGCATCAGTACTTGATCCCCTATACTGTGACCGTAATTGTCATTAATGGCTTTAAATTTGTTTAAGTCTCCTAAAATCAAACCAACCATCTCATGTTGACGATTTGCATTATGCATGGCACGTTTTAATTGATCATCAAAATATCTACGGTTCCCTAAGCCCGTTAAACCATCTTCCATAGCAAGTTGCATCGCTTGGTGATACTGGAGAGCATTTTTTAAAGGGTATAATAGTATTTTATGGATTCGTTGTAAGTCTTTATAATGATGCATGCTAATAGGGTTATTTATACCGTAGGTAAGCGTCCCAATAAATTCATTATTTAGCTTTAATTCAAAGTGGCGTTCCTGTTTTGATTTACGGCTTCCACGTAAAGTTTTGCTGGCAATTTCACTTTTAAAATATAACCCTGAAAATTTGATATAACGAGCGGCTTCCATAGCAAAAATATCGAGTAATTTCTCTAAAGATAAGGTTGTTTGGAGTTGCTCTAACAAACTCATATTTTGTTTATTATTGATAGCAGTACTATTTGCTAATACATTAAATACATTAAATGATGGTGTTGTATTTTCAAGTATATTCAATGTTTGCATACTTACGCCTCTATTTACATAGCTTTAGTTGTTAATAAGTATGTTTAAGCAAAAATTATTCCAATAATTTAGAGTGTGGTTCAATTAAAAAAACGATCTTCAAGTTTCTATCTATGTAATTGATTTATATGTCTTTTATTCCATCTTTGTGTGGATGCCTTGTATGGTTTTTAGATGGTATATTGCTTGTCAGCAAATTGACGGCAATAGTTTGCCGGGTGGCAAGTTTGTTTTTTCTTTTAAATAGCTATATAGGACATTTTTAGTATTAATAGCATAGGGTTAGGGATGATTTATAACATGAGTATCTTATACTCGCATTATTTTATTGAAAATATTGATTGGACGAGATAATACATAATTAATTTATATTATCTCTTAAATAGAACTAATTACTGCCAGTGCAGGTCAGGTATTGTAAAACGTATAGATAAAGCTTCTATTACAACACCTTTACTTAGTATTTTTTACTTTTCGTTCTAATATACAGTATTACTCATTGAACGTGAGTTGTTTACCGTCTACCCAGGTTTGTAAAACTTTAGTTTTCCAAATGTCACTGCTTTGAATGGCAAAAATATCTTGGTCAATCAGAATAAAGTCAGCTTTTTTATCTTTAGCAAGTATACCAATAATATCTTCTTGGTGGCCTGCATAGGCAGCATTAACAGTAAATGTTCTAAATGCTTCCTTAATGGACATAGATTCTTCTGGAAACCAACCTAAAGCTGGTTTGTTTTGATGATCTTGTCTTGTGACACTTGCGTGAAGGCCAAAAAATGGATTACTTGATTCAATAGGAAAGTCTGATCCGCCAGCAATGATGGCATTAGCCTTGATTAGTTTTTGCCATGCATAAGCACCTAATATTCTTTCTTCACCTAAACGGTCTTGTGCCATATTCTTGTCACTTGTTGCATGAGTGGCTTGCATTGAGGCTATTACGCCTAACTCATCAAAGCGAGGGATGTCTTTTAGACGAAGAATTTGCGAGTGCTCTATTCGGTGACGCATATTTCTTGTTTTCGTGCTTTTTATATATTTTTCATAAAGATCTAAGACAAGTTTATTGGCATTATCTCCAATTGCATGAGTGTTTACTTGAAAACCTGCCATCATTACTGTTTGTATCAGTGAGGCTAACGTTTCTTGGTTGTAGAGTAATAAGCCTCTATGATTACTTAAGTCGGAATAATCTTTAATTAATGACGCACCTCTACTACCTAAAGCACCATCAGCTGAAATTTTAACACTATTGATAATAAATTTATCATCAGGGGATTTAAAGTGCCCATGTTTTAATAATTCTTGTAAATTTTTATCATCAACATAGATCATACCATTGACTCTAATTGGCATCTTATCTTCTAAAGCTAATGCTTTATAAGCCGAAATATTTGCGTTACTAATACCAGCATCATGTACTGATGTTAAGCCTACTTTAGCTAATTCATTTAAAGCGATTACTAAAACTTCTTTCATCTCTTTTTGCGTTATCATAGGAATATTATCGGTGATAAGGCTCATTGCATTATCAATAAAAATACCGGTAGGTTTACCTTGTTTATCTTTGACTATTTCACCACCGTTAGGTGAAACCGAGGTATGATCAATACCCGCTAACTCCATCGCTTTTGAATTTGCCCAGCCTGCATGACCATCTATTCTGCTAAACCAAACAGGTGTGTTTTTGAAATATTCATCAAGTGAGATGGCTGTTGGGTATTGTTGATCTTTCCATAAAACTTGATTCCAACCTCGGCCTAACAGCCATTGTCCATTTTCATGTTTTTTATGAAAGTTAATCGCTAATTGAACTGCTTCTTGCTCAGATAATACATTGTTTAGATTCACTTGCATTAAGCTTAAGGCGTAGCCTAATACATGTCCATGAGCATCAATTAAACCAGGTAATAGTGTTTTACCCTGTCCGTCAATTTCTTGTATATTTTTTGTCGGTAGGATGTCATTGCTGGTAAATATTTTATCTATTTTGTCATCGGTAAACTGCATAGCTGAAAACTGAACAAGTTCACCTGTTTCATTTAATGTATAACCATTAATATTTTTTAGTAATGTTGTTTGTGAAAAGGCTGAGAATTGTACGATAGCAAGTAATATAAAAATTATAATTTTTTTCATTAGTACAAACCTAAATTTAAACGGGTTTTCATATTAAGACATAAGCTTTTATACGTACATTTATTTTGGCAGTTTATTTAAGACTTAGTTGCTGTATATAAATTTAAGAAATGCCTGATTTGATTCTCTTGCTCCATGGCATCATTAAACCCTAATCTTATTAGTTCGCTGCAGAAGTTTTTTTCAAACAGTAAATAGCTAATAAGACTTGATTCAGCATCATTATTAATTCCGGCGCTACGTAATAAGATTCTTACAGGTAAAGGTAAATCATCATAATAATTTAGTGCGATAGTATTAAAATCACTACTTGGATTAATAATAAAACTATCAATATGCTTTAGGCCTTCAACATTTTCTTTTTTACTTTTTGGAATCAACTTTAAAGTTTCATTTATACGGGCCATACGTTCTAAATCACTATTCATAGTGTCAGCGAATATAGAATCTAATAGATGACCAGCAATTGTTGCTGCCGTCGGCGGGTGAGGGGTATTTTCATTAACATAAATAGGCTCTCTAGGTTGTTCTACACCTATAATAAAAATACGCTTCGCGCCTAAATGGATCGCAGGGCTTAGTGGCGATAATTGATGTACAGAGCCATCGCCAAAGTGATTCTTTTTAATTTTTACAGACGGGAATACTAGAGGAATTGCTGCTGAAGCCATTAAATGTTCAGTATTAAGTTGAGTTGCTTGACCACAACGCTTTTCTCTATTCCAGGGCGTTATCGTATCGTCAGCTTGAAAGAAACTGATAGAATTTCCTGTACTATAACTGGAAGCGGTAACTGATGTGGCAGATAGATATCCCTGTAAAATGTTATTATCAATACGTTTAAAATTCATAACAGAGTTTAGTAGGTCACGAAGCGGCTCATTGTTTAATAAACTACGTGGTAATTTATTGGCGTAATCAGCTTGAAAGTTAGCAAACATAGCTTTACCTATATGGCCAAATACACCGCGGGTATTGTTATGATAAATTTTACTGGTATCGAGATTTTTCCATACCCATTCAAGTTTTTTTACCCCTAAATGAAAACATGATGCGTAGCAGCCTAAGGCAGTAGTGTTGATAGCTCCGGCTGAAGTGCCACTGAGAATAGGGAAGGGAATAGCATGATTTCTAGGGACAAACTTAGCTATAGCTGAAAGAACTCCTACCTGATAGGCGGCTCGAGCCCCACCACCGGTTAGTACTAAAGCGTTTTTACTGGCAACATAATTATGTCTTCTAGTCATCTAATATTATCTTGAATTAAAGTATTGATTAGGTTGTTAATATATCATTCTCATTAAGTTTATAATCTTATTGTGTACTGGAAAATATATCAAGGTAAGGCCCTTAATTGAGAATAATTGTTATTGTAGTAAAGAGCAACGCTGTTATGGAGTACTTTGATCAATATAAATGAAAAAGAATTAAATGCTACTTTAAGCGATATTAATAGCATGAGTCTTTTTATAATGGCTTAAAAAAGGAGCCGACATAGCATTGACTGTAACCACTATAAATTTTATAGCTGGACTCTCTCAGTATCGATTCAGCCTTATCAAACCAGTATTTTATTTACTGATTAATTCGGGTTAATACTTTATTGGTTTTTGCGCGAGATAATAACGATAATATCCTATAAAACTACTACCAACAAAAATGACTTCAACGAGTACCCCTATAGGCGTCCACAAAATAAGGTTATGCACCAGCCATAATGAGCCTCCTATAATCATCATTAAGCGTAAAAATTTATCATTGTGACTAAATGAACCGATAGTAATAAATACTGTTGCTATAAAGCCAACAATGCTTAACAAACCAATATAAGTAGCAACGGTTATGAGTAAACTTACGCCAAGCGATGCAAAGGAAAGCCATTTTAACTTCCATTTTATTGAAATTAAAAAACGCAAACTGGAAAACAAAAAAATAAAACCTGCGGTAGGCTGATCAAGTAATAGATAATGAAAACCATTAAAAAAACAACTAACAGACAATAGAGCCAAAATGTAGTTTTTGTTCTTCAGTTGCATAGCACAGCATTCAATAATGAGTGTGACGCTAACGAGTAGTTGTGAAATGAAAAAATCAGACATAATAATTTAGTAAAATACGCTATTGTTTATTAGTGGTTACCTATTTATATCTACAAGTTAATTTACGAGCAGGAGTAAAGGCATTACCTGTTGGTCGTTCATCACTACACAATTTCCTAGCAGTATTTACCCTAATTAATAGATATATTACAGCAACATGAAATGATTATTTAGAATGTGATGATAGACAATAGCGAGGCAGTCTAACATATTATGCTCAGTGTTGGTGTGATAATCCAAGGTCAAAATAAAAAGCCCTAATATCGTGAATATTAGGGCTTTTATTGAGTAAAATTATCTGTGGATTATTTATTTAAAAGCCACATTGTTTACCTTGGTTTTTATCTTTTAGCCAAGTTTGTAATGGGGCAAAGTAATCTAAAATTGCCGTAGCATCCATTTGTTCATTACCGGTTAATACTTTGTACGCTTGTTGCCAAGGCTGGCTAGAGCCCATTTCTAACATAGTATTAAGTGCTTTACCTGCATCTTTATTATTGTAAATAGAACAACGGTGAATCGGATCGGTATTACCAGCAATTTCACATAAAGCACGATGAAATTCAAATTGTTGTATATGCGCTAAGAAATAACGGCTATATGGAACACCACCTGGAACGTGGTATTTTGCACCTGGATCAAACGCTGATTGTTCACGCTCAACTGGTGCGGCAACACCTTGATATTTTTCACGTAATTCCCACCAAGCAGTATTGTAGTTTTCAGGTGTAATTTCGCCTGAGTAAACTTTCCAGCGCCATTGATCTACCATTAAACCAAAAGGAATAAAGGCAACTTTATCCAAGGCCATTTTCATCAATAAACCAATATCTTTTGACTCATCAGGAATAGTGTCAATTAAACCAATTTCTTTTAGATATTTTGGTGTAACCGATAAGGCAATAGTATCACCAATTGCTTCATGAAATCCGTCATTAGCACTGTTTTGGAAATATACAGGCTGATCTTTATAGGCTCGTTGATAAAAATTGTGACCTAATTCGTGGTGAATAACAGAGAATTCTTCGCCCGTTTTTTGAATACACATTTTAATGCGTAAATCATCTTTAGCATCTAAATCCCACGCTGAAGCATGACAAATTACATCTCTATCTTCAGGTTTAGTAAATAATGAACGAGTCCAAAAAGTCTCGGGTAATGCGTCAAATCCAAGTGAAGTAAAAAACTTTTCTGCGCCTTTAACCATTTGTATTTCATCATAATCATGAACTGCTAATTGCTTAGTTACATCATAACCTGGATCGGCATTATCGGGAGCAACCACATCATAAATATTTCCCCAAGATTGTGCCCACATATTACCAAGTAAATGCGCTGGAATAGGTTGATCTTGTGGTACTTTATCTTCGCCATATTCTTTACCAAGCTCGCTACGTACATAACAATGTAAATCATCATATAAAGGCTTTACTTGCCCCCAAAGTCGATCTAATTCATTGGCAAAATCGTCGGCAGGCATATCATAGTTTGAACGCCACATAGCTCCAAGATCTTTATAGCCTAATCCTTTTGCCCCTTCATTTGCTAATTCTGCTTGGCGAGCATATAAAGGCTTCATTGATGGACTGATTTCACGCCATCCTTGCCACATTTCTAATAATTCATCGTAATCACGAGACGTTGACATAATTGAAGTCATATCACCTAAACTAAGTTTTTCACCTGTTTTAGTTGTGTAACTTCCTTTACCATAGATGCTGCCTAATTCTGCACCAATCTGTGCTAATTCAGCAGATTTTTTAGAATCTTGAGGTGCCGGTAAGACTAAAGACTGTTTTAATATATTTAATTGACGACGTTGCGTTGGATTGACGTCGACATTATCAAACTTAGCTGCTTGCATAGCAAAACGAACACCAGCTTCAGTAGACTTTTGATCAGCTTCTGCTGCCAGAGATGCTGTATCTTCTGTAATAAAGTTTGAATATATCCATGCAGCTCTTGCACCAGACACTCCTAAAGCAGTCATTTCTTTTGCTACATCATCTAGAAACACTTGCGCATCTTGGCTTGTTAACGCTTTTTCTTCTGTTTGTGATGTTGTTGTTGAATTACTTTGAACTTGAGAGCAACCAGATAATGACGCTGCTATGACTAAAGCAATAGAAGTAAATTTGAACGTATTTGTTATATTATTCATCATGTTTTTTAAGTGTTATAGAAAATTTGGAAGATAATTTAGTATATTGAAAGATGAAACTAATGCAAATGATCTAATAAAGGAAAAGTAAGATGAGTAAAAATGATATCTAGTTGCTCAGTTATTCAAATCAACCAGTAATATCACAAACTAAAGTCATAGATATTTCTACTTGCTAGGCCTTTATTCATAAGGCTTTTTTATTGTAGTTAAGTAAAAAAGGTTGTGATTTATTCGGTTTGATTAATAGCTATTATTGCCTTTTATAGTTAAATTACACGTTGAAAAAGACGCGTGAATGACTTGTTTAACAGACGTTACTGTATACAATGCGTAACAGTTTGCTATTAATCAGGCTGATAATGACGAAAATAAATTTGATAAACTTTTTATTTGGTCTTATCAGCAGCAGAAAAAAAAGACTCAGGGCAGATTGACAGATCAGGCCACTGAGTCAGGAAGTAAACATGTATGTTCACTAGGTTTGAGACACTTATTTATAATTAGTTCAATTTTTCTACATAAAATTATAAATTATTATTTAGGTCTTGATGCTGCTTGACCTGAACGTGATAAATAAGCTATTTTAAACGCTTGTTTGAATTTTAATGTTAGATATTAGCGTTTTGGTATAAAGAAATATGAGTACAAAAAATAAAATTTTAGATGCAGCAGAAGTCCTATTTTCTGATAAAGGCTTTAACGGAACATCGTTAAGAGAAATTACTAGTCAAGCAGAAGTAAACTTAGCCGCAGTTAATTATCATTTTGGCTCTAAAAAAGAGTTAATCAAAGCTGTTATGTCTCGGTACATGAATGAACTCAGTCCTCGCTTAGAATCAGCATTAGGCACATTGTGCTCTGACGAAGCAAAGCCAAGTTTAATTAATGTTTTTTCGGCTTTTCTTGAGCCTTTACTTCATTTAAATACTTTTAAAGACAATGGCACAAGTATTTTTTTGCAATTATTGGGTCGAGGTTATACCGATAGCCAAGGCTTTTTAAGATGGTTTTTGACGACTCAATACCCAAATGTTTTTACTAATTTCACTAATGCTGTTCACAAAGCTTATCCAGAATTGAGTGCAGAAGAAATGTTTTGGCGTTTACATTTTACGATGGGGACTATTGTGTTTACTATGTCTTCAAGTGATGCGTTAATTGATATTGCGTTAAATGATTTTGACCGCCAAGTAGATATTGCTGGCGTTATTAAGCAAGTAATTCCTTATGTTGCTGCAGGTGTAGCAGCGCCTATCGTTAAATAAGCGCTTTTAATTTAACGATAACGTTTACAGTTTTTTACTGTGTATTAATCTATTTAATAAAATAATACCAAAAGCGATTGTATAAAATCCAAAAACAACAGTCATCCACTGCGGCATACTGTAACCTAAAAATTGCCAATCGATATCTCCACAACTACCCGTTGCTTCAAATAAAAATGGGAGCCATTCGTGTAATGGTGCCCATGTTGGGAAATTAGGTACAAATTCACAACTAAAGAATAATGAACCTGAGTTGCTTTGCATTTCTATATGCTCTAACGCTATTAATAAGCCCCAAATAGCACCAACACCCCATAAAGCATAAGCTATTATTCTGGTGAGTAAAAAGCGTGAACCGGCAATGCCAATCACACCCGCGATAATAATTGCACAAATTGCAAGGCGTTGATATACACACATGATGCAAGGTGCTAAGTCCATTGCATATTGAAAATATAAAGCGCATAACTCGAAAGCTAAGGCCGATATGGTTAATAATAACCAAGATTTTGAACGAGTGGTTAAATCACTTAAAAATTTCATTTTTTTCCTAATAATTCTTATGATAACGATGCTTATAAATATAAAAAAAGCTTCTAAATTACCTTGAAGTAAAAAGTAGAAGCTTTTAATCATAACAACTAATTATCAATGTTGTTATCTGAAATTGTTACAATTTTTTAGCCGTTAATTAATAAGTGAGTATAAATACTAGCAGCGTAGCCTAAGGCAATAACAGGAGTCCATTTTAGGTGACTAAAGAAAGTGTAGTAACCTCTTGCTTGTCCCATTAAAGCGACACCAGCAGCAGAGCCAATAGATAATAAGCTACCTCCAACTCCAGCCGTTAATGTTACTAGTAACCATTGCATATGTGACATATCAGGATTCATAGTTAACACTGCAAACATTACCGGGATGTTATCAACAATCGCAGATAAAATACCCACAAGTATATTAGCATTCGTTGCTCCAAGCTGACCATACATAAATTCAGATGTTATGCCTAAATAACCAATAAAACCTAAACCACCAACAGCTAAAATTACGCCATAGAAGAAGAATAATGTATCCCATTCTGCTTTGGCAATTTTATCAAAAATATCAAAATCATCTTCAATTTGGTGGCTTGTTGGCATATCTGATTTATCAATTTCACCTTGTCCAGATCTACGAAGGTAGTAAGCAAAAAACTTCAGGTATGCCAGACCCAGCATCATACCGTATACCGGAGGTAAGTTAATAAATGTATGGAAAGATACTGCTGTGATAATTGTTAAAAGGAATAAGCCAACAATCACTAAACCACCTTGTTTGATTGATGTAACGTGCTCTGATTCAGTTGACGGATTACCTTTAGGTAAAAAGAATTGCATAATAAAAGCAGGAATAAAAAAGTTAACGACAGCAGGAATGAATAATGCAAAAAATTCGTTAAACTCTACCATGCCTTTTTGCCAAACCATTAACGTTGTAATATCACCAAATGGGCTAAACGCGCCACCAGCGTTTGCACCAACAACAATATTAATACAACTCATGCCAATAAATTTAGGCTCGTCTTTACCTACGGCAATAACCACGGCACACATAATTAAAGCGGTCGTTAAGTTATCAGCAACTGGGGAAATAAAGAAAGCAAGAATACCGGTTAACCAAAAGAGTGTTTTATAACTATATCCTTTGGCAACTAACCAATCACGTAATGAGTCAAATACATTACGCTCTAACATAGCATTGATGTAGGTCATAGCAACAAGTAAGAAGAAAAAAAGTTCAGCATATTCAAGAAAGTTATGGCGAATGGCTACTTCAGCAGAGTGCGGCATTCCTTGAGAGCTGTAATGAAAGGCAATAAGTATCCAAATTAACCCAGCCGCGAGTAACACAGGTTTAGATTTTCTTAAGTGTAATTGTTCCTCTAAAATAACTAAAGTATAAGCAATTACAAAAATAGCTATTGCGGCATAGCCAACCCAATGAGCGGTTAAATTTAAGGTTTGATGCGAAGCATCAGATGCAAAGGCAATACTAGGTGCAAGCAGTAGTGCCACTAAAATGAATAAAAGTTGTTTCATGCTTATTCTCTAGGTTTTGAGTAAGAGGAGGTTTTAATTTTTTGCAGATTCTAGCAAAACCTAGCTAAAATGATATATAAAAGCTGGCTAAATACTATTCATTTCATTAATACTCATGATACAAATTATTGTTTCAGTATATTTTAAATTGAACTTTTATTATTTCTTTGTTGCTCAAATAGTAATCTAAACTGTCTTTTTTTACACTATTTCGGTTGATATATGTGCTGTGTATCAGGGACGTGTTAATCTTTTAGTGCACAAGATTTTAATTACGCTCCCTAGAAAATAATAAGTAGCATATTACTATTTGCCTTTCTGTATAGCGCTGTGTTGTTACTCAGGTTAGTTTATCTCATTAGCTAAGCTAAATATCTTAGAGTATGTTTGCTGCTTGATAGGTTACTGTAAAATAGGTTTGTTGATTTGTTAGGGATTTGATCTTTTTTTCTCTTTTGATAAATTATTAAGGCTAACTTATCTGCAACGATGATTTTATATGTGTCAATTTTTTGTAATTCATTAATTGTATAATTAACATTCAATAACCTTATGAGTTAGGAGATGGCGAAGTGACAATATTGTCGACACCCATTGTCAATGCTAATGTACGCGTTAAAATAAAATGGCTTTAGCCTATAAAAACATTAAATATAAGATTCTGAACGTATGCCTAAAATGAGTACTATTTATATAGTTTCCAACTAAAGGTGTATTTGCTTAAGACTAAAGGCGTATATGAAAACCAACGTAAAATACTTAGCATAAACACAATCTTACTTATTTAGATAAAGTAAAAAATAAAAATTATTATATTGGGTGTTAACCCCCAAGAAGGAATAACTTATGAATGAATTAAAACCTTGTTACCCTGTATCAGAGAAAGCCAAAGCTAATACGCATATTGATAGCGCAACTTACGATGCTATGTATAAGCAATCTATCGAACAGCCAGATGTATTTTGGGGAGAGCAAGCAAAAGAGTTTATTGACTGGTACCAACCTTGGGATAGCGTAAGTAAAGTTGATTTGAAAAATTCTGAAATCAATTGGTTCTCAGGCGGTAAACTTAATGTGAGTTACAACTGTATTGATCGCCATTTAGCGACCAAGGCAAATGATACCGCGATTATCTTTGAAGGCGATGATCCAAGTGAAGATTTACAGGTAACTTATCAAGAGCTTCATGATCATGTTTGTCGTTTTGCTAATTTACTAAAAGAACGTGGCGTTAAAAAAGGTGATCGTGTTTGTATTTACATGCCAATGATTCCTGAAGTAGGTTATGCCATGTTAGCCTGTGCTCGAATTGGTGCTATTCATTCTGTTATTTTTGGTGGTTTCTCTACCGAAGCTATTAAAGCTCGCGTTATGGATGCTGAATGCCAAGTAGTTATCACTGCTGATGAAAGCTTACGCGGTGGTAAGCGTATTCCACTTAAAGCGAATGTTGATGCTGCAGTTGCAGAATGTCCTCAAGTTCACTCTGTTATTGTCGTTGCTCGCACAGGTGGTGATGTTGCTTGGAATGAAAAGACAGATATTAATTATGAAGAAGCTGTAGCAAGACAAGAAGCCGTATGTGAGCCAGAAGTCATGGATGCTGAAGATCCACTATTTGTTTTATATACGTCAGGCTCGACTGGAACACCAAAAGGTGTTGTACATACTTGTGGTGGTTATATTTTATATGCAGCAATGACACATAAGTATGTATTTGATTATCAAGAAGGCGAAATTTACTGGTGTACTGCTGATGCAGGTTGGATCACTGGCCATTCTTATATTTTTTACGGCCCATTAGCAAACGGTGCTACCACTTTAGTTTTTGAAGGTGTACCAACATACCCAGATGCTGGACGTTTCTGGCAAGTCTGTGAAAAACATAAAGTAAATGTATTCTATACTGCACCAACAGCTATTCGTGCTTTAATGAGTGTAGGTGATGAATTTGTTGAGAAATATGATCTTTCATCATTACGTTTACTTGGTTCTGTAGGTGAGCCAATTAACCCTGAAGCTTGGCATTGGTATTATGAAGTTGTGGGTAAAAGTAATTGTCCAATTGTTGATACTTGGTGGCAAACAGAAACTGGTGGTATTTTAATTACTTCGTTACCTGGTGCTGTAGATATGAAACCTGGTTGTGCAGGTAAACCATTCTTTGGTGTTCAACCAGCATTATTTGATAAAGATGGTAATACCCTTGAAGGTGAAAACCAAGGCTTATTAGTAATGACAGCTAGCTGGCCAGGACAACTTCGTACTGTTTATGGTGATCATGATCGCTTCTACCAAACTTATTTAGGTCAATACCCGGGTAATTACTTTACTGGTGATGGTGCAAAACGTGATGAAGATGGTTTCTATTGGATCACTGGTCGTGTTGACGATGTCCTAAACGTTTCAGGTCATCGTCTAGGTACTGCTGAAATTGAAAGTGCTTTAGTACTTCATCCAGCTGTTGCTGAAGCGGCTGTTGTTGGTTATCCTCATGAAATTAAAGGCCAAGGTGTATATTGCTATGTTACTTTGATGGCAAATGCGCAAGAGTCAGATGAACTTAATGCAGAGCTAAAAGATTTTGTGGCTAAAGAGCTAGGTCGCTTTGCAAAACCTGATTACGTGCAATGGGCACCAGGTTTACCTAAAACACGTTCAGGTAAGATTATGCGTCGTATATTGCGTAAAATTGCTGAAAATGACGTCGATACGTTAGGCGATACTTCAACATTAGCGGATCCAAGTGTTGTTGATAACTTAATAACAAAACGTATTGTTCATGCTGGTTAATACTATTGTTAATTAACAATGTATCTGTCTGATTGATACAACATAAATAAAAAGGCTGTTTATTAACAGCCTTTTTATTTTTTCAATACTATTTTATATTATTGTGTAAACCTTAGCTGATGTAATAAACCTTCACGAACACCACCAGAATTGTATTTAAGCATGTCAATATTAAGTAGTTCAAAGCAGGGTATTAAAATAGCAATTGCTGGCGCTAATAAAGGGCGACGTTTATCACTTAAGTTGGCAAACGCTATATTATCGTGATGACCCCAATTAATAAGTTGTGACTTTATTCTATATAATCGCTTGAGTGTAATATTACTATCGTCGTATAACTCTTTCATTATACGAGTTATTGCTTTTATTGAACCAGACGATCCTAGGGTTTGCTCCCAGCCAAAACTATTGTATTCAAGCGATATACTACCTAGAACTTGTTTACTATAAAGTTCCGCTGCAAACATTAATTCTTCGCTTATTTTCCCCGAATGAAAAAATCGTTGGCTAAAACTGACACAACCTATGTCTAAGCTTCGGGTCAAGTTAGGGCTTAATGCTTGACCTATGATAAATTCGGTACTTCCACCGCCTATATCAATAATTAAGGTCGGTTGATTTATTATTTGCGTATAGGCAACACCTAAAAAAATCAATTCAGCTTCACGTTCCCCTGAAATAATATTTATAGGGTGGGGCATAACTGTGATTGCTTGCTCAAGAAATTGTTGACTGTTTTGAGCTTGCCGTAAAGCATAAGTCGCCACTATCATTACTTGACAGTTAGGTAATTGAGCAAAAGAGTCTGCAAAGCGCTTTAGACAATTCATGGCTAAAGTCATACTTTGATCATTAATGGTGCCTTCTCTTTCTAAACTGGCTGCTAATCTAATAGATTGCTTCTGTTTATAAATTACCTCAGTATGATTGTTTTGCTCACGAACAATAATTAAATGAAAGCTATTTGAGCCCAGATCAATCGCTACAAAATGTTTTACACTAGTAGATTCATTTAATATCATCAAGCAGGCTCTTTTTTTAAAATAAAATTATCCATGATACTCATATCTTTACTCTGTTCTATAGTTTCTGTTAGTTCAGTGGTTTTTACTAATTCATCATTTTGCTTAGTTAAATAACGATAAATAGCCATTTGAGAACGAACCTTCTCATTACAATGGTTAGGTGGATAGAGATTACGTTGTTCACTATCAATTATTCTGGCTTTGGTGTTGTCTGCAAGTTGAATATTGATAATATCGATAATTTGTTTTTTTACATCATGGCAATAAATTGGACAGGTTACCTCAACCCTTTCTTCAATGTTACGATTCATCCAGTCGGCAGATGAAAGTAATACTTTTTGATTGCCTTTTTGTTCGAAAATAGCAACTCGAGGATGCTCTAAAAATCTATCTATAATTGATATGACTTGAATATTTTCACTTTGTTCTTTAATTCCTGCAACTAATGTACATATACCACGAATAATTAATTTAATTGGAACGCCGGCATTACTCGCTTGGTAGAGTTTATTAATTAAACTGTGATCTACTAAATTATTAACTTTAAGCGTAATACCACTTTTATGATTATTTTTGGCAGCACTTATTTCTTGATCAATGAGATCAACAAAACTAGCACGTGAATTAATAGGTGAAATAATAAGATGTTCAAATGTGAACTTTTGGTATGGGCTTTTAATAAACTTAAATACTTGCGCGACTTCTTCCGTTAATTCAGGACGACAAGTAAATAAACTAAAATCAGTATAAATTTTAGCATTTTTTTCATGAAAGTTACCACTGCCTATATGCGCGTAACGCACTAAGCCACTCTCTTCTTTACGTGTAATCAAACAAATTTTTGCATGAACTTTTAAATTTGGAATCCCAAAGGTAACTTTAGCACCGGCGTTTGTTAATATTTCAGCCCAATTTAAATTTGCTTGTTCGTCAAACCTAGCTCTTAACTCTATATTTACTGTGGTTTGTTTACCATTTTTAACCGCTTCAATCAGCGCGGCAACAACACGGGATTTCTTAGCCACACGATAAAGTGATATTTCAATGCTAACAACCTTAGGATCATAAGCTGCTTGCCTTAACCATTCCGTAAAGTGAGAAAATTTATGGTAAGGATAATAAAGTAAAATATCTTTATTAGCCATTGCAGTAAAAGCATTAGGATGATTACGAAAATCTTTATGTTCTATAGCTGACATTTTTTCGTAAGAGAGTGATTTATTACCAACATCAGGAAATTCAATAAAATCTTTAAAACTATGATAACGCCCACCTGAAACAAGTCTTTGATTCGAAGTAATATTTAGCTTTTGTTTAAGCACAGATAGCATGTCGGCCGGCATTTTTTTGTCATATACTAAACGAACCGGCTCTGCGTTAATTCGTTTGCGTAAACTGGTATTCATTTGTTCAAACAGACTTTGACTAAATTCATTACTTAAATCAAACTCAGCATCACGGGTAAGCTTCATTGAATAGGCATGAATATAGTCGAACTCGAAAAAATCGACAAATATTTGTTTGAGACTGTGCCGTATTATATTGTCGAGCAGAATAATACTCGAACTTTCATCGTCACTGTTGGTGTATTTAGGTAATTTTACAAAGCGAGGTACATTACTACTGGGCACTTCTATTAAGGCATACTGGCTATGGTTATTGATAGTCATAGCAACCATTAAATAAGTCGAGTCGTCTTTTATATTATCTTTTAAATTAATATTTTCAGTTAAAATAAGCGGGAAAATATGGCGACGTAGTTTATCTTTATAATAAGTTTCAAGCCAAGCTTCTTCTTCCTGACTAAGTTGCATTTCATTAATTAAATTAATATCTTGCTCTGATAACTTATTGAGTAATGTTAAATAGGTATCGTCAAATATTAATTGTAATTCAATGACCTTTTGTTGAATCAGATCATAAAGCTCACGCGCTTGTTTTTTCTCTGACACTGATTTTGCTATGTATATTTTTCTTCTTACATTAGCAACGCGAACACGATAAAACTCATCCATATTACTGGAATATATTCCTAAAAATCTCAAGCGCTCTAATAAAGGAACACTAATATCTTGAGCTTCTTGTAATACTCGGTGGTTAAATGATAACCAGCTGAGCTCTTTCTCAATAAACTTCATTAATATACTCCATAAAGTTAAGGGGCATTTATAAAGCTAAAACACTAAAGAAGTAATGTTTCAAATTAATGACAAGTGTAATTAAGCATAAAACGGGATTGATTATTTTCTTAAGTGAAATATAGATAACGCCCACAGCCCTTGATGCGCAATCTCTGTCATTAAAATGAAATATAACTGTAAAGAAACAGTCATATTTCTAAAACATTTCTGTCATTTTTCTCTTGTAGCATGTTGGAAAAATTAATTAGTCCTTTAATAAAACAACTAACTCTTCGGAGAGAAACATGAAATTGAATAAGATCTTTAAGCACAGCGCAACCAATGTTGCTATTGTAACTGCTCTATCTCTTGGTCTTGCTGCTTGTGGTGGTGATATAAACCTTGAGTCAAATGTAGATAATTCAGTCGGTGATACAGTTGTAACGAATCCGTCACCAACGACTCCAACGACACCTGATGAAGTGTTACCGGGTAAGGCGAATTCTGCATTGAGCACACAAGTTTCTGCTGCACTAGGTTTTGATGTTCAAATACAAGTACTTGATACAAGAATTACAGAAAGCACAACGTTAGTGGCGAACGACAGTAATGGTAATGCTGTTATGTACGCTTTAAGTGGTGGTGTAGATGTTGGTGGTTTATCTGCTAATAAACAAGCACGTGGTGTTGATGATGTGGTATTAACAATTGAACCAGGCACAGTTATTTTTGGTCAATCTGGTAATGACTATTTAGTTATTCACCGTGATGCAAAGATAATGGCTGAAGGTACTAAAACTAGCCCAATCATCATGACATCTTTACAAGACGTTCAAGGTGAAACAACGGATTCAGGTCAATGGGGTGGTTTAGTTATTCTAGGTAATGCACCATCAAATAAATGTCCAACTGATGGTAGCGATTGTGCGCTACAAGTTGAAGGTGTTGGTGAAGGTGCTGTATTTGGCGGTACTGATTGGGAAGATGATTCAGGTGCATTAAAGTATCTAGTTGTTAAATATGCAGGTTATGAAATTGCCCCTGATAATGAATTAAACGGTATTACTTTTGGTGGTGTTGGCTCAGGTACTTCTGTTGACTATATTCAAGTTCACAGCAATGCTGATGATGGCGTTGAATTTTTTGGTGGTGCTGTTAACGCAAAACATTTAGTTTTGACAGGCAACAAAGACGATAGTGTTGATTGGGATAATGGTTATAAAGGTATGCTACAGCATATTTATATTGAGCATGCTAATAATTCTGGTGAAGCTAACCGTGCTATTGAAGCAGATAATGACGGTAGTGACCCAAGTAAAGAGCCACAGTCTAACCCAATAATTTCGAATATGACCATTATTGGTAATAACTTCGACACAGCGGATAAAGATTCCGAAGGTATTTATTTACGTGAAGGAACAGCAGCGAAAATATTTAATACTGTTATCACTGGCCCGAGCGAAATGGGTGAGTGTTTAGAATTTGAAGCTGGGATCACGGTAGATAATGCCAATAGCGGCAAAATCGTGATGGAAAATGTCATTATGGCATGTGAAGGAGAAAACTTTAAAGACTCCACTTCATTTGATATGGAAGCATGGTTTAGTGCTGAATCTTCAAACAGTATTAGTTCGTCAATTTTAATTAGTGAATCAGGTGTACCTGATAGTGGTTCTCCACTCATTGCAGCTAATGCAGGTCAAGATGTTGCTAATACTCAAAATGCATTTTTTGATACGACAGATTATGTTGGTGCACTAAATGGTACAGATGACTGGCGTCAAGGTTGGGCATTTGGTTTTGGTGGTGGTGTTGTAACGGCAACAGCTGAATCTGAGGCTGAAGGTTGTCCAACAGGTACTACACCGATTACACCAATTGATGGCGTTACGACAACCTGTCAATTAACAGGTGAAATTACTAATGATTTAACATTAACGGCCAATAATTTATATGCATTAAATGGTCCGGTATTTATTGGTGAAGATAAAGCTAATAGCGCTACTTTAACAATTGAACCAGGTACTACCATTTATGGTCGCTCAGGTGGCGATTACCTAGTTATTAGCCGTGATTCAGCTATTGAAGCTAATGGTACTGCGACTAACCCAATCACTTTTACTTCTAGTGAAGATATTGCACAAGGTGTTACTGGCTCTGGCCAATGGGGCGGTGTTGTTATTCTTGGTAATGCAAAATCAAATAAATGTCCATCAGATGGTAGTGACTGTGCATTACAGGTTGAAGGTGTAGCTGAAGGTGGTGTTTTTGGTGGTACTGATGATGAAGACAGCTCAGGTACATTGCGTTATGTTGTTGTTAAACATGCCGGTTATGAAATTGCCCCAGACAATGAGTTAAACGGTATTACTTTTGGCGGTGTAGGCTCAGGTACAACAGTAGAATATATTCAAGTACATGAAAATGCAGACGACGGTGTTGAATTCTTCGGTGGTACTGTTAATGCGAAGTATGTTGTGCTTACAGGGAATAAAGATGACAGTGTTGACTGGGATAATGGTTACCGCGGTAATTTACAGTATGTATTAGTAAAACATGCAGATAATGACGGTGAAGCTAACCGAGCAATTGAAGCTGATAACGACGGTTCAACGCCTGATAAAGAACCTCAATCTAATCCAACAATTGCTAATATGACGATTATTGGTAATGGCTTTGATACACCTGATAAAGCTTCTGAAGGTATATACTTACGTGAAGGTACTAAAGCACAGTTACATAATTTTGTTGTAACAGGTACTTCAGGCATGGGTGAATGTTTAGAACTTGAAGGCGGCAGCTCTACGGTAACAACAGACCAAGCCATAAATGGCGATACGGTTATTTCAAATTCAGTATTTGCTTGTGATGAAAACTTCAAAGATTCAAAAGCAACGGATGGCACGGTATTACTTGACGCTGAAGATTGGGTGCTGAATCAAAACGATGATAACTCAACTGCCGAAAATATGGGTACAGTACTAAACGGTATATTCACCATTGATACAACTACCCCGAAAGACTTTACAGGTAATGCTTTCTTTGACAACGCTAATCACATTGGTGCGGTAACTGAAGGAAACAACTGGACTTCTGGCTGGACTGTAGGTTTAGAGTAACAGACTAGCTAATCAAAATGCTGTAGCACAATTATTTTTATACTACAGCATTTCATACCAAACTAATCAATTGAGCACTTCTATTCATTAGTTTGGTATTAATGTTCAAATACCTAATTCATGAGGTTTACAATGAATAATAAGTTTAAATCTTTTGCTTTATCTTCTCTAACAATTGCTTTGATGGCAACAACGGGACAGGTTATAGCTGAAGAAGACGATAGCGAGGCCATTGAAGAAGTAGTGGTGAAAGCTAGTCGCTTAAAAGGTACTGCAAGTGCCGTAATGCAAGAACGTAAAAATCAAGCTTTTGTTGCCGACATTTTAGGTGCAGAGCAAATTTCTCGCACAGGCGATTCAGATGCAGCCGCTGCGCTTCGTCGTGTAACAGGTATAACACTTGTAGATGGAAAATTTATTTATGTACGTGGTCTTGGTGAACGTTTTTCAAGTACGCAATTAAATGGTGCTGCTGTACCTAGTCCTGACCCAACACGAACAGTAATACCATTAGATTTATTTCCATCGAGTATTATTGAATCCTTATCAGTACAAAAGTCTTATTCGGCCAGTATGCCAGCCCATTTTGCTGGTGGTAATGTTGATGTTCGTTTGAAAACTATTCCAACAGATTTCGTTTTTAACATGAAAGCTAAACTTGGTGGTAACACTAATAACTTTGATGACGGGCTTACTTACAATGGTGGTGGTAACGATTGGTACGGTGTTGATGATGGTACGCGAGCAGCACCAGATGATTTAACACAGTTGTGGAATAGCTATACCTCTATCAATAGTTTAGACCAAGATGAAAACCGATTAGTGGCAGCCCAGCTTAATCGCGATTATGATCCAAAAAGTGAAAGTATTAACCCAAATACAGGGTTAGATATAACGCTTGGTAATAAATTTGACTTTGATGATTTTCGTTTAGGTTTTCTTTCATCTATTTCTTATGACAATAAATGGGAAGTATCAGAAGGTTATGAAGGTCAAGATTTTACTAAAGGCTCAGATGGTGCTTGGTCTTTAGTGCGTGGTTTTGATGAAGTAGATACAACTGAACATTCAGTGCGTTTTTCTGGCATGATGAGTTTAGGCTTAGAGTACATGCGCAACCATCGCATCGATTTTACTTCATTAATACTGCATGATACTCGTGATCAAGTGAGTGATAAACGAGGTAATACTAACAACGTTTTACTGAGTGATGGTTTAAGAATTCGCGATAGTGAAGTTATCTACGAAGAACGTGAAATGATTTCGAATCAATTACGTGGCACGCATAATTTTAATGACTGGTGGGGACTCGGTGTTGATTGGTTTTATTCTGATGCACGTTCTAACCGTTATGCTCCAGGTAATATAGAAACACGTTACATTATTTCAGATGGTTATAATGGGCAACCAGAAGATGGAATCTTTGATTACGTTAATGAAAGTTCATTAAGAAAAGCTAGTACTTCTACTCGTTATACTTTTCAAGACTTAGACGATGAAGTAGAAAATTATGGTTATAATTTGTCTTTGCCACTAGCTTTTTCTGGCATTGAAGTTGAATTAAAATTTGGTGGTGATTTTGTTAAAAAATCAAGAGAAGCATTTGCTCGACGTGTTGATATTAATACGTTAGCACTAGGTGATCTAGACTTAACAGGTAGTCAATTAAACACTATATTAACTGATGATGTTATTTTAAATTACCCGCTAAGTGGCAATGATAATATTATGCGTGATACGTCAATTGCCGGTGATGATTATTATTCAGGGCAAATGATTGATGCTTATTATGTCGAAGCAGATTTTTTCTTTAATGAAAAGTGGCGCGTAGTAGGTGGTGTTCGTTATGAAGACTTTAGACAAGTTGTTGCACCGCTTGATCCAGCAACAGGAAAATTTGACTTACCATCACAACCAACAGAAGCTGACTTGGCTGATCTTGCCTTCCAAGAAGATGAATTCTTTGGTGCTTTAGCATTGACCTATATTTTAGATGATCAAATGCAATTTCGTGCATCAGTTGGCCAAACAACAATTCGTCCAGATCTTCGTGAAGTAGCCCCAGCAACTTATATTGATCCTTTAACAGGTTTCCCTATTGGTGGAACTCCTGGCGTAGAAAGTACCGACATAATTAACTATGACGTACGCTGGGAATGGTATATGGAAACAGGTGAAAACTTGTCGGTTGGCTTATTCTATAAAGATATGGATATGCCAATTGAATCGGTACAGTCACCTTCGCAAGATGGTCCATCACTTATCCGTATTGCCAATGCTGAAGACGGTTATGTTTATGGTATAGAAATGGAGTTTTTGAAAGACTTTACTTTCTTAGGTGATTTAGGGCCAGTAAATGGAGCCGATCTTTTCTTATCGGGTAATGTTACGTTAAGTGATTCTGAAATTAATATTAATACCCAAAGTGTTGTTGAGCAGACGGGAGTCTCTACAAGTATTTCAAACCCAACACGCAGAATGACGGGTCATTCAGAGTATGTACTTAATTTCAATCTAGGTTGGGATGCACCTAATGGCTATCATAGTGCGACATTAGTTTATAACGTGTTTGGCGAACGTATTATTATACCGGGTATTGAAGGTAAAGATGATGCATACGAGCAACCATTTCATTCACTTGATATGGTCTATACTTACTATCCTACTTTTTCTTCAACGGTAACCTTTAAAGTACAGAATATTTTAGGTAAAGATAAAGCGATAGAATTTGAAGATACGCTCATACAAAGTGAAACGAAAGGTACTCAATTTGAAGTCGCATTAAAGTGGGACTTTTAAGGTACTAGAAATTTGGTGAATCAAAAAGGAGCTTTAGTAAAGCTCCTTTTTTTATTTTAACTCTCGCGTTAAATAACCTGAGCTCTGTTTAATAAATCTTTCTCTAACAGTTATTTTTCCTTAGTTCATCGTTAAATTTACTTGCAATAGGCTAGCTATTGACGCGAAATCTGCCTTGAATTAAGAAAAACTATCAAGATAGAGTAAAATATAGTTATATTATCAATAATTTCAATAAATTAAAAACATCTTAAACCAAGTTCAGATTAAATAGGTAGGCTCATTTAGGGGGAAAGCAGTCTCAATTTGTAAAATAGGTTGACTAATACACTTAACGATTAGATTACTTCGACTCACTTTTATTTATCAAGTCATTAATATCATAATAAAAGTACTTCATATTGCCTCTGTTATTAACATACAAATTCTAATGCGAAATTCAATTAGAGTTTCGATCTGTTTATCTTTTAAAGTAATTGATTTAAATATTAAAATTTTAATAGTACAAAATACGCATTATTTTAATTTGTTTGATCTTAATCAAGTCTATTTGATAAAAAATAAAAGCCTCTCTGTAAGCTGCAATTACTTAAATAAATTGGAATATGTATAAAAAAAGGTAAATAACCGTCTTTAGCTATTTAGTTTGAATGATTTAAAAGGATTATGTAAATAACATTTATTTGCTATTAAAGATTTGTACAAAATTCGCAATGTTATGTTTTTAAAGTGATTATCCCACTAAAAGTAATGAATATTATATTACAATAAACTTCCGTTTTTAATTATAAAATATTAAGTTATGAGGCTAAGTTTGGTTGTATCTTGATGATTAATATAATTAATTTAACCGTTGTATTATTGAGAATAAAATGAGTAAAGAGTTGTTGTTTTCTGAGTCTGATATATTGCTTTCAACTACTGATTTAAATAGTCATATTAAATACGCAAATACTAAATTTTGTACTATTTCTGGTTATACGTTAGATGAGTTAGTGAATAATCCTCATAATAAAGTTCGACATCCAGATATGCCAAAAGAAGCCTTTAAGGACCTTTGGTCAAGTATTCAACAAGGTAATTCTTGGATGGGGCCTGTTAAGAATCGTTGCAAAGATGGTGATTTTTATTGGGTTGATGCTTTTGTTACACCAATTAAAGATGATACTGGTAGTGTCTTTGAATATCAATCTGTTAGAACTTTACCTGATAGAAAAGTAATTGACAGAGCTAATGAAGTTTATCCGCAGCTTCACCAAGGTAAGAAACCAGCCGCTATTAAAGAAAAAGTTGATAAAACTTTATGGGTACAAGTTATTTTATTGCTTTCTGTATTACTATCAATAACAAATATTTTTGTTGAAGATAATAATACAATGATATCTATTTTACTCGCAGGGCTCATTTTTTGTGGGGCATTAATTTTTTCTTTGTGGCGCTCTCAATATCTAACTGTACTTCAAGAATCAAAAAATATTTATGATAATAATCTAATGAGTTTTTTATATTCTGGCAATAACGATAAGGTTGGAAATATTTTATTAGCTCTGAAAATGCAAGCAGCTAAAATAAAAGCTGTTGTAGGGCGTGTTTCTGACGATTCAACCATTATTAATGATGTAGCAACTCAATCTGAAAAACGGGGTAGCAATGTAGCAACAATTCTTGCGGAACAAAAAAATGAAACTGATCAGGTCGCTACTTCTATTACTCAAATGTCTTCGACCATAAGAGAAATTGCTCAAGTGATAACACTAGCTGCTGATACATCTCAGCAAGGATTGAATATTAGTAATAATGGTTTAGAAGTTGTATCTGAAACAATGAGTTCTATAAATGAATTATCTAAGCAATTAGGTGAAGTTGATATGGCTATTCATCGTTTAATTGATGGAACGAGATCAATAGAAGAAATCTTGGGTGAAATCAGCGCTATTGCTGATCAAACTAATCTTTTAGCATTAAATGCGGCTATTGAGGCTGCAAGAGCTGGAGAGCAAGGGCGTGGTTTTGCTGTTGTAGCAGAAGAAGTGAGAGCTTTAGCATCACGTTCGCAACAATCCACTGATGAAATTGGAAAATTAATTATTCAATTAAGAGCAGAATCTGATTATGCAATTAATTCTATGTCTAAAGGACGAGATCTATCAGAAAATTGCGTGTCTATGGTAGATCAAACAGGAGTAGCTCTACGAGAAATTAATGAGGAAGTAACAGCATTAGCTGATATAAATATACAGATATCTACAGCAATAGAAGAGCAATCTATTGTTGCTGAAAATGTTAGCCTTAATATCTCATCTATTACTGATATGTCAGCCAAAAGTGAGTCTCATGGTAAAGAAGCTGTTGAGTTAAGTAATAAACTATTAAAGCGACTGCACGAGCAACAAAGTTTAATTTCTCAATTTAATAGTTAAATAATATTGAATTACTTTTCGATTAAGGGGGAACGCATGTTCCCCCTTATGATTAAAGCAACTTTAAAGTAAAATTCAGTTAGAATAATGTACTATTATCTTGGATTAGTAGAGTCGCTAAGCACTAATGCACTAAAAGAAACTTGCGTATAATCTCCATTAGCTTTATCTGTTTTCCAATCTCCCGTTCCTAAACAAGCTGCATACCACAAACCAGGAGCATCTTTAGTGCTACATTGATTATAAGCACCGGCTTTAAAGTATAACCAGTCGCCAGTATAGCCCCACTTATTATCTTTGGGATCTATCCCACCGTTTGCATCAACATTGTTTGCTAAATTTACATTGTAGTTAACTGTTGGTTTACCTGGCGAAGTAAAAGTTAAATACATAATATTTTCATGTACATTAATGGTATAGCTGAATTCTTCTCCTAGTGCGATACCATTATCGCCAGGCTCATTTGAATTTTCCCAGGTATTTCCCCAAACAGGAAAAGCAATATCCGTTCTGTTAGGATCATTTTTAGCTAGGTTTCTTTCATAGTTCCAAAAAACAGAGCCTTTTTCATGATTTGGCCATTTTTTATAATAAATTTTTATCGGTTCATTACCGGCACCAAATCCTAAGTTTTTTGCTTGTAATGCTTTATCTTTTCCTGCATGAATTTGTCCTACAACAACGGAATAAGCTGCAGGTTTATTAATATTCTTAGCTCTTAGTGCAACATGATCAACTTTTAAGGTAGCTGTCATTTTCCCGCCTACAGCACCAAAACGTTCAGACAATGGGTGGGCTGCAATAGCAAAATTGTTACCAGGATAACTTGTTTTTATTTTAGTGTTACTCCCACGAAGCATTTGGCGTAATTCGCTACGAGTATTACTAGAGTTGGCAGTAGTGATGGCTTTATTTGGCGCCGTAAAAACCATATAACCTTCTTCATCAAGATAAAAGAAGTCTGGATGCGAATAGCTTTGCATCTTTTTTACTGAAATTTCATCAATTTTTCCATCATTGTTTGAATCAAGTGGCACATTCATTTTCCAATGAGATAAATCAAATTTATCAGCAGGAATAGTAGCCGTTGTTTTAGGAGTAAAACTAGATTGTTCACTTTCTCCATTACTTGCACATGACATCAGCATGACAACAGAAATAGGTATAGCAGTTAAGGATAAAATAGTTTGCCTTACTCGAATGTTATTCATAATGTTCTCTTAAATTATTTATATTTGATTCTTTATAAAAGAATAATGATGATGTAAATAGCATTGTTATATTTACAATCTCCCCTCTTACTCTTTATTGCTTTTTGGTTTACCAACCTACCATACCAACTAGGTATACCAATTTCAATATTATCAAACGAAACAGTACATTATTTAGTCGTAAACCCTAAGTAAACAAAATGAACCATAAAAAGTATACGTCATGACTGTTGAACATTCTTCTACTTAGTAATTCATAAAAGTGAAACATTACTGAAACCTAACTGTCACATTTCCATAACTTAACTGTCATATTTCTTGGGTAGACTTTGTCACAATTATTTTATGACAAGATATAGGTAAATACATGAAGTTATCACACCTTGCCAAAGCAAGCTTATTGCTTAGCTTTAGTGCTAGCAGCCTGCTACATACAAGTGCTATCGCGAATGAAAACAACCAATCTCAACGACTAGATGAAGTGGTTGCTGCCGGACAACAAATTAATCAGTCTGCCGTTAACTCTCAGTTAAAAGTAAATGGCCTTACAGAGCAAGTTCAGACTAAGTTACAACAATTTAATACTGTAACGAAAGAGCTAGACGGTTTAAATGTATATAACTTACAAATGCAACTTCAATTAGACAATCAAGTAGCCGAATTAACTCAGCTGGCTAAGTCTATGGAAGAAGTCAGTGTTATTGAACGCCAAATATCACCTCTAATGGCGCGCATGATTTCTACATTAGAAAGTTTCGTACAACTTGATGTTCCTTTTCTCCCTGAAGAGCGTAGTAAAAGACTTAATGATTTAAATGACATGATGGTACGTGCTGATACTTCAGTTGCTGAAAAATTTCGTCGTGTTTTAGAAGCTTACCAAATTGAAGTTGATTATGGGCGTACTATTGAATCATACAGTGGTCAATTGACAGTTGATAACCAACAAATGGATGTTGACTTTTTACGGGTAGGGCGTGTTAGTTATATTTATCAAACACGTGATGGAAGTCGTTTGGGTCAATGGGATCAAGCAAGTGGCCAATGGCAAACACTTTCACAAGATTATCGTTTAGGTGTAAATAAAGCACTTCGTATTGCACGTAAACAACTAGCACCGGACTTAATCATGGTGCCATTGACCAACACACAAGCCAAGCTATAGCAGAGTATCAAACATGACTATTATTAATACTGTTAAATCGTTAACAACTTTTAGCAAACAAGCAATAACGGCTGTAACGCTTTCATTAACGCTGGCAAGCGGAGCAAGTATGGCGCAACAAGCGACTAATCTTGATGATTTATTAAGTCAGCTAGAACAAGGAAAAATTGCGCAATCTAAACAAAATAAAGATAGAGAAGCTGAATTTAAAGCAAAAGTGAATCAACAACAAGCAATGCTTAATGATATTAAAAAGCAAAGAGATTCAGCGATTGCCTTAAGTGGTGAATTAGAAAAAACATTTGCTGATAATGAAATTCAATTAGCGAATAAAACGGAAGCACTTGATAAGCGCTTAGGTGAATTAAAAGAGTTATTTGGCGTACTGCAACAAGTGTCAGGTGATACTCGTAGTAAATTTCAAACATCTGTTATTTCGGCCCAAATTCCTGGTCGTGGTGAGTTTTTAGATCAATTTGCGCAAAGTATGGGATCTACTAGTAAGTTAGCGTCAATTGAAGAAATAGAACGTTTGTGGTTTGAACTACAACGTGAAATGACACAAAGCGGTAAAATAAGTACGTTTAATCGTGAAGTCGTTTTAGCTAATGGCGAACGTACCATGACAGACGTTACACGTGTTGGCGGATTTAACTTAGTTGCTAATGGTAAATATTTAGAATATATCGATGAAACAGGCAGTGTTGCTGAGTTAATTAGACAACCCGCTAACCGTTATTTATCAACAGTTGATGCGTTAACAACAAGCAAAGAAACAACCGCTTTTGCGTTAGACCCAACAGGCGGTTCAATTTTAAGTTTACTTGTGCAAGCACCAGACACACGAGAGCGTATCGACCAAGGTGGTGTTGTTGGTTATATCATTCTTGCTATTGGCGCAGTTGGTTTATTAATCGCGTTAATACGTTTAATTAGCTTGGTATCTGTAGGCGCTAAAGTTAATCGTCAACTTAAGTCTGATGTTGCGTCAAATGACAATCCGTTAGGCCGTGTTATGCAAGTAAAAGACGATAATCCTGGTTTAGATACTGAAACATTAGAATTAAAACTGTCTGAATCAATATTACGTGAGTTACCTAAGTTATCTAGCATGCTAACGCTTATTAAAATTATCTCAGTCGTTGCACCGTTAATCGGTCTACTTGGTACGGTAACCGGTATGATTAATACGTTCCAAGCGATTACCTTGTTTGGTACAGGTGACCCTAAATTAATGGCAGGTGGTATTTCTCAAGCCTTAGTTACAACGGTTCTTGGCTTAGTTGTTGCGATTCCAATGGTATTCATATTCGCTTACCTAAATAGTCGTAGTAAAAATATCATCAATATTTTACAACAAGAAAGCACCGGTATAATTGCTCAGCGCTCTGAAAATGCAGAGTTAGCAGGGCAGGGAGCATAAAACGTGATTGCCTTAACCGAAATGTTCGACGCTATTGTAGAGTTTATGGATACGGGCGGGCAGGTATTAACCGTTATTGGCTGTGTTATTTTCATTATGTGGTTAATGATCTTTGAACGATTTGTATTTATCTCACTAAGTTATAAAAGTGTGAAAAAGCATTTGCTTAGTACATGGGAAAGCAGAGCAGATCAAACGTCATGGAACAGTGAGCAAATTAGAACGGCATTAATTTCACGTGGTGCAACTAAGTTAAATCGAAATATTAGCTTAATTCAGTCATTGGTTGTGCTATGTCCGCTTCTAGGTTTACTAGGCACAGTGACCGGTATGATTGAAGTTTTTGATGTAATGGCTATTTCAGGTAGTGGCAATGCTCGTTCAATGGCTTCAGGTGTATCAAGAGCAACGATACCAACAATGGCCGGTATGGTTGGCTCTTTATCAGGTGTTTTCACCGTCGCCTGGATTAAACGAAATGCTAAGAAAGAAACCGAGTTATTAGCTGATTCTTTAACAGCAAATCATTAAACAAAAAGAAAGTTACGTACTAGTTAATGATTATTGGCTAGTACCATACAGATAAACTATTAGGAAAAATCATGCGTCACTTAAATAAAATGATACAAGCGCAGGAAGAAAAAGAAGAAATAGATATGACTCCAATGTTGGATGTAGTGTTTATTTTACTTATTTTCTTCATCGTTACTGCCTCTTTCGTTAAGGAAGCTGGTATTGATGTTAATCGTCCAGAAGCAGCTACAGCTGTTAAGAAAGAGCGCGCCAATATACTCGTTGCTATTAGTGATAAAGGCGACATTTGGATCAATAAACGTAAAGTTGATATTCGCAGTGTGCAAGCCAATATTGAACGATTAAAAGCTGAAAACCCGCAAGGTACTGTTGTTATTCAAGCTGATAAGAAGGCAACAACAGATACTTTAATTAAGGTTATGGATTCAGCGCGCGCCGCTGGTGTGTTTGACGTATCGATTGCTGCGCAAGAAGCCTAGTAAACGTTGGAGAGTGTTAAGTGACTACAATAATTGTGCGCAGTGGTGTTCGATATGTTATCGCAGGTGTACTGGCGCTAAGTATGACCTTTTTATTATTTTGGGGAATGCAGAACCTTATTGCTGGCGGTAATGATGTTATGTCAGAGCCAGTAAAAGGTAATGTGCTAGATTTTATTCGTTTGAAAAAAGATGAGTCGGTTGTTAAAAAAGAACGAAAAGTACAAAAGCCCGCAAAACCTAAAGAGCCACCACCGCCAATGACAACACCTCCTATGCAGCAGAGTAACCCTAATGCAAACGCGACTAAAAGTAGCTTTGCTGCTGATATTCAAGCTGATATCGGGTTATCAGGTGGTTTGAACTTAGATAGTGGTGATGGAGATTATTTACCTATTGTAAAAGTTGCCGCGGTTTATCCACGTCGAGCGCAAGCACGAGGTATTGAAGGTTATGTAATTGTTGAATTTACCGTGACTAAAACAGGGGCTGTAACAAACCCAGTTGTAGTGCAAGCCGAGCCTGAAGGTGTGTTTGACCGAGCAGCCTTAGATGCGGTGGTTAAGTTCAAATATAAACCACGTGTTGTTGATGGTGTCGCAATGTCAGTGGCAGGGGTCCAAAATAAAATTAGTTTTGAGATCGACGGATAAATCAAACTTCACAAGAAAAGTAAGTTTATTTTTAATATTTAAATAAAAAGGAGAGTTAAAATGAAAGTTTCCTTATTTTTAGCTTCAACATTAGGTTTGGTGACATTTTTATCATCAAGTCAGGTAATGGCTAACGAAAATAATTCAGCCAACACTAAACAAGAAGCTAAACAAGAACATAAAAGTTACCGTGAAAGTAAAAAAGTTCCAGCGATGAGAAACCGTGTTTACACGCAACTTGCGCGAGCACAAAAACTTGCGGATGAAGGCGATATACCCGCAGGAATAGCTGTGTTAGCTGAAGTGGAAGAGCGTGTTGATAGTTTAAATAGCTACGAACAAGCAATGTTATATAACTTTTATAGCTTTATGCATTACGCCAATGATGATGTTGAAAATGCGATTATTAACTTTAATAAAGTGATCCGTGACGAAAGTTCAATTCCGGATAGTTTGCTTATTTCAACACGATTTTCACTTGCGCAATTATCGATGCAAAACCAAGATTATACTTCGGCATTAACACATTTAAAGGCTTGGCAAGAAATTAATTCAAAGCCACTAACTTCGAGTCAAGAAATGTTATTTGCTCAAGTTTATTACCAAGATAAACAATTTGTTGATAGCTTAATGCATATTGAAAATGCCATTAAAATAGCTGAACTAGATAATAAAATACCTAAAGAAAATTGGCTTATTCTAAAACGTGCCACTCACTATGAGTTAAATCAGCCTAAACAAGTAACCGAAGTGATGGAACAACTTGTACGTTTATACAGCAAGCCTGAATATTGGTTACAGCTTGCAGGTATGTATGGTGAAATTGGAGAAGAAGATAAGCAAGTTGCGGTAATGGAAGCGGCTTATCAAGCAGGCTATATTATTAAATCAAATGATATTATGACACTTGCACAATTATACCAATTTCATGGCGCGCCTTTTAAAGCTGCGAAATTATTAGACGAAGCCATTGAACAAGGTAACGTAGTTGCACAAGAAAAAAGTTTAGACTTACTTTCTCGTGCATATTTAGGTGCTAAGGAAACAATGCAAGCTATTAAAACCCTACAACAATTAACAGAGTTAGCTGATGACGGTAAATATGATGCGTTACTTGCGCAAACATATTTAAATGCTGAAAAATGGCAACAAGCCATTAACGCTGCAGATAAAGCAATTACAAAAAGTAAAAGTGAAGAATCAGCGGCTTACTTAGGTAATATGTACCTTGCTAAAGGTATGGCAAACTTTAATTTAAAAGAATTTGATGCATCTTTGGCGGCTTTTGAGCAGGCAGAAAAATTACCTAAAATTAAAAAAACAGCACAGCAATGGGCTAAATATGTTGCACGTGAACAAGACGCTTTTCAAAGACAACAGGAAATGCGTTTAGCTATGCTTAATTAGTATAGAGAATAGGTTTTGTTTAACCTCCCTTTTAAGCGCCTTTAGGCGCTTTTTTTTATTATGTATATTCCTGAGATTTTTTTGTGCGATTTTTGCATTCTATATGTCACATCATATACTTCATAGGCCATTAAATACAAAATACTTGGTTATTCCTGTATGTCTTATTTAGTTATTCTATAGGTCTGTTGATAAGTGATCCCGTGCGCGTGGTTGAATAATACGTGAGACCTTGAATCAAGTGCAGGGTGTTTGCTCGATTAGTCATTCTGTAGATCGCTTGATACGTAATCTCATACGCATGGTTGAACAAAACCGAGGTTATTAATCAAGTTTAGAATGATGACGAGGTGTTCAGGGGATTTCGTCATTCCGTAGATCGCTTAATACGAAATCTCATGCGTGTGGTTGAATAATACATGAGATTTTGAATCAAGTTCAGAATGACGGGTTTTACTCAGGTATGACCAAAATTTTTTATGAGGAAATCGAGGTTAAGGGGATTACTAAACTCAAAATGACGAGAATTCTAGTTCAAAAATGCTCGCCATCAATTCAAGTGTTCTATTCTTCGTCTTCAATTGGCTTTGATGTTCTTACTGCCGGTTTTGCGATAATTTCTAGGTAGAAACTTTCCAGTTCATGTTGTGCAGCATCATCAATACACTTATTCAGTGTAGACATATGAACAACATCGGCTACCTCTTTAGTGTGACCATATTTACAATCAAAGTCCCAGAAGTCAGCGTCATCAGGTAGTTTTTTATTGCGTTCTCTTTTAATGTACTTTTTTACTTCGTGCTTAATTGCATCAATAAGTCTTGCTGGCTTAATTGTTTTATGAGTTAATAAAAATGTTTTTTTCATTGGGTACCTTGGATCGACTATATATTTTAATATTTGGTTAGCGAGCTAATCCAAATGTAGATGTACAGTATACCATAGCGCAATTTTGATGCTATTTTACTATAGAGCCTGTCATAAATAGATATTAACATGAAAAGGGCGCTACCTGATATGAAAAAAGTACTAATGACTGTTAGGTTCTTCTTGCTAAATAGCCTTTATAGTCAGGTATACGAGCATGATAAACTTTATCAAGGTGATATGAGTCTAGAATAAAGTCTGCCGTTGCTAAATTTGTTGCTACCGGGATATTCCAAACTGCGGCTAGTCGCAATAAGGCTTTTACATCAGGATCATGCGGTGCAGCATTCATTGGGTCCCACAAAAAAATAAGTATGTCTATTTTTCCTTCTGCGATTTTAGCGCCAAGTTGCTGATCGCCGCCCATCGGACCTGATAATAAGCTTTCAATTGGTAATTTTAATTTTTGTGAGAGCATAGTTCCCGTTGTGCCTGTCGCATAAAGCTTGTGATTTTTTAATATGTCTAATCTCACTTCAGCCCAATCGAGTAATGATTCTTTCATATGGTCATGTGCAACAAGCGCTATATGTTTATTTTGCGCTAATTCGCGTGTTGTATATTCCATAACTGTCCTAATGCTTTGCTAAAAAACTGTAATTAATTTAATAGATAGTAACATCTTGAACTTTTTATTCTAGCGCTAATAATAATTCTGTCGATGAATTAAAAGTTAACGGCTGCTAATGGTATACTTTACCCTATAAGTAATCACTAATTAAACGAGCAAGTAGTTAACGTAGGTTGATTCGACGCGTATAATATTTATTTATACAAACATTGAGTCAATTTATATTATGACTTAAGGCTAATATAGCCAAAAATCCAATAATTACACTCATCAATATTAAGATGCTAAATAGTTTCGGTGAATCCTCATAAGTTGAGACGATCCAAACACTTTTATTACAACATTAAAATATGGAAACGTTTCATGGAAATCAAAGTTAATTTTCTCGACAACCTTAGATTAGAAGCTAAGTTTGATGACTTTAGTGTCATTGCTGATCAACCTATACGTTACAAAGGAGATGGCTCAGCTCCTGGTCCTTTTGATTATTTTCTTGCATCATCAGCGCTTTGTGCTGCTTATTTTGTTAAAGTTTATTGTTCGTCGCGTGACATACCAACTGAGAATATTCGTTTATCACAAAACAATATTGTTGATCCTGAAGATCGCTACAATCAAATATTTCAAATTCAGGTGGAATTACCCGAGAGTATTTCTGATCGAGATAAAAAAGGTATTTTACGCTCTATTGACCGATGTACAGTAAAAAGAGTTGTGCAATCGGGACCTGAATTTAAAGTAGAAGCGGTTGAAAGCCTAGAAGAAGATGCTCAGGCAATGTTGATGGGGCAGACTACAGATGATAGTAGTACCTATATTTTAGGCAAAGATTTACCACTTGAACAAACCATTAAGGACATGACTGGCATTCTGGCTGATTTGGGTATGAAGATAGAAATTTCTTCATGGCGAAATATTGTTCCTAATGTGTGGTCTTTACATATCAGGGATGCGGCTTCTCCTATGTGCTTTACTAATGGTAAAGGGTCAACAAAAGAAAGTGCACTTTGTTCAGCATTAGGTGAGTTTATCGAACGTCTTAATTGTAATTTCTTCTATAACGATCAATTTTTAGGAGAAGAAATTGCAAATAGTGATTTTGTTCATTACCCCAATGAAAAGTGGTTTAAAGCGGCAGAAAATGATGCTTTACCTGAGGGAATTTTGGATGATTATTGTTTAGGTATTTACAACCCTGAAAATGAGCTACGTGCGTCAAATTTAATTGATACTAACTCAGGTAATGTTGCGCGCGGTATTTGTTCTATTCCTTATCAACGTCATAGTGACGGTGAAACGGTTTATTTTCCTTCTAATTTAATTGAAAATTTATTTTTAAGTAATGGTATGAGCGCGGGTAATAATTTAGCTGAAGCGCAAGTACAGTGTTTATCTGAAATTTTTGAACGTGCGGTCAAAAGACAAATTATTGAACAAGAAATTGTCTTACCGGATGTACCACAACAAGTGCTTGAGAAATATCCAAGTATTTTAGCGGGTATTAAAGGTCTTGAAGAGCAGGGTTTTCCAGTTGTTGTTAAAGATGCCTCTTTAGGTGGACAATTTCCTGTTATGTGCGTGACCTTAATGAACCCGAAAACAGGCGGTGTTTTTGCGTCATTTGGTGCACATCCAAGTTTTGAAGTAGCATTAGAGCGAAGCTTAACTGAATTGTTACAAGGGCGAAGTTTTGAAGGATTAAACGATGTGCCAAAGCCAACATTTAATAGCATGGCAGTGTCTGAACCGGAAAATGCGGTTGAACACTTTATTGATTCTACAGGGGTTATTTCTTGGCGTTTCTTTAGTTCAAAATACGATTACCAATTTTGTGAATGGGACTTTTCTGGCACAAATGAAGAAGAGTACGGTAGCTTGTTTGCTATTTTAAAAGCACTGGGTAAAGAGGTTTATATTACTGTCTTTGATCAACTAGGTGCTACCGCATGTCGCATGTTAGTTCCTGACTATTCAGAAGTGTATCCGGTTGAAGATCTTATTTGGGATAACACCAATAAAGCATTAGATTATCGTGAAGATATTTTAAACCTTCACGTGCTAAGTGATGATGCATTACAAGATTTATTTGAACGTTTAGAAGATAGCCAACAAGATAACTACATTGATATTCGCACTTTAATTGGCATTGAATTTGACGAAAATACCGTGTGGGGACAGTTAACTATTCTTGAACTGAAAATTCTTATTTGTCTTGCGTTAGGCGCATTGGAAGATGCCCTTGATTTAGTCGGGGAATTTTTACAGTACAATGATAACACGGTTGAACGTGGTTTATTCTATCAAGCAGTACATGCGGTACTCGAAGTTACGTTAGATGATGAATTAGAATTAGATGATTTTATTACTAATTTTAATCGTATGTTTGGTGAAGAAAATATGAGTAATGTTGTTGGGTCAGTGTTTGGTGAAATCAGATTCTTTGGTTTAACTAAAACGAGCATGAAACTCGAAGGTTTAGATAAACATTTAAGATTGATTGAAAGTTATAAAAAACTTCATCAAGCACGAAGCTTAAAAATAACGTAAGTTAACCATAAGGATAATTTAACTGCTTAATTTCTTGCCGACCTATAACTGTTATTTGTTGGCAGAATTAATATTGCATGGAAGCAATATTTTACTATCAAGCAAAGTATCTTTAATGTTTATACAATGAATGAAACCTAAACAATTTTCCTGTATATAAAGCTGGTTGAGTTTTGGTAAATTAATGCTAAACTCATCCGACCAGGTAAAAATAACACAGGAAAATTTATGATGGCGCAAAACATCACAACTAAGTCTACTCAAGCTAAACCCACTAAAGTTATGGCGCTGTATAAAAGAGTGACGCGTTGGCCAATGGGGAAGAAGTTATTCTCTATGATGGTTGCTCGTATGGCTCCTTATTTTAGAACGATCAACCCTTTAATTACTGAGCTAAAACCCAACTATTGCGAATGCTATATCAAAAAACGCAACAAGGTTCATAATCATATAAAAACGGTACATGTTATTGCTATTTGTAACGGGTTAGAAATGGCGATGGGTGTTATGGCTGAAGCTTCTATTCCTAAACATTTACGGTGGATCCCTAAAGGTATGTCGCTAGACTATACTGCCAAGGCTGGTTCAGATATACGTTGTGTAGCGCAAGTAGAGCCTGAGCAATGGCAAGTCGGTGATCTTCTTGTACCTGTTACCGCTTATGACAACAATGATGTTGTGGTAGTACAAGGCCATATAAAACTTTGGATTTCTGAAAAGTAAAGATTTTAAGTGCTATATTTCAGCAAAGCTGATTACTCTATCAAACATAACGACACGAATTTTTTGATTACTGCATAAAAAAGTTATAGATTTGAAATAACATGCTGATATATCATGTTATTTCAAATTTTTTATTCTGGTGTGCAATACGCTTAATCGTTTGTAGTACAACCAATTATAATATCCACACTACCTTTGCTGTTTTAACTATTCAATTGTTTCATTTGTAGTAGGCGAGACATGAGGTTTATTTAAGGAAGTATAATGGACTCACTACTCGTTATTATTACTATCTCATTAGCACTAGCAAGTGTCTTAAATATAGTATTAACTCGGTTTTCCATCTCTCATATTATTGGCTATATAATTACAGGCACTATCGTTAGTTTTATTTTCGATTTTAACGGTAGTGAAGACCTAGAATCACTCGATTTAATTGGTGAATTTGGAATTGTCTTCCTGATGTTTACGATTGGTTTAGAAATGTCTTATTCTAAACTCCACAAGATGAAACATTTGATATTCTATAATGGTTTTATGCAAGTCGCTTGTAGTTCCCTTATTATTTTTGCTTTAGCTCATTATGTGTTTTCATTAGATACTATTTCATCTGTCATTATCTCTCTTTCTTTTAGTTTATCGTCAACGGCTATCGTACTGCCGTATTTGAAAAAGTCTAAAGATATTGTAACGCCATACGGCGAAAAGTCTGTAGCCATTTTAGTTTTTCAAGATTTAGCCGTTATTCCAATTTTGCTATTAATGAGTTTTCTAGCCAATAATGAAATGTCGATGACTGATATTCTCTTAAAAACCTTTCTTTATGCGACGGCTATCATCGTTTTTATGTTTACTTTAGGTAAAAAAATTATTGGCTGGTTACTGCATTTCTCTTCCACCGCAAAAATGGAAGAATTGTTTTTAAGCTCCGTTTTTACCATTGTTATTGGTGCTTCATTATTGGCGCATGAGCTCGGTTTTACTTACTCTTTAGGTGCTTTTATTGCCGGGATGATTATTGCTGAAACTAACTTTCATATTAAAGTTGAGTCAGATATTTCTTCCTATAAAGATTTATTGTTAGGGGCTTTTTTCTTCTCTATCGGTACCAAAATTGATATTTTTTATTTTGCCAGTAACTTATATCTAGTGCTAGGTATACTCTTGTTGGTGATGATTATTAAAGCCGTTCTTATCTATTTTATTATTAGAAAAAGTGCCAATAAAAGTGATGCAATAAAGTCTGCATTGGCTTTATGTCAAATAGGTGAATTCTCTTTTGCAATTTTTGCCTTGGCTGTCCACCAAAATATTTTAGATAGTGAACTGGGAAATTTTCTTATATTGATTACCGTGTTATCTATGCTGGTAACACCTTTCATGATCAATAATATCTACAAAATAGCATCGCTGTTTGTGGTTGAGTTTTTTGAAGCCGATAAAATAGCACCGGTAAATGTGCGCAATCATACGATTGTTTGTGGTTTTGCTACATTAGGAAGAATTGTTGCCAAAGAGTTAGCGAGCAAAGATATTGATTTTTTAATTATTTCTGACAACTTACAGCATGTCTTATTAGCTAGAAAACGAGGATACAATGCTTACTTTGGTCATCTTGATAAGCGAGTAGTGCTTGAATCACTTAAAGTAGAGCTATCTAAAAGCATTATAGTGACTGTTCATACATTAAAAGGTAAACAGTTAATTTGTGAAGCAGTATTAGAATATTGCCCAGAAGCCAATTTGATTGTGCAAGTAAATACGCTTGAGGAAAAAGTAGTTTTATCTGAGTTAGACATAAAATCATTTGTCCATGCTCATCATGAAACAGCTGTTTTATTAGTAAAAGAAAGTTTAGTTTAGTCAAAATATAAAACACCCAAAATGTAATATGTTAATATTGTTCTTTGGGTGTACACTGCATTGTCCATATATACTGCCAGCGCTAAAGCACTATTATTTATTTTCAATTTAGCATTTAGAATTAAGATTCGTCTCCCATATTGCTTAACCTCAGTTCAAATTAGCTATATTTTTAATTAAATAACGTAAATAATCTGCTCTCGGATTAATAAATCTTCCTCTAGTCGCTATTCCCCCTATCATCATCTGGTCAAAATATAACGTCATCATGAAATTTGGTTTACCAATTTTATGATTTTTTATTGTTTGTGTTTTATTATTGGTTGACAATTTGGTAATGCGCTGTGATTATAGTTGTCAGTGTTTTAATTAAAACCAATCTTATTTATTGGTTTGGTTTTATACTTATAACTACAAGAAATTAAAATAATTTGTACGGGGATATCTATAATGAAAACCAAATTGTTAATAGCAATGACGAGCGCTTTAGCATTAAGTGCATGTAAAAGTGATTATGAACTACCATCAAGTGGTAACTCTTTAGGAAGTGTTGCACTTTCTGGCGATGCTATTATTGGTTCAACATTATCTGCTAATATTACCGAAGGTAATGGTTTTGAATCAGGTAATGTTACCTATACTTGGCTACTTGATGGCGTTGCCATTAGTGGTGCTTCATCAAGTTCTTATACTGTTACATCTACTGATGAAGGTTCAAAAATTTCATTAAGCGTGAGTTATGTTGATAATGATGGTTATAGTGAGATAGCAACCTCATCACTAACTGAAACTGTTGAATTTCCAGCAGTACCGAGTGAAGGCACAGTCGAGATCACAGGTGATGCTTATATAGGTTTTGAATTAACAGCACAAATTATCGATGATAACGGATCTGGTGATACTCCTATTACCTACACATGGATGGCGGATGGTGTTGCCATTGCTGATGCAGAAGAAGCTACTTATATGGTAACAGCTGCTGAAGAAGGAAAAACTATTTCTGTGGCGGTAAGTTACCTAGATAATGATGGTTTTGAGGAAGCTTCTACTTCGTATCCAACAGCCGCTATTATCGAAAAACCTGCTGATGTTATTACCTCTAAAGTTGCATCAATTACGGACACTATGGACGACGATGCAGGAGAATTAAGATATAAACATGACTCAACTATTGAAGCAGGTATGCTTACTGTTTCATTTGCAAAAGATGAAGTTTTGACCGCAGATGGTAGCGCTAAAGAAGCTTATATTGCTTTATATGGCAGCTCAACTTCAACAGCCGCAGCGATAGTTGATTTAAGAATAGGTAATGGCACTTATACTATACGTAATAGTGATATTGCCGTGACGTCAACATTTACACCAGGTGAATGGATTGACGTTGAGATGACTTGGGATGCCTCAAGCGCAAGTGAAAGTGTCGCACCGTTAGTAACTGTTTCTATTAATGGTAGTGCTATTACTACTGAAGCTTTTACTTCTGTTTCTGAAGACCTTGCGTCAGTAATGGATGGTGCTAAAACAGTAGTATTTAAATTAGGTGATACTGGTTCTGTAGTAACAGGCGCTTATTTAGTTGATGATTTTACTCTGTATTCTGATATTCCAGGCACAACAGTTGCTTATTCAGATGATTTTGAAGGCTATGAAGTCAATAGCTCATTAGATACTGATAATAGTGCATCACCTTATGATTCAAGTACCGCTGATGCATTTGTGGTTGAAGTGATTAGAGCAGGTACTAGTGAGCCAACAGAGCCTGAAGCTCCATCTACCACGCGTGGTAAATTTGCATCAATTACTGATACTATGACCGATGATGCAGGTGAATTACGATATAAAGGATCAATGTTAGCGGCAGGTAAATTAACAGCGTCATTTAATAAAGCCGAAGGTGATGAAAAAGATGCTTACATTGGCTTGTATGGTAACTCAACCAGTGTTGCTGATGCTGTTATTGATCTAAGAATTAAAAACGGTGTTTTTGAAATTCGTAATAACGAAACGATTCTTAGTGCAGTAACCTTTGAAACTGATAAATGGCATGATGTTGAAATAACGTGGGATTCATCAAGCACTACCGAAGTTACAACCTTGACACTTGCTATTGATGGCGAAATGTTTGGGCCATTCTTATCCGCAACAACGGAAGCGTTAGATTTAACCGCTGATGGTGTATCAACTGTTGTATTTAAATTAGGTGATAACGGTGGTGTCGCATCAACCGCTTTTTTAGTGGATGATATTAAACTTTATTCTGATACAGAAGCTACAGTAGAAGTTTTCTCTGATGATTTTGAGGGCTACTCAGTTGGTGATTCATTAGCTGCAGATAATTCAGCTTCGCCTTATAATTCGAACTCAGCCGAGGTTATTGTTGGACAATAACTAGCGAGCAGAATAGCTAGGCATTAGCTAATAATTACACATACAAAAATAGCGCTCATTTTAGCGCTATTTTTTTGTCTATTATTTGGTGCAAAGGCTATGTTTAGTGAGTTAAGTAAGCATAGTTTAATAGACCATGCTGATTATCTAATTAGTACAATCGAACATTAAATTATTGCTTTATTATTGCTTTAGCTTGATGTCGAATATGGCGTTAGTTAATTTGGATTACCCTTCATTATTCAATGGTAAAATTAATGAAAAAACGCTGCCCTTATTTAGCTCGCTAGTTACACTGACAGTACCTTTATGCGCTAAAGCAATATGTTTTACAATAGATAAACCTAAGCCTGTCCCACCTAATTGTCGACTACGTGCTTTATCTACACGATAGAAGCGTTCAAATAGTCTAGATAAATGCTCTTCAGGAATCCCACTGCCTTGGTCCGCAACGTTGATCTTAATATCATTATTTTCTTTAATAATAGTAATGTTTATTTCACTATTACCATTACTGTATTTAATAGCATTATTTAATAGATTAATAATTGCTTGTTCTATTAATGACGAATTATGTTTAAAGCTTATATCTTCTGCATTATTTAATATGATGTTGATATTTCTTTTTAGTGCTTTGTCTTTACAAAGGAAAATAGCATTGCTTATTGCTAAGGTGACTGATTCATCAACAAAGTCTATTTCATCAACCTCTGTTTCTTTTTCTATTTTAGATAATGTCAGTAAGTTTTCTATAATCCCTTCTAAACGAATAGAGTGGGTATGTATCACACCAATAAAATAGCAGCGTTTTTCTTGATCTAACTCTGGAAACTCTATTAAGGTTTCAGAAAGGCCTTGGATAGCGGTCAGTGGTGTTCTGAGTTCGTGCGATACGTTAGCAACAAATTCTTTTCTTTGTAATTCGAATTCTTTTAACTTTGTTATGTCGTTAAATACAACAAGGGTACCACACTTGTTTTTGTGTATATCAAGTAGCGGAGCTGATTGAGCAAACAGAACTTGTTCATGTGTATTTTCATTATGAATAATAATTTCTTGCCCAACTGGAGAGCTCTGTTGTAGCGAAAATACAATCAAGTTATATAGTTCACTGTTATCTATTGTGCTTTTTAACTTACAGCCTTCTATATTTTTTTCTCTTATTTTTAAAATGTTATAGGCTGCTTGGTTAATACTGATAATTTTTTCATTACTATCAACCGCAACAACGCCTTCAACCATACTTGAAAATACCGCTTCTTGTTCGTTTCTTTGATTGAGGATTGTTTCAATACGTTGATTTAATTCAATGGCAATTTCATTAAATGCTTGTCCTAATTGTTCAGACTCAAGAGAATCATTAGAGCCTAATTGTACACGGCTTGAAAAATCACCTTTAGCTAACCGTTGTGCTTGTATTTTTATCATTTCAAGCGGTCTCACTAAAGATTTTGACATCCACCAGCTAGCAAAAACAGTAATAACTGTGAGAATAATAAACCCTATAGATATTTTATAATAAATTATCCATAGCGCATTTTGTAATGTATCTAAAGGCGTTGATGTTCTGATAAAGCCAATAAGGATATCTTGTTCAATAATGGGCATGGCAAAATTCATGGCATCTGTTGATATAGTATCACTGTACCTTATTGCTAAACCTTTTCCTGTCATGAGTGCTTGTTCTATTTCTGGACGACCTATGTGATTGTCCATTATTTTTGGTGACTTTTTATTATCACCCAGCACTAATCCTGAAGGGAGAATAATGGTTATTCTGGTAAATGAATCATCACCTAATTGTTGCGCTTTATTTTGAATTTCTGGATAGCGTTTAGCTTGAATAAGTCGAGAGAATTCAGGTGCTAATATTTTGGCTCTAATTTCTAAATCTAAAGCTCGCTCTTGATAATAGAATGATTTAAAGGACCAAAGCGCAATCATTACAATAGCGAGTAATGAAATAAATGAGATGCTTAGAAAAGAGGGATATAATTTCCAAAAAAGAGTTTTGCGTTTTATTGTCATTGTATATTCGTTAGTGGTTATTTGTTGTTATTGTTAGTTGTTAAAATGAAATATTACATTCACTAGTAGGCTATAAAATATGAACATTAGAAATAAGGGCAAAGGAAAAAACTTGGTTCAATACGTAAATTGTAAAGTGATGTAGGTTACAAATCTTGCATTTCAACAGTATGATCTTTCAGCTTTTCTTATATTATATTTTTAATACAAACTAAGGTGTTAACTATTATACTCATTATGTACTAAACAGAGCGCAGTTTAAAATACTCAATGCCGTTATCGCCGTTAATCTCAGGATATTTAAAAACGTACTGCCGTAACAGTCATAATAAACTCCATAAACATGCAAGTAAAACCTACCAATAGTAATGCTATTATTGCTGTTAGTTTATCTAACAGTTATTTTTCCCTTACTTCATCGTTAAATTTACTTGTAATAGACTAGCTAGTGACGCGAAATTTGCTTTGAATTAAGAAAAATTATCGAGTTAAAGTATAAAATATAGTTATATTATTAATAATTTCAATAAATTAAAAACATCTTAAACTGAGTTCAGGTTAAGTATATACTTGATCCAGAAGGTATTATAAAGTATTTATAACAAATAAAATTTATTTTAAATTTACCCCTTATAGCGTCATTAGCGTTCACGCTACCTAATTTAATCAACTTGGTATTGCCCATTGAATATTCCTGACCTACCTAATTATCATGCATTAGCGATCTTATTGATCACCGTACTAGCGTTATATCTATTTCGTCGTGACAGCATACCTCTAGAAACATCATCATTAGCTGTTATTGCAATTTTATGTGTGATGTTTTCAGTGTTTCCTTTTTATATTGATGGTGAACATTTTGAACCAAGTACTTTGTTTTTTGGTTTTGGCCACGAAGCGCTGGTGACAGTTTGTGCATTGATGATTATTGGTCATGGTATTGTGCGAACGGGAGCTTTAGAGCCTATTGGGCGATATTTAGCTAAACTGTGGAAGATTAGCCCAGCATTGTCTTTATTATTGACACTTATCCTTGCTGGCGTATTAAGTGCTTTTATCAATAACACACCCGTTGTTGTTCTCTTATTACCTATTTTGATCAGTGTTTCATTACGTAATAAAACAGATGCTTCTCCAATGTTATTACCTATGGGCTTAGCAACATTGGTAGGTGGTATGGCTACAACTATAGGCACCTCAACAAACTTATTAGTGGTTAGTATTGCAAAAAACATGGGGTCAGTTGAGTTTGGATTATTTGATTTTGTTCAGCCTGCACTTATTGCTTCTCTAGTCGCTATCATCTATTTATGGTTAATTGCCCCTAAGCTATTACCAAGTAGAACACCGTTAATGCCTGATACCTCGCCACGCTTATTTAGTGCATACCTTAATATTAGTGAAGAAAGTAATGTAAACGAAAAAACCATTGCTGAAATAATTGCGATGACTGATGGTCAACTTAAAATAGAAAGTATTCAGCGAGGAAAGGATAATCGTAATATTATTCCTTTACCTGATACGATACTTAAAGTTGGTGATAGGTTAAAAGTGCATGATTACCCTGATCGCTTAAAAGAATTTGAGACAGTATTAGGCGCTACGTTATTCTCAGGGTTGCATAAAGTTTCTGACGAGCATCCATTAAAAGCTGATGAACAGACATTAGCTGAGATTGTGATTATTGCTGGCTCTGGCATAGAAGGGAAAACGTTACAGCAAGCGCATTTTATCCAAAAATATGCAATTTCAGTAGTTGCTTTACATCGTGCTGGTAAAGCCATGGAAATAGGGCGCAGTAGTATTGGTGATACTAAACTTAAAATTGGTGATGTATTACTGGTTCAAGGTAAGACAGAACAAATACATTTATTAAAATCGAAAAAAGGTTTTTTAACTATTGATGGCGCAGAAGCCCTACCACAAACCAGTAAAGCGCCAATTGCATTAGGTACCTTACTCGCGGTTGTTGCGTCTTCAGCGCTTGGCCTGTTACCAATTGAAATTAGTTCAATCGTTGGTGTGCTGATACTATTAGCGACTAAATGTTTAAATTGGGAAGAAGCTTCATCTGCGCTGAGTACCCAAGTTATTTTAATTGTTGCAGCTTCACTTGCCTTAGGCTCCGCGATGATGATAACAGGAGGTGCTGAATATATCGCACAGGTTTTTGTTGCTGTATCTTTTGGGCTCCCTCCGGGTGGTGTTATTGCGGCATTGATGTTGTTACTCGCTATTTTAACCAATATTGTATCGAATAATGCTGCGGCAGTTATTGGTACGCCCATTGCCATCTCTGTTGCTAGCCAACTCAACCTGCCGGCAGAACCTTTTATCTTAGCCGTTTTATTTGGTGCTAATTTAAGCTATGCGACCCCGATGGCGTATAAAACTAATTTGTTGGTGATGAATGCTGGCGGTTATCAGTTCTCTGACTTTATGCGGGTTGGTATTCCGCTAATTTTATTGATGTGGGTAACGCTTTCGTTCTTACTAAGTTTTCTTTATTTGTAATGTACATTTGAGCTGTTAATGACTTAAATATATTTTTATAACAATAAGTTATGGTCACTTAGATTATAAAACGTAGATATTTACTCTAATATCTACGTTTTTTTTGTGCTCACTTGCTTGCATATATGAAAAAACATATATACAATTATTTTTATATATTGTGAGTGTAAGATTTAATATGAACAAAAGTAAACGCAGCGTACTTTTTCTATGTACTGGTAATTCAGCGAGATCACAAATGGCAGAAGCGTTGCTTAAGCACAAAGCAGGTGATCAATTTGATATTTTTAGTGCGGGTACACAACCCGAAAACGTCGATGGACGTGCGATTGCAGCATTAAAGCAATTTGGTATTGATCCACCGCAATTAGTCTCTAAAGGAATTGATACATTTGTAGGCCGAGAGTTTGATTTTGTTATTACACTTTGTGATAAAGCCAGCAGTGAATGTCGGGATTTTCCTGATGCAAAACAACAATATGCCTGGGACTTTCCAGACCCTAAAAACCGTTTAGGTAATGCACCATTTACAGTGACTTTAAATGAGTTAAGTCGTCGTTTGTCTATGTTTCTAATCATGGAAGGAGCGAGTGTTGAAGAGAAGGTCAGCAACAACACAGAGCTTAGTGAAACAGAAGAAAAAACGCTGCGTTTAACACCGATTGATTTTTATAAAAACCTGACAGATGAAATCCGAATGAAGGTCTTAATGTTATCGCATTATCATGGTGAATTATGTGTCTGTGAAATAATGGAAGCTTTAGCTGAAGATAGTCAGCCTAAGGTATCTCGTAATTTAGCACTATTAAGAAAATCTAATATTTTGAGTGCTCGAAAACATGGTCAATGGGTGTTTTACCGAATTAACCCTGAACTTCCTCATTGGGCAAAAGCGGTTATAGCAGAGACAACGGAAAATAATACACATCTTTTCCAGGATGCAAATTTACGATTAACTAAAATGCAAAGCCGACCGAATAAAGCTACTTTTTGTAAGTAAAATTGTGCGAAGTAAAAATTAAATTTAAGGATATATTTTAATGGGTATTTTTGAGCGTTATTTATCATTTTGGGTAGCTATTAGCATGCTTTCTGGTGTGTTGTTAGGGTTATGGCAACCAGAGGTATTTCAGCTTATTGCTAACGTTGAAATAGCGCATGTTAATATTGTGGTAGCTATTTTTATTTGGGTGATGATTTACCCAATGATGGTGCAAATTGATTTTTCAGCAATAAAAGATGTAGGTAAAAACCCAAAAGGGTTAGTTCTAACCGTGATAATAAATTGGTTGATTAAACCCTTTACTATGGCAGGTTTAGGTTGGCTTTTCTTTAATGGTTTATTTGTTGATTTAGTCGATCCTGAATCTGCACAGGAATATATTGCGGGTATGATTTTACTTGGTGTTGCGCCATGTACTGCCATGGTGTTTATTTGGTCGCAATTAACAAAAGGTGATCCAAACTATACATTAGTACAAGTATCAGTGAATGATGTCATTATGATTTTCGCTTTTGCGCCAATATCGGCATTATTACTTGGGGTGAGTGATATTGAAGTACCGTGGGAAACCTTATTTATCTCAGTGGTCCTTTACGTGCTATTACCGTTAGTTGCCGGTATTTTAACTCGCCAAAAATTAAATAATAGTGAGAAATTACTGACGCACTTTCTATCAACAATGAAGCCTTGGTCAGTTATTGGATTGCTCGCTACGGTAGTATTATTATTTGGCTTTCAAGCCAATACAATTATTAATGAGCCTGAAACCATTGGCTTAATCGCTATTCCATTAATGATCCAAACTTACGGTATCTTCATTATTGCTTATATCGCTGCTATATGGATGAAGCTGCCTCAAAATATTGCGGCACCAGCCTGTTTAATTGGTACTTCAAACTTTTTTGAATTAGCTGTTGCGGTTGCCATTTCACTGTTTGGTTTACATTCAGGGGCTGCGCTTGCAACCGTAGTTGGGGTGTTAGTGGAAGTACCCGTAATGCTCTCCTTAGTTTATATCATTAATCGGACACAACATTGGTTTAAATAAAATGATTAAAAAAACACTATGCTTAACACATCCTTTTGATACGTTACCGTTAGATAATGGCGCTCAACTTATTTTTACTCCTTGTCCGGGCACAAAAGAAGCAGATTTAGTCGCATCTATTGCCACGCTTAAAAATGCGGGTACTAATTTACTTATTACCTTGATGTTTGATGAAGAAATGGAAAGAAATGCAGTACTTTCTTTACCTGAAGAGTGCAACAAGCAAGGTATACAATGGTTACAATTGCCTATTTTAGATGACGCTGAACCAAATCAGGCATTTGAAACACAATGGCAGGTTCATAAAGCTAACATCATAAAGATAATAAATAACAAAGGAGTTATTGCGGTCCACTGTAAAGGTGGCTCTGGCAGAACAGGTTTAGTTATCGGATTAATACTGTTAGCCCTAGGTTGGTCTCATGAAAAAATTATTTCTGAGGTACAAAAACTCAGACCGACATCATTAAAAAACTTGAAGCAATTAAATTACTTTAATTCATATTAAATATTCTTGTTCTTATTTTAGGAAAAAACGATGACACTTAAAATTGGTATTAATGGCTTTGGCCGTATGGGACGTTTATCGATGCGGGCTGCATTTGATTGGGATGATGTAGAAATTGTTCATATTAACGATCCTGCAGGTGATGCGGCAACATTAGCGCATTTAATGACTTTTGATTCAGTTCATGGTCGCTGGTGTCATGAAGCGACGAGTAAAAAAACAGTGAATGGCGAGGAAATGATCATAAATGGCAAAGCGATCCCTTGTACACAAAATAAAATGACACAAGAGACTGATTGGTCAAAATGTGATGTTGTTATTGAAGCTTCAGGTAAAATCAAAACGAAAGCTTTATTACAAGCTTATTTAGATCAAGGCGTTAAACGTGTAGTTGTTACAGCGCCGGTAAAGGAAGAGGGAGTGTTAAATGTTGTAATGGGAGTTAATGATCACTTATACAATAAAGAAATTCATTCTATTGTAACGGCTGCATCATGTACCACTAATTGTATAGCCCCTGTCGTTAAGGTTATTCACGAAAAGATAGGCATTAAGCATGGTTCGATTACCACTATTCATGACATAACGAATACGCAAACTATTATTGATGCGCCGCACAAAGACCTACGACGTGCTCGCTCATGTGGCACTAGCTTAATTCCAACAACAACAGGGTCAGCAACAGCGATAACACATATTTTCCCTGAATTAAAAGGAAAACTAAATGGCCATGCGATTCGCGTACCGTTAACCAATGCATCAATTACCGACTGTGTGTTTGAGTTAGAACAAAGTACGACGGTTGAAGAAGTGAATCAATTACTTAAAGAGGCCGCTGAAAACGAACTAACAGGAATTATGGGCTATGAAGAACGTCCTCTCGTATCTGTGGATTATAAAACTGATCCACGCTCAAGCATTATTGATGCGTTATCAACCATGGTAGTTAATGGTACTCAAGTTAAATTATATGTTTGGTATGACAATGAATGGGGCTATGCCAATAGAACGGCTGAATTAGCGCGTATGGTTGGCTTAGCTGATTTAAGCTAGTGCATTATTAGTAAAGAATAGTTAGTAAGGAATAGTCATTCATGGGGCTTTTATCAGTAAACTCGTTATCACCACAAATTAAACAATATTTGATGATAACGGGTAATTATTGGGCATTTACCTTAACTGATGGTGCTCTACGCATGCTTGTAGTGCTTTATTTTCATCAATTAGGCTATAGCCCACTAAAAATTGCGATGTTATTTTTGTTTTATGAAATATTTGGCGTGATTACTAATCTTGTTGGTGGTTGGTTAGGGGCAAGGTTTGGTTTAAATAAAACCATGAATATTGGTTTAGCGATGCAAATTGTAGCTCTTGGTATGCTGACAGCTCCGCCAGAAATGTTGACTGTGGTCTATGTTATGATGGCGCAAGCGCTTTCCGGAATAGCGAAAGATCTTAATAAAATGAGCGCTAAAAGTTCGATAAAATTACTGGTTCCTGAAAATGCTGAAAATAAACTATATCAGTGGATTGCTATTCTTACGGGGTCTAAAAATACGCTTAAAGGAGTTGGTTTCTTTTTAGGGGGAATATTATTAACATTAATAGGCTTTAACGGCGCTATTATTGTGATGGCGCTCTTATTAATAGTGGTTTGGATTTTTAGCCTTTTATATTTGAAAGAAGATTTAGGAAAAGCCAAAAACAAACCAAAATTTACTAAGATATTTTCTAAAAGTGATGCTATTAACCGCCTATCCGCTGCACGAATGTTTTTATTTGGTGCTAGGGATGTGTGGTTCGTTGTTGCTTTACCTGTTTACCTTGCGGCAACTTTTCAATGGGATCATTGGTGGGTTAGTGGCTTTATGGCTTCTTGGGTAATTGGTTATGGTATTGTTCAATCGTTTGCCCCTTACTTTACCGGGAAAAAACAAGGCAAAGTACCTACTGGAAAATCAGCCTGTTTGTGGGCTGTAATGCTGAGTTTATTGCCTATAGCAATAGCGTGTTCATTATATTTTGATTTTTATATTCAGTATTCAATCATAATTGGTTTATTGATTTTTGGTATTGTGTTTGCGATTAATTCATCGCTACATAGTTACCTTATTGTAAGTTATGCTAATAAAGATGCAGTGTCACTTGATGTTGGTTTTTATTATATGGCCAATGCTATGGGGAGGTTAATGGGTACTGTATTATCTGGATGGATGTATCAAGAACAAGGTTTAATTGCCTGTTTAGTCATTTCGACATTATTTGTGAGCATCGCTGCACTTATCTCAAGTAAACTGCCAAATAAAAATGAGCCGACAAGCTAAAATATACTTTATCAGTTCTCAGTTTTCTTATATAAAAAAAGGCCCAAACTATGCTAGTTTAGGCCTAAAAAGTTGGCTCAAAGGGGTTTGAGCCATGCGCTATATTCGTTTACATACGTTACTAAATATTCTAAGCATAAAGTCCAGACCCTGCCTGCTGCGAGCATATACTTTATTTCAGAGAGAGGAAGTAAAATATTTATGTCTGTAAACTGCTATAGTGCTTGAATAAGTGTAGTGCAAGGTTTGAGTTATGCGAATTATTTTTAATAATATTGTAAAATTGACTTAGTAATTATTCAATTTCACAATAATTCAAAGGCTTAATACGCTAACTTTAAATGGGAAATCTTCCTTACAAATTAACACGTAAGTGTTAATTTGTAGTTTGTATAAGCCCCATACTTTCATCGGCAAAACCAACACCTGCTTCAGTATAAAAATTAAACACTTTATCAATACCTAGCTCTTCTAACTGAGAGCGCTCATCATCATAACGAGCAATAGCGGCTATTTTCCCTTGATAACCTGCAGATTTTAATTGGTTCGTTATATTCACACTGTCGATTACGTTTGGTAAGGCAAGTAGTACGAGTTTTAAGTTAGATAGGTTAACTTTTTCCCAGAAAAATGCATCTTCGGCATCTCCACAATACACTTGAGCACCTTGTTCTGAAAGTAATTGCACTTTTTCAGGCTCGGCATCGAGCCCCCAAGCTAGTTTATTGTCATGTTCACAAATTGCACGGTAAGCTCCCATACCAACACGACCCATTCCTATGATCACGATAGGTGCATCTTGAGGCTGAGAAAATTTATCTTCAGCTAAATATTCATTACGTTCAAATTTATAGAAAAACTCTTTATGTTTACTAAAAAAGCTATGTGCATGAGGGTACAGAATATTGGTGATCACAAAAGACATAGATACAGCTAAAGCTAAAATAACCAACCACACACTACTTAACCATTCATTAGACACACTGATTGCTCCGACAATTAAACCAAATTCACTAAAATTACTTAGTGCTAACGCCGATAAATATGATGTTCGACAACGTATTTTTAGCAAGCTTAATAGCCCGAAAAACAGAATGAATTTTAATGGGATAATTAAAACCAGCATTGCAGCTAAGCCTAACATCTCTAAAGTAGGAATGGCGCTAAAACCGATAGATAGGAAGAAACCGATAAGAAACATATCTTTAAAGCTTAGTAGTGACTTATTTATTTCTGTAGCTTTAAGGTGCGAAGAAAGAAAAATTCCGACTAATAGTGCTCCCAAATCACCTTTAATATTCACTAATTCAAATAGTTCATAACTACCAAGCGCAATAAAAAAACCCGTTAAAGGGAGTAATTCTCCATGGCCAACATGATCGACAATTTTATTAATAACAGGTTTGATAATAAACAATAGTAGTAAAGCCAATGCCCAAACAGTAGGCGTTTTGCCTGTGGCAATCACTAAAAAGGCAACAGCCACAATATCTTGAATTACCAGTATACCAACCGCTAATTTGCCATGGCGAGTACGCATTTCACCATTTTCTTCAAGTAGTTTGATCACGCACACGGTACTGCTAAAACTTAACGCAAAAACAATAAGTGTTGCGGTTAAAACATCCAACTTAGAGAAGTAGCCTATAGCTGAGATAGTAAAGAGTTTTATAATTATGACAGTGAGCACTATCCAAAGTAGGGTATGCAGTGAACTAGCTAACCAAATTTCATTTTTAAATAAACTTCTAACATTAAGTTTTAAGCCAATGGTAAATAGCATTAAGGTAATGCCTAAATTACTTAAAATGGTTAGACTTTCATCAGCCTGATAACCCATAAAGTTTAAAATAAAGCCAGCTAAAAGGTAGCCTATTGAAGGAGGGAAAGAAAAAGTTTTTGCTGCTAAGCCACAAATAAAAGCAAAAAGAATCCAGATAAAGTCCATATTTAGCTCAAGTTAAGTTGTTATGCCATTAAATGATATCGATATAATAGCATAGCTATAAAAGGTTACTGATTGATATTAGTCAATATTTGTTATCACCTTACGTTATATTAGTATAGCAAATGTTAGCTATCTAGGGGCTAAGCTTTGCAACCATTTATTAATTTCTACATACATAAAATCTTTAATAATAGCTTGTGCTTGAGCATTTGGGTGTAAATTATCGTTTTGCATTAATTTAGGTTCAATAGCAATTTTAGTCATAAAATAAGGCATTAAATACGCGTTTGTTGCTTTGGCTACTTTATTGTAACTATCAGTAAACATCGTGGTATAGCGTGCACCTAGATTAGGTGGAATTTGAATTTCCATTAATGCGACTTGCGCACCTTGTGCTTGGCTTTTAGTCACTAACTCAGTTAAATGCTTTTGTAAAATTTTTATAGGAAAGCCTCTAATTCCATCATTGCCACCAAGTTCTATTAATACGTGGCTTGGCTGATGGGTTTCAAGCCAAGTGTCTATATTGAGTAGAGCATTGTCAGTGGTTTGTCCGCTAATAGCTGTGTTAATGATGATGATATCATTATCTTTTTTGTTATATTTATTTTGTAACAAATGAACCCAAGCTTCTTCTTGCTCTAGTCCATAACCTGCGCTTAAGCTGTCACCAATAAGTAGTATTTTGTCTTTAGCGGTGGTTGTAAATGACAAACATGTTAGCATTATAACAACAGCAAAATTTAGGAAAAAACGAGTCATGCCAGTACCTTCTCAATTAAATGTTATCCAAGTCTCAGAATTAAGTAAACATGTTAGCACGCTTGAAGGAAGCCTCACTATCCTTAACGATATTAATTTTAACGTCAGGCAGGGAGAATCTGTAGCAATTGTTGGAGCTTCAGGCTCAGGTAAGTCTACTTTATTGAGTTTGCTAGCAGGACTAGATGTCGCCAGTGAAGGGGAAATCTATTTAGATGGTGACGCGTTAAGCACGCTTAATGAAGAAGCAAGAGCGAAAGTAAGGGCGGAAAAAGTAGGTTTTGTTTTTCAATCTTTTATGTTGGTACAGAGTTTAACTGCTCTAGAAAATGTTATGTTACCTGCCGAGTTAGCAGGCGATCGAAATGCTAAAAAAGAAGCCTTAGATCTTCTAGATAAGGTAGGCTTGTCTCATCGTTTAGAGCATTATCCATCACAATTATCTGGAGGCGAGCAACAACGTGTTGCCATTGCACGAGCTTTTGTTGGTTCACCAAAAATACTTTTTGCTGATGAGCCTTCGGCCAACTTAGATAGTAAAAATGGACATTTAATTGAAGATTTATTATTTGATCTGAACAAACAAAATGGCACTACCTTGGTATTGGTTACTCATGATGAACAATTAGCTAAACAATGTCAGCGAATTATTCATATTGAAGGCGGACAGCTTGAAAAAATTAGCGAAGGGGTGATTGCTAATGTGGGTTAAGTTAGCTGTTAAATTATTTACGCGTGAATTTCGTCGTGGTGAACTAACGATTATATTCGCCGCTATTGCATTGGCGGTGTTAACTGTTTTTAGTTTGTCGTCAATAACCGAACGTATTGGCTTAAACATAGAACAAAAAAGTAGTGACTTTATTGCAGCTGATAGGCGCCTTTCAAGTAATCATGCTTTTGATCCTGACATACTACACAAAGCCAAAGCGCAGGGACTTGAAACGGCACAACTCTTATTTTTTGACTCTATGTTGTTTGCTAATGATGAATTAGTGTTAGGGTCGGTTAAGGCTACCTCGCAATCTTATCCGCTAAAAGGAAAAATCACGATCAAGGATACGCTAGTTGGAGAGTCTTATGAGGTTGATACTGGCCCTAAAGTTGGTACTGTTTGGCTGAGTGAAGGTTTATTCTATCCGCTTAATGTGAACGTGGGTGATAAAGTTGAGTTAGGGGCAGGTATTTTTGTTATTACAAAAGTTTTGGTGAATGAGCCTGATGCTCCATTTTTTTCTTTATCCGGAAATAAAAGAGTATTACTGAATTATGAAGATATTCCCGCTACCAAAGCCGTACAAGCAGGAAGTCGAGTTTTTCATCGTTTATTGTTTGCGGGTGAAGAACAAGAGTTATCAGATTATTACGCTTGGTTAAAACCACAGCTTCAAAATAACCAAAGTTGGGAAGGGATCAAAGACCGACAAACGCCATTGGGTAATAATTTAGAGCGCGCTGAAAGTTTCTTATTGCTAGCTGGATTGTTCGGTATTATGTTGGCTGCGGTTGCTATGGCGGTTTCTGCTAAACGGTATTGTGAGCGACAATATGATCCTGTCGCTATGATGAAAACATTAGGAGGTAGCCGCACAACAATTCGTAATATATTTTTACTCCACCTAAGTTTAGTCACTATTTGTTCTATTATGGCGGGTTTAGCCATAGGTTTTATTTTGCAAAATATTGGGGCAAGTTATTTGGCTAATTTTATGGGGACAGAATTACCGCCATCAGGTTTTAGACCTTGGATTTTATCAACATTCATTGGTGTGGTATGTGCGTTAATGTTTTCACTTAAACCTTTATTAGACTTATTTGATATTCCACCTTTACGGGTGTTGCGTCGTAATTTAGGGGATACGTTAGCGTTAAGCCGTATTCATATTGCGCTGTCACTTATTACTATTTTTGCTTTAATGTGGTTGTTCAGTGGTGCACTTGTGACTACCTTAGTTTTATTTGCTTCAACCTTATTAATCATCGTTATTTTATTTGCCATATCGCGCTTGTTTTTTGCTGCAGGACGCAGTTTAGGTTTAAGACCTGGCTCTAGTTGGTCATTAGCTATTGCTACATTACAAAAACGAGCAAATGCTAATGCTATTCAATTAATTAGCTTTGCTTTGGCTATTCAATTAATGCTGTTTTTAGTTGTGCTAAAAAATGACATGATTGCGGATTGGCAAATGCAAGTGCCTGAAGATGCGCCAAATATGTTTATCATCAATATTGCAGAAAAAGAAATTGACCCTATAAAACAGTTCTTTAATGATAAAGGCATTACACATGAAGCTTTTTATCCTGTCTTTAAGGGGCGCGTTGATGCCGTTAATGGCGAAGAATTTGCGCGACGTGTTTCACAGCAAGAGGGTGAAGAGAAAGATGAAAATGCTAGAAATGGCTCAAGACGTGAGCCTAATTTAACTTGGTTAGATGAATTACCTGAAGGTAATGAGATAACCGAAGGTGAATGGTTTAGTACGGAAAATGGTGATGCGTTAGAAGTTTCAGTTTTTGAAGGTTGGAAAGATGATCTTGATATAGCGCTTGGTGACACCTTAACAATTTTAGTGAATGAACAAAAATTTGAGGTAAAAGTTACTAGTTTTAGAAGTGTTAATTGGGGAAATATAAAACCTAACTTCTTTATGATTTTAAGTCCTAATATGGTTGGAAAAGTACCCGTTACTTATTTTAGTGCAGCAAAACTAGAAGAGGGGCACACTAAAGATATCAGCCTTTTACTACAACGACACCCTACTATTAACATGATCGATGTTAAAACTCGCATGGAGCAAGCACAAGCAATTATTTCGCAAGTTACACTTGCCATAGGCTTTGTATTATCAATTGTGTTAATTAGCGGTGCATTAGTACTGATATCACAAGTACAAGCGAGCTTGTCTGAGCGTTTACAGGAAGTGGTTATATTACGGACTTTAGGTGCCAAAGGGCGCTTGATTAAATTGGCAACACTTTATGAGTTTTTATTACTTGGTGCTATTTCTGGTTTAGTTGCTGCTATGGTAAGTGATATTACCTTACTTGTAATTCAGCAACAATTGTTTGATCTTGAAGGACGACTTCACCCTTATGTATGGGTACTTGGGCCGGCAAGTGGTGCTTTGTTTGTTGGTAGCATCGGTTACATTATGGTTGCTCAAACAATGCGTCAAAATACCCAAGGTTTATTAAGAAAACTGAGTTAATCTAATATCAAAAGCAAGCAATTCATAAGCTAGTGCCAGAGACTAATTTCAGGTATATTAACTCTTATTAAAAAATAAGAGTTAATTTTCATGGTATTATCGACTAAAAACAGCTCAATGGTTAAAGGGTTTGTCACTGTTGCTGCTATCTTTATCATCTTTGCAGGAGTAAAAACAGCAGCAAATATATTAGTCCCCTTTTTATTATCTTTATTTATTGCCATCATTTGTAACCCTCTTGTTGTTAAGGCGAGTCAATTTAAGATACCTAAAGCCGTTTCGGTGATTATTGTTATTGCTATCTTTGTCACTATTGCTTTATCGTTAGCAGGCTTAGTGGGCAAGTCACTGAATGAATTGTCAGAACTTATTCCTCAATATCGACTACAATTCCAAGAGCAATTTACTTGGTTAACTGCTTTCTTATCTCGTTATAATATTCAAATATCGTCTTCTATTTTATTAGAATACTTTGATCCTGCCGCGGCTATGGGCATGGCGGCAAATATGCTGAGTGGTTTTGGCTCGGTAATGGCTAATTTACTGTTAATTGTGCTTACTGTTGTGTTTATGCTTTTTGAAGCATCTTCATTTCCTGTGAAATTGCATTTTGCACTTGACGATCCTGAGATGCGTATTAAGCAAATTGAACGTTTCTTAGCCTCGGTAAATCATTATATTGCTATTAAAACAATGGTTAGTATTGCTACCGGTATGGTTGTCTCGCTGATGCTTTGGGCCTTTGGGTTAGATTTCTATCTTTTATGGGGGGTATTTGCCTTCTTATTAAATTACATCCCAAATATTGGTTCAATTATTGCTGCTGTGCCTGCTGTAACCTTAGCAAGTTTACAGTTAGGTATTGGTGAAGCTGGTTTTATAGGATTGGGTTATGTTGCTATTAATATGGTGATGGGCAATATGATCGAGCCTAGATATTTAGGCAAGGGTTTAGGTTTATCAACATTAGTGGTTTTCTTGTCGTTAATCTTTTGGGGCTGGTTATTAGGAACTGTTGGTATGTTATTGAGTGTCCCATTAACCATGATTTTAAAAATAGGGTTAGAGAGTACGCCTGAAGGACGCTGGTTAGCTGTTTTACTCAGTGATGAAGATAGCGTTTTATTAGAAATAGAACAGATTCAAAAGAGTAAAGATTAATCGTTTAAATTGTTTGGAATAACTTGATGAATTTAATAAAAGTCAGCGATGTAAATAGCTGACTTTTTTATGGATATTATTAATACTAATATGTCGCTACTTTTAATATTGTTTACAGTGTCTTACTCAATTGATCTATACGATTTTGAGTAATTAATATGTAGCATCGTTTATATGTTAATGTTGCACTTTTTTCTGGTGGTGTCGCAAAATATTGCCACCGACATTCATGCTCTCGAAAAGCAACAAAGTCACTTTCTGAACGTCTGAAAAGTTTTAGTGCTGCAGGGCGCCAAGTAGCTGTTATTTTCTCTTCCAAGTTTAAAATATGGGTGTTTATCCATGTTTGCAATTCGCGTTCAACCACTTCTTTTAAATTATCAAGGCAGAGTGATTGGCTTTTAGCCGTTTGCTCTACCTCTAAGCATGCGTCTAACGGATCATGAGCGTAGACAGGAGCAGAAAGTAATTGATACGTAAATATTAATACGCTTGAGATAGTTCTCTTGTTAATCATATTTTAAATAGAAGAAAATTATTAATTAGGTAATACTTTTTTATAAGGCTTTACGGTGACTTTTTCATAAACACCGGCTGCAATATAGGGATCAGCATCAGCCCATTGTTGTGCTGCTGTTAGGTCATCAAACTCTGCAATAATTAATGAGCCCGTAAAGCCAGCTGCACCCGGATCATTACTATCTATAGCGGGGCATGGGCCTGCAACTAATAAGCGTCCTTCACTTTGTAGAGTACTTAAGCGAGCTAAGTGAAGCTCTCTTACTGATAAGCGTTTTTCTAAACTGTTGCTGACGTCTTCACTGTATATTAAATATAACATTTGTTTTCCTATATTTTGTCATTATCTTTGTTGTGTTGAGGTTTACTTATTACATTTGAATTTATTTCAATACTATCTTCAATTGCGTTAGTTATGTCTTCGCTGTCATCACGCATATATTTGTGTAAAGATAATATTGTGATAATTGAGAAGGCAAACATAAGCCCAGTTAAGCCAAATACTTTAAAATTTACCCAAGTTTCTAAGTCAAAGTTAAAAGCAACATACCAATTTAGTACACCACATAAGGCAAAGAAAAGTGCCCAAGCTAGGTTTAGTTTAGTCCAAATAGGATCGGGAAGGTTTATTGATTCAGATAAAAATTGTTTAATAATATTCTTTTTAAATAGGTAATAACTAACGAGTAGCGCAATAGCAAAAAATTCATTGATGATCGTTACTTTCCATTTAATAAAAGCTTCATCGTGTAAAAAGATAGTTAAGCCACCAAAAACCGCGATTAAACCAAAAAATATCCAATTACGTGTAGGGACTTTTTCTTTTTTAATAATGTAATAAAGAATTTGTAAGGCTGAACTAGCAATTAATGAAGCGGTAGCCCAATAAATATCGACAAATTTATTTACTACAAAAAAGATAACTAATGGAATGTATTCAAAAAGTGCATGCATATTATAATTATTACAAGGAAGATACTGATGAATTGAGTTTAACGAAACTTCCTATACTTTAAAAGTTAAAGCTCAGTATCTTGTAAAATAAACCTACTTTCTTTGTAAGTATTGTTTAAATAGCAACTATTGAGCTTAGTATTTGATTTTTTAAGTGTATTTAATATTTCTATATGTAAAATAATTAAAGGGTGGTGACAAAGACATCTCAAAAAATAGTTAAAATGTCTTTATTATTCATCAATTTTTAAACTAATATCAGTAACGGGAACACAGCAGCAAGGTAGGATCTCATTTTCGCCGATAAAGGCTAACGGCTCCCCTTCAGGGTAGCTTATCTCTCCTGAGGCTAGCGTGACTCGACAAGCTCCGCAAAATCCATCTCGACAGTGATAATGAACTTCGACACCTGCCTGCTCTAAACATTCCAATAAGCTTTGCTTTGATTGCTTATACGCTATGACCTTACCGTTGACACTAATTTGTGGCACTGGTTTTATCGAAGGTTTACTTGATGCAGGCATAGAAAGATATTTAAACGGTTTTACAAATCAAAATCATCAAAATCATCAGCATCAATAGTTGAATCTACTTGGCCAACTAAGTAACTTGATATCTCTGTTTCTTGAGGAGCTACTTGTACATTGTCACTAACTAAATAAGCATTCATCCAAGGGAGTGGGTTGCTTTTTATATCGAATGGCGCACCAAAACCAATGGCAGAAAGGCGTTGGTTGGAAATATATTCGATGTATTGATTCAATATTTCGGCATTCAATCCGATCATTGAACCATCTTTAAATAAGTATTGTGCCCATTCTTTTTCTTGTTCAACAACATCTAAGAATATTTGTAAACCAGCATCACGTAATTCAATGCTTATTTCTTGCATTTCAGGATCGTCTTTACCTGTCATCCAATTGTTTAAAATATGCTGAGTTCCCGTTAAATGAAGTGCTTCATCGCGAGCAATTAATTTAATAATTTTTGCATTGCCTTCAAGTAATTCACGTTCCGCAAAAGCAAATGAACAAGCAAAGCTAACGTAAAATCTGATTGCTTCTAAGGCGTTAACAGAGCATATAGCTAAATATAAACGTTCTTTAAGCTTACGTTTACTTACCTCGATAGTTTTCCCTTCAATGTCGTACGCGCCTTCACCAAGTGATTGTAACAATTGTGTGGTTAGAATAACGTCATCAAAATATTTTGAAATGCTACTTGCACGTTTTAAAATTGCCGGGTTGACAATAATGTCATCAAAAACTTCACCTGGATCGGTAAATAAATTACGTAAAATATGCGTGTAAGAGCGTGAGTGAATGGTTTCACTAAATGCCCAGGTTTCTACCCAAGTTTCAACTTCGGGTAATGATACTAGAGGTAATAAAACTGCATTAACTGAACGTGCAGCCATTGAATCAAGTAAAGTTTGATATTTTAAATTTGAAATGAAAATATGTTTTTCAGAGTCAGTTAAACCTTGCCAATCAGATCTATCTTTTGAAACATCAACTTCTTCTGGTCGCCAAAAAAATGAAAGCTGTTTTTCAATTAATTTTTCAAAAGCGACATATCGTTGCTGGTCATAACGAGAAACATTAACACTATTACCTAAGAACATTGGTTCAAGTAAAGCATTATTAGGCGTCTGATTAAACGTGGTGTACGTCATTATTTATTTATCCCTTAATATATTGCCATTGTTTTAAACGACAATAATGAATCGAGTAAAATTACCCGATTCATTTGATTTCATTTGTTGAATTGTGTTCGTTATATTATTTGATGATTGTTATATACCTGATTACGTAATCACTTAGGTATTATATTTTGCAAGCACCACCAGCGCAGCTATCATCTTCTACTTCCATATCATCATTCGCACCATCACGAGTGTTATGGTAATACATGGTTTTAACACCAAGCTTATAAGCAGTTAATATGTCTTTTAAAATTTGTTTAATTGGCACTTTGCCACCGTCAAACTTAGCCGGATCATAATTGGTATTTGCAGAAATAGTTTGGTCAACAAATTTTTGCATAATACCAACAAGCTCTAAATAACCTTCATTGCTTGGGATATTCCAAAGTAATTCGTAATTGTCTTTAAGTTTCTGATACTCAGGTACAACTTGTTTTAGTATGCCATCTTTACTGGCTTTAACACTGATCAAACCACGAGGTGGTTCAATGCCATTTGTTGCATTTGATATTTGAGATGAAGTTTCAGATGGCATCAAAGCCGATACAGTTGAATTACGTACACCATATTTTTGAATACTTGCGCGCAATGATTCCCAATCTAAATGTAACGGTTCACCGGTAATATCATCAATAGATTTTTTATAAGTATCAATTGGTAAAATACCTTGAGCAAGACGAGTTTCATCAAACTTAGGACAAGCACCTTTTTCTTTTGCTAAACCGTTAGTCGCTTTCAGTAAATAATACTGGATGGCTTCAAAGGTTTTATGGGTTAAATTATTGGCACTACCGTTTGAATAATATAAGCCATTTTTAGCTAAATAATAAGCATAATTGATTACACCTATGCCTAACGTACGGCGTGCTAAACTCGCACTACGGGCCGCAGGAATAGGGTAGTCTTGATAATCTAATAAGTTATCTAGCGCACGTACGGCTAAATCGGCCAACTCTTCTAGTTCATCAAGAGACTCAATTGCACCTAAGTTAAAAGCAGATAAGGTACAGAGTGCTATTTCACCATTTTCATCGTTGATATCAGTCATTGGCTTAGTTGGTAAGGCAATTTCTAAACACAAGTTACTTTGACGAATAGGGGCTTTGCTTGGGTCAAACGGACTATGAGTATTACAATGGTCAACGTTTTGTAAATATATACGGCCAGTACTCGCACGCTCTTGTGCGAATAACGTAAATAACTCTATTGCTTTAATGCGTTTTTTACGAATTGAATCATCGTTTTCATATTGTACATAAAGCGCTTCAAACTTGTCTTGATCTTCAAAGAATGCATCATAAAGTCCTGGAACATCACTAGGGCTAAACAGGGTAATATGGCCACCTTTAATCAGACGTTGATACATGACTTTGTTAAATTGAACGCCGTAATCTAAATGTCTAACACGGTTTTCTTCAACACCACGATTGTTTTTAAGTACCAGTAAGCTTTCAACTTCTAAATGCCAAAGTGGATAGAACAAGGTAGCGGCACCGCCACGAACACCACCTTGAGAACAACTTTTAACAGCTGTTTGGAAGTGTTTATAGAACGGAATACATCCGGTATGAAAGGCTTCACCATTACGAATAGTACTACCTAATGCACGAATACGTCCTGCATTAACGCCAATTCCAGCACGTTGAGAAACATATTTTACTATTGCGCTTGATGTTGCGTTAATCGAATCTAAAGAATCATCACATTCTATTAATACACATGATGAAAATTGACGAGTTGGTGTTCTAACACCCGCCATTATTGGGGTTGGTAACGATATCTTAAAGGTTGATATAGCGTTATAGAACCCCTTAATATAACTTAACCTAGTTTCTTTCGGATATTTAGCGAATAAACAGGCAGCAACTAAAATATATAAAAACTGTGCGCTTTCATAAATTTCACCATTAACACGGTTCTGTACTAAGTATTTACCTTCGAGTTGCTTAACTGCAGCATAGCTGAAGTTTAAATCACGACTATGATCTAAAAATAGCGACATATGTTCGAAATCGCTTTCATCGTAATCAACTAATAAATGTTGATCATATTTACCTGAGTCAACCAGCTTCACTATATGGTCATATAGTTTTGGTGGCTCAAATTGGCCATAAGCTTTCTTACGTAAATGAAAAACCGCTAGTCTGGCAGCTAAATATTGATAATCAGGTGTCTCTTCTGATATTAAATCTGCGGCTGCTTTAATAATCGTTTCATGAATATCAGCCGTTTTAATACCATCATAAAATTGAATATGAGATTTTAATTCAACTTGAGAAACAGAAACGTCATCAAGATCTTCAGCTGCCCAAGCAATAACGCGGTGAATTTTCTCTAAATCGATGGGTTCTTTTTCGCCATTACGCTTAGTAACAAAAAGTTTATTAGTCATGAAAGGCCTGTGGTGTAAATTGTTATTGTTTTCTTTAGTTTTAAAACGTTATTTATCACTAAAGAGTCCTGTGTTGTACCTGCTTTTCAAATAGCCTAATAAATAGACTGGTTAAAAAGTGCATGCACAACATCTAGGGTTTGTTTGTAAATATAGACACAAGATAATGAGGTTTGGTTATTATTGCAAGTGATAAAAAAGTGCTAATTTCACTTGATTTTTCGATTGATTGCATTAGGTTAGTAATGACTAACCTACTACCATTAAAAGCTTTAGTAATTTGCTAAAATCAATCTTTATTTTTAAATAAATAATTCGCTAAAAATATTTTAATTAATTTTAATATATTTTCACAACGATTAAATATGGAATTTGAGAGAAATAAAAATAATCCTTTAAATCAATTGCTTAGCTGTTTTGTTTGTAGTTTGAACAACTTGATTGAAAAAAAAACAAATGCGTAAATTATATTTTCTTACAGCACAAAATGTAGTTCACATCTAAGTTATTTGTTAATTTATGATTCTCAGAAATTGGATTGTAATGAATACCGCTAGCATCAATACAATTTAACCCACATTGTTCAGCCCAACTTATTAATTGCGAAGGCTTGATAAACTTATCATGCTCATGTGTACCATCAGGTACTAACTTAAATATTTTCTCTGCGGCTAAAATAGCAAGTAAATAAGATTTGACTGTTTTATTGAGTGTTGAGAAAAAGACTAAACCTCCAGGCTTTACTAAGTTTGCACAAGCATTTATTATAGAAGCAGGGTCGGGAACATGCTCTAGCATTTCCATACAAGTTACCATGTCAAAACTTTCGTGGTTTTGTTGTGCTTTTTCTTCAGCGGTTATTTTTTCGTAATTAATTGTTAAACCTGATTCGAGTGCGTGTAACTTAGCAACGTTAAGTGGTTCAGTTCCCATATCAATACCAGTAACATTAGCACCTAATTTAGCTAAAGATTCTGATAAAATACCACCACCACAGCCAACATCAATTACCTTTTTAGAAAAGAGTTCGCTTTGTTGTTCGCTAATATGCTGACATATAAATTGTACTCTTAGTGGGTTAACCTGATGTAATGGTTTAAAATCACCTGTTAAATCCCACCACTGATTTGCAATTTGCTCAAATTTAGCAATTTCAGCATCATTCACATTCAGCATTTTATTAGTTTCTGTCATGGTTATATCTAGTTAATTTTTGAATTATTCAATTCTAAACGAAACTTTTAACTAAGCAAAGCGCAAACGAAGCGCAAACAGCAGCTAAAGTAATAGAGTAGATCAATTTAACTGTGCATTTGTTGTTTTTATCATCACTTTTTTATTAGTACTCCATCTCCTTGTAAATGGGCAAATAAAGCTGTTTGGCATCACTCAAAATTGTGCTATTATGCCGCGTTGATTTATATATTTTTTATGAAAATATAATAATAAAAATATTGTGATTTTATAGTTACATTTTAAGTTAAGGGATACGTCTATATATGTCAGATCTGGCCAAAGAAATAGTTCCAGTAAATATTGAGGATGAGTTAAAAACATCCTACCTAGATTATGCCATGAGCGTAATCGTTGGGCGTGCATTGCCTGACGTTCGCGATGGATTAAAACCTGTACATCGTCGCGTATTATTCGCTATGGAAGTTTTAGGGAATGATTGGAACAAACCTTATAAAAAATCAGCCCGTGTGGTTGGTGACGTTATAGGTAAATATCACCCGCACGGTGATACTGCTGTTTACGATACTATCGTTCGTATGGCGCAATCATTTTCTTTACGTTATATGTTGGTTGATGGTCAAGGTAATTTCGGCTCTGTTGATGGTGATAGTGCAGCTGCAATGCGTTATACCGAAATTAGAATGTCTAAAATTGCGCATTCGATTCTTGCCGACTTAGATAAAGAAACTGTTGATTTTGTACCTAACTATGATGGTACAGAGTTTATTCCAGCAGTAATGCCTACCCGTATTCCTAACCTACTTGTTAATGGTGGTTCAGGTATTGCTGTTGGTATGGCTACTAATATTCCACCGCATAATTTAACAGAAGTTATTAACGGTTGTTTAGCGTTAATCGATAACAGTGACATTACGTTTGAAGAACTTTTAACGCATATCCCTGGTCCTGATTTTCCTACTGCCGCTATTATTAGTGGTAGAGCAGGTATAGAAGAAGCATACCGAACAGGTCGTGGTAAAATAAAGATTCGTGCACGTGCAGAAATTGAAGTTCACGAAACATCAGGTAAGGAAACAATCATTGTTCACGAATTACCTTACCAAGTTAACAAAGCACGCCTGATTGAAAAGATGGCTGAGCTTGTTAAAGAAAAACGTCTTGAGGGTATTTCAGCATTACGTGATGAGTCTGATAAAGACGGCATGCGTATGGTTATCGAGATTAAACGTGGCGACGTAGGTGAAGTTGTATTAAATAACTTATTTAAACTTACGCAAATGCAAGTATCTTTTGGTTTTAATATGGTGGCATTAGGTAATGGCCAACCGAAAATATTTAATCTAAAAGAAATGCTTGAAGAGTTTGTTCTTCATCGCCGTGAAGTTGTTACGCGTCGTACTATCTTCGAACTTAGAAAAGCCCGTGATCGAGCACATATCTTAGAAGGTTTATCGATAGCGCTTGCTAATATCGAACCTATCATTGAATTAGTTAAAACGTCTCCGTCTAGAAAAGAAGCGGAAGAGAAATTAGTAGCTCAAGGTTGGGAACTAGGTAATGTTAGCGCGATGTTGGAGCGTGCAGGTACTCATGCAGCTCGTCCTGAGTGGTTAGAACCACAATTTGGTATTCGTGATAACAAGTATTACTTAACACCGGTACAAGCTAAAGCAATTGTTGAACTACAATTGTATAAGTTAAGTGGTCTTGAACATGAAAAGATTCTAAATGAGTACAAAGAGTTATTAGATCTTATTGCTGAATTAATGCTTATTTTAGAAAGTCCTGAGCGTTTAATGGAAGTTATTCGCGAAGAACTAGAAGTTATTAGAGATGAATTTGGTGATGAACGCCGAACAGAAATTACTAATGCGTCTCATGATTTATCACTAGAAGATTTAATAACTGAGGAAGATGTTGTCGTAACACTTTCTCACGAAGGTTATGTTAAGTACCAAGTGTTAAGTGATTATGAAGCTCAACGTCGTGGTGGCAAAGGTAAAGCTGCAACTAAGATGAAAGAAGAAGATTTTATTGAACGCTTATTAGTCGCTAACACTCATGATACTATATTATGCTTCTCAGATCGCGGTAAGTTGTACTGGTTGAAAGTTTATCAGTTACCACTAGCAAGTAGAACGGCCCGTGGCCGTCCAATTGTTAATATTTTACCATTAGAGAATGATGAACGTATTACAGCAATTCTACCTGTACGTGAGTATGAGGAAGATAAATACATTATCATGGCGACAGCGTCTGGTACTGTTAAGAAAACAGCGTTAACTGCTTATAAAAATCAAAGAGCTAACGGTATTATTGCGTTAAATCTACGTGATGACGATACCTTAATTGGTGTTGATATTACAGATGGTAATAATGACATCATGTTGTTCTCCGATGCGGGTAAAGTTGTACGCTTCAACGAAAAAGTTCGTGATAGTGAAACAGGTGAAATTAAGCTTGATCCTGAAACAGGTGAACAACGTTGGGCGTTAAAACCTATTGGTAGAACCGGTACTGGTGTTCGTGGTATTAAACTTGAAGACGATCAAAAGGTAGTATCACTGATTGTTCCTAAGAATGACGGTCCTATTTTAACCATTACTGAAAATGGTTTTGGTAAACGTACTGACCTAAATGAGTATCCTGCGAAGAGTAGAGCAACGAAAGGTGTTGTTTCTATTAAAGTTAGTGAACGTAACGGTAAAGTTGTTGGCGCTGTTCAAGTTGAAGATCTTGACGAGATTATGGTTATCACTGATAACGGTACATTAGTACGAACGCGTGTTAATGAAGTGAGTGTTATTGGTCGTAATACCCAAGGTGTTCGTTTAATTCGTACAGTTGAAGGTGAACATGTTGTTGCACTTCAACGTATTGATGAGGTTATTGAGCCAGAATTACCCGAAGGAGAAGAAGGTGAGAATGTAGATGCTATTGAAGCAGAGCAAACATTATCCCCTGATACTTCTGAAAGTAATGAACAATTAGATAACGAAAGTACACCCGACGACCAATAATAGGCGTCACATATGAAATAAAGGCGGCTAATAACCGCCTTTTTTTATGTTCAGGATGAACGGTATTTCGCGGTGCCATGTCGTTACAAGGATGTGACTTATTAGGATAATGCAGGAGCAATTATCCTGATGGTAAAGAGCGTGTATGTTCAAGAGGAGCAGTATTTTGCGGTGCCATGTCGTTACAAGGAGGTAACTTATTAGGATTATGCAAGGAGCAATTATCCTGATGGCAAAGCACGTGTATGTTCAGGATGAACGGTATATCAAGTGTATATTTTAAGGCTTGATAAGTTAAAGTCACCTATTTTGAGAAAAAGATAATGTCAGAAATATTTAATTTTTGTGCGGGTCCAGCAATGTTACCTAAGCCGGTAATGGCAAAAGCACAAAAAGAGTTTATTCATTGGAATAATACAGGTAGCTCAGTAATGGAGCTAAGTCATCGTAGTAGTGTATATATGGCTATGGCTGCAAAAGCTGAAGCAGATTTACGTGAACTTATGGCTATCCCAAGCAATTATAAAGTATTATTTTGCCATGGTGGCGGACGAGGTCAATTCTCAGCGGTACCGCTAAACTTATTGCCACCAGGTAAATCTGCTGATTATATCGTGAATGGTTCATGGTCAAAAGCGGCAGCTATTGAAGCGCAAAACTTCGGTGAAATTAATGTGATTAATATTCGAGAAGAGCATTCTGATGGTGAAATAAGCTTAATGCCGAGTGAACAATGGCCACTCAATAGTGATGCTGCTTATGTTCATTACTGTCCGAATGAAACGGTTGATGGCATTGAAATTAATGATGTACCTGATACCAATGGCATTCCACTTGTTGCTGATATGTCATCAACTATCTTATCTCATGAAATAGATGTCACTAAATTTGGTGTGATTTATGCTGGAGCTCAGAAAAACATTGGACCTTCAGGGTTAACAATTGTCATTGTTCGTGAAGATTTACTTGGGAATGCACAAAAAGCAACACCTTGTATTATGAATTACGAAACTTCAGCCAATAATGATTCTATGTATAACACGCCACCAACGTATGCATGGTATTTAGCAGGATTAGTTTTTCAATGGCTTAAAGCACTAGGTGGAGTGAGCGCCATAGCTAAAGTCAATCAGGCTAAAGCTGAATTGTTGTACCAAACAATCGATGCCAGTGATTTTTATCAAAACACTGTTGAACACAAGTATCGTAGTAAAATGAATATCCCATTTTGGCTTAAAGATGAAAGCTTAAATGAAACGTTTTTAGCACAAGCTGAACAACAAGGCTTAATGGCTTTACAAGGTCATAGAATTGTCGGTGGTATGCGTGCAAGTATATACAATGCAATGCCAATTGAAGGTGTGCAAGCGTTGGTTGATTTTATGCAAGAATTTGAAAAGGGGAATAAGTAGTATGGAGCAGTTAACATTACAGCCAATTGGCAAGATTAACGGCGAGATTTTCTTACCAGGCTCAAAAAGCTTATCTAATCGTGCATTGCTAATTGCCGCATTGGCTAATGGCGTGACTAAAATTACTAACTTACTTGTTAGTGAAGATATTGAGCATATGCTTAACGCATTAACAACACTTGGTATTAAATACACGTTAAGTGATTGTGGTACAGAATGTACTGTTGTTGGCAATAATGGCTTTTTTAAAACAGATAAACCTTTAGACTTATATTTGGGTAATGCAGGTACTGCAATGCGTCCATTATGTGCTGCATTAGCTGCCAGTGAAGGGGAATTTGTTTTAACAGGTGAACCACGAATGAAAGAGCGACCTATTGGTCATTTGGTTGATGCACTTGCACAACTTGGTGCTGGTATAGAGTACCTTGAAAATAAAGATTACCCACCAGTAAAAATATCTGGTAAAGCGTTAACAGGTAAAACTGTTAGTATTGATGGTTCAATTTCAAGCCAGTTTTTAACAGCGATATTAATGGTTGCCCCTTTATTAGCAACAGACACCAATATCGAAATTGAAGGTGAATTAGTTTCTAAGCCATATATAGATATTACACTTAATATCATGAGTCGATTTGGCGTGGATGTGCAAAATAATAACTATCAATCCTTTATCGTTACAGGTAACCAATCATACCAAGCTGTTGAAAAGTACATGGTTGAAGGGGATGCCTCTTCAGCGTCATACTTTTTAGCTGCCGGTGCAATTAAAGGTGGAAAAGTTACAGTACATGGTGTTGGAACATTAAGTGTTCAAGGTGATAAACATTTTGCCGATGTGCTTGAAAAAATGGGTGCAGAAGTTACTTGGGCTGATGAATCAATCAGTGTTGTAGGTAAACCATTGACGGCAGTTGATATGGATATGAATCATATCCCTGACGCTGCAATGACTATTGCAACAGCGGCACTTTTTGCGAAAGGTACAACAACCATTCGTAATATTTATAATTGGCGAGTAAAAGAAACTGATAGATTAACTGCTATGGCAACAGAGCTTAGAAAGGTAGGGGCAGAAGTAATAGAGGGTGAAGATTTTATTACTATAACTCCGCCAGCTTCATTAAAGCATGCTGAAATTGATACTTATAATGATCATCGTGTCGCTATGTGTTTTTCGCTTGTGGCATTAAGTGATACACCTGTCACTATCAATGACCCTAAATGTACGGCGAAAACATTTCCTGACTACTTTGACAAATTAGCACAAGTTTCTTGTTAAACAGGTTACAAAATATTTTTTTTGGCGATTTTAATACATAAATCCAGTATAATTCTGCCGATTTTTGAGATAAGGAGAAATATGTATGCTGGAAAGCATTCCCGTCATTACTATTGATGGCCCAAGTGGTGCAGGCAAAGGAACTGTTGCCAGAATTGTTGCTGAACAGCTTGGTTGGCACCTACTCGATAGTGGTGCTATCTATCGTGTACTTGCTGTAGCAACCCAACATCATCATGTTAATCTTGATGATGAAGAACACTTGATTCCTATGGCAGCGCACCTTGATGTACAATTTGAAATAACGGGTGAAGGCGAAAGTAAAGTTATTTTAGAAGGTGAAGATGTTACTGACACCATTCGAACAGAGGAGATTGGTGCTTTAGCATCAAAAGTTGCTGCTTTTCCGCGTGTTCGTGAAGCTTTATTACGTAGACAGCGTGCATTTAGTGTTGCTCCTGGGTTAGTTGCTGATGGTCGCGATATGGGAACTGTTGTTTTCTCTAAAGCACCAGTGAAGGTTTTTTTGACGGCTAGTGCAGAAGAAAGAGCAGAACGCCGATTTAATCAGTTGAAAGAGAAGGGCTTTGATGTTAAAATCGGGCGCCTTTTGAATGACATACGTCAACGAGATGAAAGAGATAGCAACCGAGAAGTCGCTCCTCTTATTCCCGCAGAAGGTGCGTTAATTATTGATTCTACTGGCCTTTCTATACAAGAAGTGGTCAATAAAGTCCTTTCATTTGCGAATGGAAAGTTAACATAAACCCTTATTTTTTTTATTGATGTTGAAAAACTAAATAAAAATAAATTTAACTAAAGCCTACGTCATGGATGTACCGAGGCTAAATTAATAACCCCATGAAACAATGATGTTGACTGGATTAATAACTGAGTTAATAGACAAGTTATGATGGAAAATTTTGCAGAACTTTTTGAAGAAAGTTTAAAAGAAATCGAAACTCGCCCGGGTTCAATTATCCGTGGCACAATCGTTAAAGTAACCAAAGACAACGTAATTGTTGACGCTGGTCTTAAATCTGAGAGTGTAATCTCAATCGACCAATTCAAAAACGCTGCTGGCGAAGTTGAAGCGGTTGTTGGTGATGAAGTAGATGTATCGCTTAAAGCTACAGATGATGGTTTCGGTGAAACTATACTTTCACGTGACGATGCTAAACGTCACGAAGCATGGCAAGTACTTGAAAAAGCTTACGAAGAAAAAGAAACTATTATCGGTGTTATCAACGGTAAAGTTAAAGGTGGTTTCACGGTTGAAGTTAGCAATATTCGCGCTTTCTTACCGGGTTCATTAGTTGATGTACGTCCAGTACGTGACACAGCTCACCTTGAAGGTAAAGATTTAGAATTCAAAGTTATTAAGCTTGATCAAAAGCGTAATAACGTAGTTGTTTCACGTCGTGCTGTTATCGAAGCAGAAGGTAGTGCAGAACGTGATGAATTACTAGAGTCATTAGCGGAAGGCCAAGAAGTTAAAGGTATCGTTAAAAACCTTACTGATTACGGTGCATTCGTAGACTTAGGCGGCATTGACGGCCTACTTCACATCACAGATATGGCTTGGAAACGCGTTAAGCACCCAAGTGAAATCGTAAATGTTGGTGATGAAATTCAAGTTAAAGTATTGAAATTTGACCGTGAGCGCACTCGTGTATCTCTAGGTATGAAGCAGTTAGGCGAAGATCCATGGGTAGCAATTGCTAACCGTTATCCAGAAGGTTCTAAACTTTCTGGTCGTGTAACTAACTTAACTGACTACGGTTGTTTCGTTGAAATCCAAGAAGGCGTTGAAGGTTTAGTTCACGTTTCTGAAATGGATTGGACTAACAAAAACATCCACCCATCTAAAGTTGTTAACTTAGGTGACACTGTTGAAGTACTAGTATTAGAAATTGACGAAGAACGTCGTCGTATTTCTTTAGGTCTTAAACAATGTATCGCTAACCCTTGGGAAGAGTTTGCTAAAAACTTCAACAAAGGTGATAAAGTATCAGGTAAGATTAAGTCAATCACTGACTTCGGTATCTTCATTGGTCTTGATGGCGGCATAGATGGTTTAGTTCACTTATCTGATATTTCATGGGCTGGCGGTGAAGAAGCTGTTCGTGATTATAAGAAAGGCGATGAAATCACTGCTATCGTTCTTCAAGTTGACCCTGAGCGTGAGCGTATCTCTCTTGGTGTTAAACAAGCTGAAGATGACCCGTTCAACATGTACTTAACTGATAAGAAGAAAGGTACTATCGTTACTGGTAAAGTAACTGAAGTTGACGCTAAAGGCGCTACAATTGAGTTAGCTGAAAGTGTTGAAGGTTACTTACGTGTTAGCGACATTTCTGTAGAGCGTATCGAAGATGCATCTACAGTAATTAAAGTTGGTGATGACGTTGAAGCTAAGTTTATGGGTGTGGATCGTAAGAACCGTACTATCAGCTTATCTATCAAAGCAAAAGATCAAGCAGAAGAACGTGATGCAATGGAAAACCTAAACCAAGTTGAAGAAACTGGTTTAAGTGCTATGGCTGCTGCGTTTAAAAATGCTAAAAACTAATATCTTGTAACAAGATACTAATTTTATTTTTTGCACTTTTTATAGATTGTATTACACTATAAAAAGACTAGGGGAGGAGAATGTTATTATTCTCCTCTTATATTAACCTCATTAGCACGATGCTAGATGAATACTGGAGGGTCATATGACCAAATCAGAACTCATTGAAAAACTAGGTGATAAATTCAGCCATTTATCAGCTAGAGATGTAGAACAATCGATTAAAGAAATCTTAGAATTAATGGCGCAATCTTTATCTAAAGGAGAACGCATTGAAATTAGAGGGTTTGGTAGTTTTTCATTACATTATCGTGCTCCTAGAGTTGGTAGAAACCCAAAAACAGGTGAATCAGTTGAGTTAAGTGGTAAATACGTACCTCACTTTAAACCTGGTAAAGAGTTACGAGAAAGAGTTAATCTTTCAGCTGCTTAATCGCTGCATCATTGTAAGCTCATTGCAAAAGCAAGAAAAAAATTGGATAATAAACGGTATACTTTAGTATGCCGTTTTTTTTTGGTAATTATTTTTTATATTCGAAAGACGCTTACGTAATTTCACCAACAACTTCAAGCGAGACAGTCCAACGTGCGAATTTATTTTACTCTTTTATTAGTTCTAATTTTACTCGCCATTGCTTTTGTTTTTGGTAGCCAAAATGATCAAATAATTTCATTAAATTATTTGATCGCTAGAATTGAGCTTTCTATTGCAGCAGCTGTTAGCTTATTTACCGGGATTGGTTTTTTTCTTGGTTTGTTAGCAACCATTATTTGGCGATTGATCCGCAAGGGTAAAAAGTCTTTAGCCAAAAACCGCTCAACTGAAATATAGAAATAAGTAACCAAATGATAGAGCTCCTTTTCTTACTACTCCCAGTAGCTATGGCCTATGGCTGGTTTATGGGAAGAAATAGCATAAAGCAAAAAGATCAAACCATTAAACAAGACTTGTCTATCAAGTACTCCACCGGACTAAACTACTTACTTTCTAATCAAAAAGATAAAGCAATAGACTCACTGCTTGATGCATTAAAAGTTGAAGATGATAGTGTGGAAGCACATTTTGCCATGGCTAATCTCTTTCGTAAAAGAGGTGAATTGGATAGAGCATTAAAAGTACATGAACATTTAGTTCGTCATGGCAACCTACCTACAAAAGACAAACAACAAGCAGTCTACGAGTTAGGTAAAGATTTTTTAAGTGCAGGTCTATATGATCGTGCAGAAAAAATGTTTAATAAATTATTAAAATCTCCTGATTATGGACTGAAATCATTAACTTATTTGCTGCAAATATTTCAATCTACTAAAGATTGGCAACGTGGTATTAGTCATAAAAAATTAGCCATTAAATTTAATGATAAACGTTTATTACATACGTTAGCTAATTTTTATTGTGAACAAGCAACAACTGCTTTTGAGCAAGATAAATTTATTGAGGTAATTGAATTACTTGAACAAGCACTCAAGTTGGATCCTAATTCTTGCCGTGCTAATTGGTTGATGGCTAAGATTTATGAAAATCATAAGCAGTGCGAGTTAGCGGGAAAATGTTATCAAGATATCTATACACAGGATAAAGATTTCTTTCCTGACGTTATCGATCAAATGCATCAATGTTATCTTGACCTTGATGCTAGTGATGAATTTTTTAGTTTTATTAAAAAAGTTTATGATGAAACGGCAAGTTCCAGTGCGCTTATTTCTTATTTAAGTCATGTTGAAAAAAAACATGGCAATAAAAAAGCTAAAGAGTTTTTATTATCAGCACTTAAACGCAGACCCACTATTCGAGGCTTTAAACACCTAGTTAAAATGGAAATGAGCCAAAGTGACCAAATAGAGAACAAGGCTAGTTTAGATTTAATAAAAGATCTAATCAGTGAATATTTAAAACTTAAACACAGGTATAGTTGTCGTAGTTGTGGTTTTAATAGTTCGACCCATTATTGGTCTTGTCCATCATGTCACGAATGGGAACAGCTTAAGCCAGTTCGAGGCCTTGAAGGTGAATAATTTAATCTTTCTTTGTTCTAAAGCTCAATAACTGCATCGGAAGTACTCATTGACTGTCGTCAACTCCGTGCTTTCTCTTTGCTCTTGAACTATAGAACTTTGAAAGAAGTCATTATTAATAAAATGATCGTAATTTAGTTAAGCAGTTAAGTAAATAAAGTCGACTAATTTAACATTGTTATTATAAGTTTTAAATAACACGTCCTTCGGTTGTGTCTTAAGTCGGAATCTATAGCTATTAACATAAATTATACTGTAAGAGCGACATTGTCGCGTGAAAGAATTGAAAATAGGAACTCCCATGTTTGACCCAAAAGTTGTTGTCGCTTTAGACTTTGATAAAAAAAATGATGCTTTGTCGTTTGTAGACAGAATTTCTCCGACAGAGTGCAAACTTAAGGTAGGCAAAGAAATGTTTACCTACTTTGGTCCAGATTTTGTTAAAACGTTAACAGGGAAGGGCTTTGATGTCTTTCTTGATTTAAAGTTTCACGACATTCCTAATACCGTGGCAAAAGCGGTAACGGCTGCGGCTGACTTAGGTGTTTGGATGGTTAATGTACATGCTAGTGGTGGTAGTCAAATGATGACTAAAGCAAAACAAGCATTAGATAACTATGGCAACGATGCACCACTGTTAATTGCAGTTACGGTATTAACTAGTATGGCACAAGATGACTTAACAGGTTTAGGTATTAATAAAACACCAGCAGAGCAAGTTAACTTTTTAGCAAAATTAACTAAACAAAGTGGCCTTGATGGCGTCGTTTGTTCAGCATGGGAAGCAGAACAATTAAAGCATGATTTAGGTAAAGAGTTTAAATTGATCACGCCAGGAATAAGACCTGAAGGCTCAGCACAAGACGATCAACAACGTATTATGACCCCAAAACAAGCTATTGATGTTGGTGTCGATTATTTGGTGATCGGACGTCCTATTACTAAAGCGGCTGATCCACAATTAGTTTTACAACAAATTAACGCCTCAATTTAATTTTTAACTTATTTTCAGGTTTACTCCTGAAAATTAAGATAGTAAATTCTCCTTTATTGAAAGAGTTTAGTTATAAGATTTATCTTATGGTTAAACTCTTTGTTCGCATTGATATTCGCTATAGCAGTATGGGTTAATGCTAGTTGATAGAGATTCTTCTATTTGAAATAAAAGTCGTTATTTAATATTTTAAGCAAAAAAAACCAGGTAATTAAATTACCTGGTTTGATATTTTTCTTATGATAAATAAAAGTTATTTTTCGTATTGACTGATGAAAGCAACAAGATCTAATACCTTGTTTGAGTAACCAATTTCATTATCGTACCAAGATACAACTTTCACAAAAGTATCAGTTAAAGCAATACCTGCTTTAGCATCAAATACTGAAGTACATACTTCACCAACAAAGTCATTAGAAACAACAGCATCTTCTGTGTAATCTAAAATACCTTTTAATTCACCTTGAGAAGCCGATTTCATTGCTTCACAAATTTCAGCATAAGTAGCTGGTTTTTCAAGGTTAACTGTTAAATCAACTACAGAAACATCAGGAGTAGGTACACGGAATGCCATACCAGTTAACTTACCATTCAATGCTGGAATAACTTTACCTACAGCTTTTGCTGCACCTGTTGAAGATGGAATGATGTTTTGGCCAGCACCACGACCACCACGCCAATCTTTAGCAGAAGGGCTATCTACAGTTTTTTGAGTTGCTGTAGTCGCATGAACTGTTGTCATTAGGCCATCTTTAATGCCCCAGTTATCATTTAATACTTTTGCAATTGGCGCCAAGCAGTTAGTGGTACAAGAAGCATTAGATACCACATCTTGTCCTGCATATTCAGCTAAATTAACACCACAAACAAACATCGGCGTATCATCTTTAGAAGGTGCCGAAAGCACAACTTTTTTAGCGCCAGCTTCAATATGTTTACGTGCTGTTTCGTCTGTTAAGAACAAACCTGTTGATTCAACTACAACATCAACATCGATTTCATTCCATTTTAAATCAGCAGGATTACGCTCTGCCGTAACACGTACTACTTTATCGTTAACGATAAGTTGTCCGTCAACAACATCAACAGTACCATTAAAACGACCATGCGTTGAATCATATTTCAACATGTATGCCATGTAATCAATATCAATTAAATCATTAATACCAACTACTTCAATATCATCTCTTGCTGCAGCAGCACGAAATACGAAACGACCAATACGGCCAAAACCATTTATACCTATTTTAATTGTCATAGAACTCTCCCAGAAACTCAATATGTAGTAAAATTACATCATTTTAGGAAAAATTCAAGTTAAAGTTTGCATATATGACGTAAAATGTCATTTTAAGTTAATTATTTACATGTTTTTGCTAATAAATAGATATTTATTGTAGAATATTTCAGAATATGTAGCTTTATTCGCTATTTTCATGATTTAGCAATAGCTGCATGTTAGAATAATGTTATTCCGATGTACCTTTTATATTTTATCTTTGGGAAATAAAGATCAAAATCGTTACATCAGTATAAGCTTCATATAGTAAAATTTATCAATATCAAGTCAACACATTAGTGTAGAGCATTAATCTTTAGGAAAATAATTTTATGACACAGGATAAAATTTTGTGTGACATCGGTTTTATTGGCTTAGGCGTTATGGGTAAAAACCTTGTACTGAATCTTGCCGATAATGGCTACAATATAGCAGCTTTTGATTTATCAGCAGAAAAAGTTCAAAGCGTTATTGAGCAAGATAAAGAGGAAAACACAACGGGTTTACCTCGTGTTTATGGATGCTCATCCTACACTGAATTATTAGCTCAGTTAAAGGCACCTCACCTTATTGTGTTGAGTGTTCCTGCTGGCTCGCCTGTTGATCAAGTTTGTGAGAGTTTAATTGGTGCTGGAGTTCAGCCAGACGATATTGTTATTGATACAGGCAATAGCCTTTGGGTTGATACCGTTGCTCGTGAACAAAAATATAAAAATAATTTTTTATTATTTTCTTCAGCTGTTTCAGGAGGAGAAGTTGGAGCACGTTTTGGACCTTCATTAATGCCAAGTGGTTCACCTTATGCTTGGACTCGGGTTAAACCTATTTGGGAAGCCATTTCAGCTAAAGTTGATGCAAATACAGGCAAGCCTATTGAACGAACAAAACCAGGCCAAGTTGTTACTGAAGGTGAACCTTGTGCCACTTATATTGGGCCTGCTGGTGCAGGGCATTATGTTAAAATGGTGCATAATGGTATTGAATATGCGGACATGCAAATTATTTGTGAAGCCTATCATATTCTAAAATCCGGTTTGGGTTTATCTTCTGATGAAATAGCTGATATTTTTGAAAACTGGAATGGTGGTTTACTTGATAGTTATTTAATGGAAATTAGTGTGGAAGTGCTTCGCCATAAATCAGTTGATACAGGCACAACACTTATTGATCTTATCCTTGATAAAGCGGGACAAAAAGGTACGGGTCTGTGGACCGCGATGAGTAGTTTAGAGGTAGGTTGTCCAGCACCTACTATTGCTCAAGCCGTTTATGCTCGTTCAATTTCATCATTTAAAGATTTACGTGTTAAGGCATCCACAATATTAAGTGGACCAGCAGAGACAAGCTTATCAAGCCAAGAACAACATGATTATATCGAACAACTGCATGATGCTATTTACTGCGCTAAAATGTGTGCGTACGCACAAGGTTTTCAGCTAATGAAATTAGCTGCGAAAGAACATGGTTGGACGCTTGATTTTGCTAATATTGCAAAAATTTGGCGTGCTGGGTGTATTATTCGAGCGACATTTTTACAATCTATTGTTCAAGCCTATGCAAGAGATGAAAACCTAGATAACTTACTATTAGACAGTTTTTTTGCTGAGCAGTTGAACACACGTCAGCTTAATTGGCGTAAAGCTATCTGTGGTGCCACTATGTTTGGTATACCTAATGGTGCCCTTTCATCTGCATTATCATATTATGACTCTATACGTAGTGAAATGTTGCCAGCAAATTTATTGCAAGGGCAACGAGATTTTTTTGGTGCGCATACTTTTGAGCGTCTTGATAAAGCGGATGGCAAAAAATATCATGTTGAATGGTCTACTGCAGAGCGTAAAACGGTTGTTGTAGACTAGTTTTAGGTACCAAAATACATATTAATAAGGTTTATAGCCTTTAGGAGAAATATTGATGGACGATCATTATAAAGATAAACTAAGTGAAGACGCTTACAAAGTTTGCCGTTTAGCTGCAACAGAGCAGCCCTTTTCGGGTATTTATAATGATCATTGGCTATCAGGTACTTATTTGTGTGCTTGTTGCGATAAACCTTTATTTAATAGTGACAGTAAATTCAATGCTGGTTGTGGTTGGCCTAGCTTTTCTTCTTCTATCGCAGGCAATGTTGCCTACTTTGAAGATGAAACTCATAATATGAGCCGTACAGAAATACAATGTAAGGATTGTCAGTCACACCTTGGTCATGTATTTGACGACGGACCTATGCCAACCGGCAAAAGATATTGTGTGAATTCGCTCAGTTTAACTTTTAAAAACAATTAAGCATTACTATCTCTAAGCATATAATTATCTCTACCATTTTACTGTTAATGGCTGCGAACAAAATGACTCACATCTTGGTGAGTCATTTATACAATCACTTTGTGTCACAACCTTAAATTACCATTCCTTATAGCAAATAATTTAACGGTTTCCATCGCCTAAAGGAAATCGTTTACTACAATGCCTATCAAAGAAAACAACGTATAATATTATTTATAGAATAACGAAGATAAATGAATAAAATAACGCGTTGATAAAGATTGTCTATTCTAAGGGGTGACCTATAAATTTTAATTGTATATCAATAATATTGATCTATTACCTTAAAATCAGGCTAGGTAATAACGAATTAATAGCGTTGTAATAATTGTAGTTTTTCTCATTAAATTATTATGTAACCTATAGAGAAATATTACGTCTTGCATTACAATATGCCAAAATTAATTATCCACCTTAGTCTAGTTTTATATTTTTTTTAATTAGTCTAAGATTATTTTATTAAACTCTCGCTCAATCACTTGAAATATAAGGCTTAACTAATGACGTCTCATCTTGAGGAAGAATATCAGATCAGCTGGCAAGAACGCCAAACTTTCGCAGAAAATATGCAACCAATCATTGGTCAATTATTTAGAAATAAAGGAATTGAAATATCTGTTTATGGTAGACCGTTATTAAATGCTTCTCCTATTGATATCATTAAAGCGCATAAATCCGTTGCTTTACATGAAGAAAGCAAACTACGTTTACGTGAAAGTTTTCCATTTGTTGAAGCGTTAAGCAAAATGTCATTGGCTCCTGCACGTATTGATGTAGGTAAATTGGCATATCGTTACTTATTTAAAGAGCAGTCTAATGGCTTGTCTATTGAGCAATATTTAGAAAAAGAATTAGAAACAGTCAATACAACAAATAATGTAGATCAAGGGCAAGATGTTGTTTTATATGGTTTTGGACGTATTGGCAGACTACTTGCTCGTTTGTTAATTGAGCAAACAGGTCCTAATGCTAAATTAAATCTTCGTGCTATTGTATTACGTCCAAGTAAAGGCGGAGACGACCTAGAAAAACGTGCAAGTTTACTACGTAGAGACTCTGTGCATGGCGCATTCAATGGTAGCATTACTATTGATAAAGAAAATAATGTCATCAAAGCCAATGGCGCTTTTATTAAAGTTATTTATGCAAATTCACCTTCAGAAGTAAACTACATTGAGCATGACATTAACAATGCTCTTGTTGTTGATAATACTGGTATCTGGACTGATGAAGAGGGTTTAAGCCAACATTTACAATCTAAAGGTGTTGCTAAAGTTTTATTAACAGCCCCTGCTAAAGGTGATATCAAAAATATCGTTTATGGTGTTAATCAAAGTATGATTTTACCGGAAGATAAAATTGTTTCAGCTGCAAGTTGTACAACGAATGCGATTACTCCTGTTCTTAAAGCATTGAATGATGAATTTGGTATTCGTAATGGCCACGTTGAAACCATTCATTCTTATACAAATGATCAAAACTTAATTGATAATTATCATAAAGCGCCTCGTCGAGGTCGCAGTGCACCACTTAACATGGTTATCAGCACTACAGGTGCAGCAAAAGCGGTTGCAAAAGCGCTACCTGAACTGGCAGGTTTGTTAACGGGTAATGCTATTCGTGTTCCTACGCCAAATGTATCTATGGCTATTATGAACTTAAACCTGAAAAAAGAGACTGATAAAGATAGTTTAAACAACTATTTACGTGAGATGTCTTTAGAGTCTGATCTACAAAATCAAATTGATTATACTGCTTCAAACGAAATTGTTTCAACAGACTTAGTGGGCTCACGCTATGCGGGTGTTGTAGACTCACAAGCAACTATTGTTGATGGTGATCGTGCTGTTTTATACGTATGGTATGATAACGAGTTTGGTTATAGCTGTCAGGTAGTACGTGTTATGTTAGAAATGGCAGGTATTACAATTCCAACCTTACCAGTGAACTAGTAATAACATTAACTGAAAGTAACACATTGAAACGCCTTCATTAAATTGTAGGCGCTTTTTTATGCTTAACTTTTAGTTAATCGTTATGTAATGAAACACAATACGCTCGTTTAGCGTAGTCGGTTTATCTTGGTGGCTCTATAAAGCTATAAACAGCGTTTAGGTTTAGGTAAACCCGCATATTTAGTGGCTTGTTTAGCGGGTCCGTCAGGAAATAAACGAAAAAGATAACGGCTATTGGCTTTATCCTCACCAAACTCAGCTTTCATTGCTTTTGTTAGGGCTCTTATTGCTGGAGATGTGTTATAGGTTAAGTAAAACTGACGAACAAAATTGATTATTTCCCAGTGTTCAGTTGTCAGTGTAAAACCATCTTGATCTGCGATTATTTGTGCTAAATCGGATTGCCATTGAGTGTAATCTAATAGGTAACCTTGTTTGTCAGTATCAATTTGTATGCCTTTAAAGTCTATTGCCATGTTATCACTCTGTCATTTTCAAAAGTCAGTGAAACTAAATCTGTCATCTCAATTTTACTAAAAACTGCTTCATTGATCTTAATTGCCCGAGCATTAGCATGCTGCGCAATCACCTTTAATTTTATGTTAATTGCGCTTACATTGCTCTTAGATAAATTGTTATTTAAGTTATCGATTAAGTTGTTTGTTAAATGATGATGTAAGTTATAGCAGCCATCATCAATAAAAACGATGACATCGTTATCACCAAGTACTTGTAAGCATTGAGCATAATCATTGGTATTAAAAGCACTTTGACGAACAATATGTAGTGTAGTCATCAACGTAATTCCTTAGCGTTTATTCGTAAATTAGTATAATTATTAATAAATTAACACTAAAACCTGAAAATAGTATGGTGTGATGTTAATCGCTCTGCAAAGTCTCGTTGATTTAATACCTGTACTGCTTCAATATGAAAACTAGCAGGTAAATTCCGCTGTTCTAACGAGTTTTGGCATACGTAAATATCTTCAATATCGTAAAATTCAAAAGCTGAAAAGGTCTTAAGATAATCTTTCACGGCAATAGCCGAGCCATCTTGCCCTTGTACTAGCTGCCAAACACCATCCCCCTGAAAGAACAGTGATACAGGTTGTTCAAAAGAGCCAAAAACTAAGGCAATATCTACTGAATCCTTACCAGCGCTATCACTATAAGGGGCTTTACTATTCAGTATTGCGAGTGTTTTTAATGCGTGATCACTCATTACAGTTGCACCATCCTATCAGCCTTTGTCGTAAGTTCAACTAACTCTCCTAAACCTGAAACAGTAAAAATTGCGTGAATAGAGTCATTGTGTTCATCACTTATGCCGCGTTTTTCTGCTGCCGTAATACAAAGATGTAAGGGGAGGTTATAGGTGTGGTGTAATCGTTGCCAATGTTGTATTGCTTGAAATTCATCACTGGCTATTTGGATATTTTTACTCGCATGCATAACTCCGTCCTGATAAAAGAAAACCCCCACAAGCTCAATATTACTTTTTAGCGCAGTTTCAATATAGTCAAGTGCTGTAACACTTAGATTACTATAAGGGGAGGTGGTGACAAGAACGGCAAGTTTCTTCACGATTAAAATCTCTATTTGTCTATTAATAAACGTCATATATTATGCTAATGAAAAAATCATACTTTAGACATAAAAAAGCCCCGCAATAGCGAGGCTTGATATTATAACGTTTTTTTTTGAGACTAAAAGCTAATTAGCTTAAGCTGTTATACAGCTTCTATTAGTCATCGCCACCGAAAACACCTAAAAGGTGAAGCAAGTGAACAAAAATATTATAAATGTTTAAATACAATGAAACAGTTGCTCTAATATAGTTTCGTTCGCCACCGTTAATAATACGGCTAGTATCAAACAAAATTAAACCAGACATAATCATGATAACACCGGCACTAATCGCTAATGATAACGCTGGAATTTGGAAAAATATGTTAGCTATCATAGCAACAAATACAACAATTAAGCCTGTCATCAAAAAACCACCCATAAATGAGAAGTCTTTTTTACTTGTTAAAGCGTATCCAGATAAAGCGAAAAATATTAATGCTGTACCACCAAGTGCTTGCATAATCATTGCTGGACCACCAGGCATAGCTGCATAACCATTAAGCATTGGTCCTAATGATGCACCCATTAAACCAGTAAAAGCAAAAATCCAGTAAATACCACTAGCAGAATCAGCCTTTTTATTAACAACAAACATTAAACCAAAAGCAACTAACATCATCACAAGTGCTGCCATGTGAGACAGGTTGATTGCCATTGAAACGCCAGCAGTTACGGCACTAAATGCTAGTGTCATAGATAAAAGCATATAAGTATTTTTTAATACTTTGTTAATTTCAATCGCTGAGCTTTTACTCGCGGTTTGAAAATTCATATTAGTTTGCATAAAACTTCCTTTAAGGTTTAATTATAATAACTTTAAATCTTTTACATGTTATAACTAAGATAAGGGCGTTTACGTAAAGTTCAAGTATTTTTCTTAACATTGACTAACGACCTTCTGACATATTATGACATGGGGGTTTTTAAATAGCTAGTTTAGCACTGCTGATATTTATCAATAATTTGTTTCCGTTTGTAACATGACAAACTGTGATCATTAACCATGCCACATGCTTGCATATGAGCATAACAAATCGTTGAACCAACAAATTTAAAACCACGCTTTTTCAAATCTTTACTCCAAGCATCTGACTCTGGACTTGTGGCTGGGTAATCGCTCAATGTTTTATATTCTTTAACTATGGTTTTGTTATCGACAAAGCCCCACATATAGTTACTGAAGCTACCAAACTCTTGCTGAATTTTAATAAATAATTGTGCATTATTGATCGCGGCGTTAATTTTACCTCGATGACGAATAATGTCAGGGTTTAGCAATAACTGCTCAACTTTATCCTGATCATATTGTGCAACAATATTCACATCAAAGTTTGCAAATGCATCACGATAGCCATTTCTACGTTTTAATATAGTGTACCAACTCAAACCCGCTTGTGCAGATTCAAGGCATAAAAACTCAAACAATTTCTGATCATCATAAACGGGAACACCCCATTCTTCGTCATGATAAGCAACATAATCAGGCTTTGATGTATCTAGCCATGGACAGCGACATGCTAATAGCTCTTTTTGTTGATTTTCCACAGATACCTCTTTTATATTTAAATTAATTTCACTTACTTGTATCACCTAGTTATCTTGTTTTGCTTAATAAGGTTACAGGCTCTTTATATTTAATGATTTTCTGTATTTTGTCCGATGGTCGTTGATAATAAATTAACCATATAACTTTAAGTCTTGGATATTATCACTATAAAAAACAGCTCAACTCTTATCGAAAAACCTCGCTTTATCCAGCTAAAAACATGGAGTTTTCCATCATAATATCTTCTTTATTTTGAGGTATATCTATCACTATTCTCAATATGCATAGTTAGTTATTAGAACTATTCATTTGTTAAATCTAATAGCTAGACCTAGCATGATTAATAGTACAAAAATTGTGCTTGAGGAATCATTAATGTTGGACTGATAGTGACAACAGGTGGTGACAATAATAAGTACGGCTTAGTCAGTAATTACTGAAATGTACTTTATACAATAATTCATGTTCAAACAAAGTATTTGAATGGGATCATATTAGTGAATACGTGTTTTTTAGTATTTATAGCAAAATTGGGGATTCAAGATGAGAGATATACCAACAACAAGAACAACAAAATATTTTAAACGTACATTACTTGTTTCAGCAATATTAAGTGCAATCAACCTAGGCGCAGTAAGTGCTCAGGAAGTTAATCAAGCTGTTGAAGACGATGATAAAGATGTAGAAAGGATAATGGTCACTGCATCTAAGCGACTTAAAGGGCTACAAGAATCTCCTGTAGCCATAACCGTTGTAAGTGGCCTCGCTGTTGATCAAGCAAAAGTTTTAGATATGAATGATTTACAAACGCTGGTGCCAACCTTACGTGTCACCCCTTTACAGCGGTCTATAAATACTAATTTTGCTATACGAGGTTTTGGTAATGGTACAAATAATACCGGTATTGAACCATCGGTAGGTATTTTTATTGACGGTGTTTATCGTTCGAGAGCTGCCGCTCAAATTGGTGATTTACCACGATTACAACAAATAGAAGTGTTAAGTGGTCCTCAAAGTACGTTATTTGGAAAGAATGCATCTGCTGGTGTTATTAATGTTCGAACGATGGAGCCTGCTCACTCGCTTGAAGGAAGCATAGAATTTGGTGCTGGTAATTTTAATCAAAAACTTGTTAAAGGCTATATTACTAATGGTGTTACGGAAGAGTTGGCTTTCAGTTTATCAGGTGGTTTCAATAAACGTGATGGTTACACCGATAGTGTTGTTGGACTAAATAAAATTAATAATCGCGATCGCTGGAATATTCGTGGTCAGGCATTATATGAGCCTACTACAGATGTAACCTTACGTGTTATTGCTGATTATAGTGAGATAGATGAAGCCTGTTGTACTGCCGCCGATGTTATTAATGGTCCGACAACTGCAGCGGTACGTGCATTAGGTGGTGTTGTGTTAGAAGATAACGATCCATTCTCTTATCAATCATCACTTAATATTGACCCTGACAATACAGTGCAAGATGGTGGTGTTTCAGTTCAACTTGATATTGATTTTGATGGCTTTTCTTTTACCTCAATTAGTGCGCTGCGTAGTAATGATTCCGATTTTTTAAACGATGTAGACTATACCTCGTTAGATATTTTACGAGAAGGAGGTCACACCAAAATTGATACTCTTACTCAAGAATTTCGTTTGACTTCAACAGGAAAGCAAACTTTGGAATGGATGATAGGTGCGTATATTTTCCAAGAAGAAGTAATTACAGGCGATACGCTATATTACGGGGATGATATTCGTAGCTTTTTTGATGCGTTGATGACCGCTGGTGGTGCAGATGGTTTATTAGCGGGTGTTGAACAAGTTTACGGGCTTGAACAGGGGGCGTTTTTTTCTAATGAATCTTTTGTAAACTCTGAATTTACCCAAGATAATGACGCTTATTCATTATTCGCTAATTTTGATTATCATATAACGGAAGATTTTACGGCTATTTTCGGTGTTAGTTACACGAAAGATGAAAAAACGATAACAGCGGAACAGATCAATAAAGATGTATTGTCTGGCCTTGATATAGACACTGAATTAACAGCATTTGGTGTACCATTATCGCTTATTCCAACACTTGCACCAGCCATTCCTATTTTAAATAGCATTCAATTGTTACCACCCATGCCGAGTTTACCTAACGACGTTGAACAGAGTAAATCTGAGGATAGTAAAACAACTTGGTCAATGCGCTTAGCCTACGAGGTAAACGATAACTTTAATGTTTTTGCAGCGGCAGCGACTGGCTTTAAAGCATCATCATGGAATCTAGGACGAAATAGTAACCCTTTTATTGCAGATCAAGCAGCAATGGAAAGTGCAGGTGTTGCGCTTGCTAATCAAACCTACGGTGGTCGCTTTGCTTCACCTGAGGAAGCAAAAGTTTATGAGCTTGGCGTGAAAGCGAGATTTAAAAAAGGGGCATTTAACGTAACTTTATTTGACCAAACGATTGAAGGGTTTCAGTCATCTATCTTTATTGGTACTGGTTACGTATTGGCAAATGCCGGTAAACAAAGTACGCAAGGACTGGAATTTGATTCAGTTTACAACCCAACTGAAAACTGGTCATTTACGTTAGCAGGTACTTTTCTTGATCCTGTCTATGACTCATTTGTTGGAGCAACAGGGTTAGATGGTCCTGTTGATTTATCAGGTGAAAAACCAGCGGGTATTCATGAACGCAGCATAACGGCCGGCATTACTTACAGCTATGAATTAGAAAATGGTGCATATGGTTATGTAAGAACTGATTATATTTATGAGAGTGAAGTGTACCTCGCTGAAAATGTGCCGGAGTCGCTAACACGCGAAGTTGGCACCTTAAATGCGACAGCAGGATTAAACTTTGACAATGGACTTAATGTTCAACTTTGGGTACGTAATCTAAATAATGATGAATACCTACATTCTGCCTTCCCACCACCAATACAGGCAGGTAGTTATAATGCTTACCCAAGCCAGCCTCGTATGTATGGTGCTTCTATTTCTTATGAATTTTAAACAGAAGGATTAAACAAAAACGTAAGCACATTTAAGAAGCATATCAAACTCAAGTCGATTTTATGGTCGAGTTGAATTGATAGTGAGTGTCAATTAAACAGCCTTGTAATTTTTATTACAAGGCTGTTTCTTATTCTAGGGTTCTATACCCAGTAAATTTTTAATAAAATAATTATAAATCAGATGTTTAAATAGGTTTTTTGTTATTTTCTTATTACTAAGTATTGATCATTTTATTTACTACTATTAATTCGTATGGAGAATAGTAAGTTATAAGAACTATTCATTTGTTTAATCATTCGATTAGGCATAGCATGAGTTATTCACATTAATCCAGAGTGTTAAAGCTGTTTTTAATTATATCAATTAACTGTTTAACTATATTGGTGGTAATAAATAAGATGATAAAAATAATAAGCATTATCCCAGTGCAACACCCAACCTTGATAATAGCAGCGTAACTTATGTCTGCTATCTATCTTATTCGCCATGGGCAGGCTTCATTCGGCAAAGCTGATTATGATCAACTGTCTGATAAAGGTTGTCAGCAATCTGAATTACTTGGTCAATATTGGCAAACGCTTAAGACACAGAATAAACCAGGAAAGTTATTTTCAGGTGCATTGTTACGTCATGAACAAACACTTGAAAACTTTTTAAAAGGTTATCAGGGCGATAAACCATCTACAGTGTTGCACTCTGGTTTTGATGAATTTAATCATGTTGATTTGTTATCGCGTTATGATAGTCAATGGAAAAATTACGCCAAAATGGCTGCACTAATTAGTCAAAAACCAGAAGCAAATAAAGTGTTTCAAAAAGAATTTTCTTTGGCGCTTAATCGTTGGGTTAGCGGTAAATATGATGGAGATTATATGGAAAGTTGGTCGCAGTTTAAAAAGCGCTGTATCACTGCATTACAAGACGTAATTAACCAAGAACTCGATGCTAAAAAAGAGTTCAGTAACACAACTCCATCAAATAACATTTGTATTTTTACTTCTGGGGGTACCATCTCAGTGTTGATTCAACATATTTTAGGCCTATCTGATCAGAATACGTTATCAATCAATCAACAATTGCGAAATACCAGTGTTACAAAGCTACTCTTTACCAAAGGTAGCCTAAGCATTGATTATTTGAATAATTATGGTCACTTAACTCAAGCAGGTCATGACTGGGAAACCTTTAGATAAAGGTCGTTAACAAAAATTTTAAAGAGGAATTTAGATATGAGTACTAATTTGTTCGATTTAACAGGAAAAGTGGCTTTAGTTACCGGTGCAAGCCGAGGTATTGGCGAGCATATAGCAAAGTTACTCGCAGAAAATGGCGCTCATGTCATTGTATCGAGCCGTAAAATAGAGGGGTGCCAGGCGGTCGTTGACCAAATTATTGCCGCCGGTGGAAGTGCACAAGCAATTGCTTGTCATATTGGTGAAATGGAACAAATAGAAAGTATATTTGAACAAATATCAACTGAGCATGGAAAACTAGACATTTTAGTGAATAATGCGGCAGCAAATCCGTATTTTGGTCATGTATTAGATACAGACCTGTTAGCTTTTCAAAAAACGGTTGACGTTAATATCCGTGGCTACTTCTTTATGTCTACTATTGGCGCTAAATTAATGAAAGAAAATGGTGGTGGAGCCATTGTTAATGTTGCCTCAATCAATGGAATAATTCCTGGTGATTATCAAGGTATATATTCTATTACCAAGGCCGCGGTTATTTCTATGACAAAAACGTTTGCTAAGGAATGTGCACAATTCAATATTCGTGTTAATGCCTTATTACCTGGTGGTACGGATACTAAATTCGCTTCAACCTTAGTCAATAATCCAAAAATATTAGAACAACTAATGCATCACGTACCAATGAAACGTGTTGCCCAGCCAGAAGAAATGGCTGGTACGGTACTGTATTTAGTTTCTAATGCTTCTAGTTACACAACTGGCACGGCAATAAATGTTGATGGCGGCTACTTGATCGGATAAATCGCGACAGATAAAACAAAGTATTCGATTGAGTAGATAAATAAGCCGTAAGTTTTCTTTACTAGTGTACGGTGTAAATTTAAACAATATCAAGTTAGCAAGCATGTTAACGATAGATAATTAGCAAATGAATGTTAGGAAATAAAATGAGCAACAATAACGCAGCAAAACTATTTGAGTCATTCTCAGCAGGTAGCTTAAACTTAAAAAACCGCACCGTGATGGCACCCATGACACGTACGTTTTCACCTAACTATATTCCAACAGATGACGTAGCAAAATACTATCGCCGCAGAGCAGAGGGCAATGTTGGTTTAATTATTACCGAAGGGACATTTATTTCTCATAAAGCCGCAAACGGCTATGAACGTGTACCAGCAATTTTTGGTGATGAGGCTTTAGCGGGTTGGAAACACGTCGTTGACGAAGTTCATGCTGCAGGCGGAAAAATAGCGCCACAACTTTGGCATGTAGGCTCGGTACGTAAAGAAGGTATTGGTCCAGATAAAGAAGTTCCGGGCTATAGCCCATCAGGTTTATATAAACCGGGCGCACCAAACGGTGTTGCTATGAGTAAAGCAGATATCGATGATGTCGTCGCTTCATTTGCCCAAGCTGCTGCAGACGCGAAAGCTATTGGTTTCGATGCTATCGAAGTACATGGTGCACACGGTTACTTGGTTGACCAATTCTTTTGGGAGGGCACTAACCAACGTGATGATGAATATGGTGGATCATTAGAAAACAGAACCCGTTTTGGCGTTGAAATAGTCAAGGCTATTCGTGAAAAAGTAGGTAAAGATTTTCCAATTATCTTTCGATTTTCACAATGGAAGCAACAAGATTACAACACCAAACTTTGTCAAACGCCTGAAGAATTAGCAACCTTTTTAACCTTATTAAGTGATGCAGGCGTTGATATTTTCCATGCAAGTACTCGACGCTTTTGGTTACCTGAATTCGAAGGCTCTGATCTTAACCTTGCCGGTTGGACAAAAAAATTAATCAATAAACCTGTAATTACTGTTGGTAGTGTTGGTTTAGACAGCGACTTTACCGGTGAAGGTAGTGTTGATCTTGCTGGTACGTCTAACCCAACGGGAATCGAAGGATTATTAACGCGTTTAAATAATGATGAATTTGATTTAGTCGCTATTGGCCGTGCCTTATTGGTTGACCCTGAATGGGTAAATAAAATTGAACATAATAAAGAAGATGAAATAGCGCCGTTTAATAAAGAGGCGTTAATGAAATTAAGTTAGTCGCTTAATTAGGTATTAGTTAATCACTTACATAACTTTATAGTAAAAATAATAAGGATTTCCCATGGATTTTGAATACAGCGACAAAGTTAAAGAATTAATGGCACGTGTTAGCGCATTTATGGACGAGTACGTTTATCCTGCTGAAGCAGAAATGCATGAGCAAGTAGCACAAAATCAATGGACAACACCTGCTTTAATGGAAGAGCTGAAAGCGAAAGCGAAAGCACAGGGATTATGGAATTTATTTTTACCCGTTAGTTATGGCAAATACAGTGCAGGACTTACTAATTTAGAATATGCCCCTCTTGCTGAAATTATGGGCAAAGTATTTTGGGCGCCTGAAGTATTTAATTGTGCTGCGCCAGACACGGGCAATATGGAAGTATTAGCTAAATATGGTAATGAAGCACAAAAAAAACAGTGGTTAGAGCCGTTGCTTGAAGGAAAGATTCGTTCGGCTTTCGCGATGACGGAGCCAGAAGTTGCCTCTAGTGATGCAACTAATGTTGAATTAAGCATAGTGCGCGATGGTGATGAATACGTTATCAATGGTCGAAAATTTTACATCAGTGGCGCTTGTCGAAAACAGTGTGAAATTATGATTGTGATGGGTAAAACTGACCCAGATAACACTGACCGCTACATTCAACAATCTCAAGTACTTGTACCAATGAAAACGCCAGGGGTCACTATGGTACGTCCAATGAAAGTGTTCGGTTATAACGATGCACCAGAAGGACATGCAGAAATCACCTTTGACAATGTTCGCGTACCTGTTGAAAACATCATTATGGGTGAAGGTAAAGGTTTTGAAATTGCACAAGGGCGATTAGGCCCAGGTCGCATTCATCATTGCATGCGATCAATTGGTGTCGCACAACGCGCGCTAGATTTAATGTGTCAGCGTGTTAACGATCGCATTGTATTTGGTCGTCCAATGATCAAACAACAATCTATTCGAGAAGATATTGCTATTTCGGCTTGTCAAATTGAACAAGCCAGACTGATGACGTTAAAAGCGGCTCAAAAGATGGATCTAGAAGGCAATAAAGCGGCCAAAGATATTATCGCCATGATAAAAATTGTTGCTCCGAGTATGTCACTAGATGTACTCGACCGGGCTATTCAATGTCATGGTGCTGTAGGCGTTAGCCAAGATACCTTTTTAGCTCATGCGTTTGCCGGCCAAAGAACGTTACGTTTAGCTGATGGCCCTGATCAAGTACACATGATGCAACTTGGACGCGACTTAGTAAAAAAATCAACATAGTACTTAATTCGGCTAAAAACTAGCGGTAATTTTTGTTAGTGAAGAGTTAATCATTAGTACGTTAAATAAATGGAAGAGATAAAAAATGTCAGCAACCGTTTCTTTTGATATAGAAAAATTGACTCGCTATTTAGAGTCTAATGTTGAGGGGTTTGTTGGTCCTATCAGTTTAGAGAAGTTTCCTGGTGGTCAGTCAAATCCAACCTTTAAAGTGAATGCTAAGTCGGGGCTTTATGTACTACGAAGCCAACCGCAAGGAAATTTATTGAAATCTGCACACGCAGTAGATCGAGAGTTTCGGGTACTTAATGCCCTAAAAGATACCGATGTGCCTGTAGCTAAGGTTTATCACCTGTGTATCGATATCAGCATTATCGGCTCGATGTTTTATTTAATGGAATATTGTGATGGTACTGTTTATTGGAGTGCTTCATTACGTGAGGTATCAACTAACGCTTATCGAAGTCAACTATACGACACTATGAATAAGGCTTTAGTTGCATTACATAGTGTTGATCTTGATGCAGTTAATTTACGTGACTATGGCAAAGCAGGAAATTACTTCGAGCGTCAATTTTCGCGATGGACATCACAATATCGTGCTACTGAGTTGCAACAAATTGATGCGATGGATAACTTAATATCATGGCTTGAAACACACCTACCGCCTGATGATGGTCGAGTTTGTTTAGTTCATGGTGATTTTCGTTTAGACAATATCATGTTTAGAAAAGACAAAGCAGAAGTGATAGCGGTGCTCGATTGGGAATTATCGACACTCGGACATCCATTTTCTGATTTAGCTTATCAATGTATGCAGTTGCGTATGCCACAAGGCATGGGAACTATTGATGGATTACAAGGCGTAAACAGAGCAAGTTTAGGTATTCCTACAGAAGAAGAATATGTTGCGGCTTACTGTCAGCGTATGGGAATTGAACGTATTGAAAATTGGACATTTTACCTTGCTTTTAGCTTCTTTAAATTAGCGGCTATTGCACAAGGCGTTGCTAAACGAGCTTCTCAAGGCAATGCCACAAATGAACAAGCGAATAAAGTGGGCGCTTTTGTTGAACCATTGGCACAAATGGCCTTGAGTATTATTAGTGATGAATAAAATGTGATTAATGCTGTTTGATGAAGAATTACGGATAAAGAAAATAAAATAATTAGCAAAAAATAAAGTAATGCATAACAACTAAGAACAAAAGAAATTGTTATCTAAACAATAAATTATTAAACGATATTTGTAACGTAAGGAATTTACCATGGATCCACTATTAGATTTTACAGGAAAAGTTGCCGTTATAACTGGTGCAGCTCAAGGCTTTGGTCAGCTGCTTGCTGAAGAATTAGCGAAGCGCGGTGCAAAACTAGTGATTAGTGATATCAACGAAGCAGGTGTAATGAAAGTTGCTGACGGCATTAAAGCGACTGGTGCAGACGTTATTGCCATGGCGTGTAACGTTGCAAAAAATAATGATTGTAAAGCAATGGTAGATGCGGCAATTGAGCACTTTGGTCAAGTTGATATTGGCGTTAATAATGCCGGTATTGCCCACGAATTTATGCCATTACATGACATAGATGAAGCCATTATGGACTCTCAATTTGCGGTTAACGTTAAAGGCGTTCAATTTGGTATGCGTCATCAAATACAACAAATGCTTAAACAAGGCGAAGGCGCTATTTTAAATGTTAGCTCTATGGCCGGTTTAGGTGGCGCAGCAAGAGGCAGTGCTTATGCAATGGCTAAGCATGCGGTTATTGGTTTAACCAAAACCGGTGCCGTTGAATATGGTCGTAACAATATTCGTATTAATGCTATTTGTCCGTTTTTTACCTTGACGCCAATGGTGACAAACTTTGCTGATGATGAGCAGCAAAAACGCATGAGCAGAGGTGCACCTATGCACCGATTAGGTGAGCCTAAAGAGATTGTTGCCATGATGCTGATGATGTTATCACCAGCAAATAGCTATATGACAGGACAATGCATCGCAATAGATGGTGGTGTATCTGCACAGTAAGCGGTAAAGCAACACGCATTTATAGCGCAGTATATTAGCCATAAATCATTATTTTTTATGGCTAATAATATCGATAAGTAAAAAGATAAGAAGAGAATAGTATGACAGCCACATTAATGAATGAACGAGATCTTGAATTTATGCTCTATGAGCTTTTTGACAGTGAAGCGCTGATCAAACGCAATAGATATCAAGACCATGACCGTCAGACTTTTAATGAAGTCATTAATACTGCGAAGGCGATAGCAGAAAAATACTTCTTACCTATTCGGCAAAAACTTGATACTCATCAACCAACATTTGATGGCAAAAAAGTCACACTTATTCCTGAACTTAAGCCAGCTATTGAAGCGATTATTGACTCAGGTATCTCCTCTGCAACGGCTGATTACGAATTAAATGGTATGCAGTTACCACCGATAGTTGCCAGTGTGGCGAGCACCTATTTAACGGCTGCAGGTGGTGTTGGTTTAGGCTATAACATGTTGACCAATGCCAATGCTAACTTACTTGAAGCTCACGGCAGTGAAGCGTTAATTGAAAAGTGGGTTAAACCGATGCGTTCTGGACGTTTTATGGGCACCATGGCGATGACAGAACCCGGCAGTGGCTCAGGGCTAGGCGACCTAATCACGAAAGCCGTGAAATCCGACGATGGCACTTACCGTATTAGTGGTAATAAAATTTATATTTCTGGTGGCGATCATAATTTAAGTGAAAATATTGTTCATTTAGTTTTGGCTCGAATTCAAGGTGCGCCAAAGGGCGTTAAAGGTATCTCTTTGTTTGTGGTACCTAAATTTTTAGTAAATGACGATGGTACGTTAGGTGCTGATAATGAAGTTGCCCTTGCAGGCTTATTTCACAAAATGGGGGGCAGGGCACAAACCTCTACCGCGTTAAGTTTTGGAGAAAAAAAGGGCTCTATTGGCTACTTAGTTGGCGAAGAGAACCAAGGGCTTAAGTACATGTTTCATATGATGAACGAAGCTCGTATTATGGTTGGCACAAGTGGCGCTACACTTGCCGTTGCTGGTTATCAATATTCAGTCGACTACGCAAAAAACCGTCCTCAAGGTCGTTTACCTTCTTGTAAAGATCCACTTTCACCTATGGTGAATATTATCGAACATGCTGATGTTCGTCGTATGTTACTTGCACAAAAAGCTTATGCCGAAGGCGCGTTGTCATTAGTACTTTACGGCTCTCAACTGAGTGATGACGAAAAAACAGCACCGACAGAAGAAGCACGAGCACATGCGCATGTACTATTGAACTTTCTAACTCCTATTATCAAAACTTGGCCGTCTGAATATGGCACTAAAGCGAATGATCTGGCGATTCAAGTACTTGGAGGGCATGGTTATATTAACGAACATCCTGTTGAGTTGTTTTATCGTGACAATCGTTTAAATCCTATTCATGAAGGTACAACCGGTATTCAATCGCTAGATTTATTAACCCGTAAAGTACCGATGAATAAAATGGCGGGCTACTCAGCAACGTTGAGTGAAATTTATAAAACTATTGAACAAGCCAAGCAATATAGCAATTTAACTGCATTTTCAGCACAGCTTAGTGATGCACTTGAAACATTAAAGCAAACTACGGATGTGGTATTAACTGCAATGCAAACGACAAATATCGACCTTGCATTGGCGAATTCAGTGAAATATTTAGAACTATTTGGTCACGTTATCATTGCTTGGTTATGGTTAAAGCAAGGTGTCGTTGCTAGTGAAGCGTTGCGCAAGCAGCCGCACCAAGCAGATGAAGATTTTTATAATGGCAAACTACAAGCGTTACAGTATTTCTATCGTTTCGAATTGCCAGAAATAGCGTTGTGGTCAAATATTTTACGTACTAGTGACAGTACAACATACGATATGAAAGTAGCTTGGTTTTAAGCGTATAGCTATAGTTTTTAACTATGTTTAACACTATAGCTAAAAATAAATTTTAATAATAAATAACATAAAAAATGTTTAGCTAAATAAGGATTTACTATGCCAACAATTATAAAAAAAGATCAAATAGCCGAATACATTGGCTTTCAATCAGCGCCAACACCTTGGCACGTAATAAGCCAAGAGCAAATTAATCAATTTGCAGATTGTACGCTCGATCATCAATTTATCCATGTTGATGAAGAAAAAGCGAAAGCAACACCTTTTGGTTCAACCATCGCTCATGGCTTTTTATCTTTATCTCTATTGTCGCATTTTGCTGAAGATTTCAGTGTCATTATCGACGGCTTCTATATGGGCTTAAATGCAGGTTTCGATAAAGTCAGATTTTTACAACCCGTTAAAGTTAATAGTCGCGTAAGAGCACATGCTAAGACCTTGGTAATTGAAGAGAAAAAGCCTGGGCAATATCGTTTATGTACAGAAGTAACTGTTGAAATAGAAGGTTGTGACACTCCAGCACTTGTTGCTGAATGGGTTTCTGTACAAATGGTTAAATAATTGTCGTTATTATAAAAAGAATTCTTAAGGAAATATTATGTCAATCAGTTTTGAAGGTAAGGTCGCCATTGTTACTGGCGCAGGTAACGGTTTAGGTCGCTCACACGCATTAGCACTTGCAGCACGGGGTGCAAAAGTTGTTGTTAATGATTTAGGTGGTGCTCGCGACGGTAGCGGTGCCTCGTCAGAAGCTTCTCAAGAAGTAGTGCGTTTAATTGAAGCGTATGGCGGCGAAGCAATTAGCCATGGTGCTAATGTTGCCAACTTCGATGAAGTGCAAGATATGGTTAATCAGACCATGAAAAAATGGGGGCGTGTTGATATTCTTATCAACAATGCAGGCATTTTACGTGATAAGTCTTTTTCAAAAATGACGTTAGATGACTTTAAACTGGTAATGGATGTTCACGTGATGGGATCGGTTAATTGTACTAAAGCCGTTTGGGAAATTATGCGTGCACAAAATTATGGTCGTATTGTGATGACGACCTCATCAAGTGGTATGTACGGTAATTTTGGGCAATCAAATTACGGCGCAGCAAAAATGGCGGTACTAGGATTTATGAATACGTTAGTGCTAGAAGGTGCAAAGAACAATATTCGTGTGAATGCCTTAGCGCCAACTGCTGGCACAAGAATGACAGAAGACTTAATGCCTCCTGAAATTGTGCAAGCCTTTGCTCCTGAAGCAGTAACAGCGGGTATGTTAACCCTGTGTGACGAAGAAGCGCCAAATCGCTTTATTTTATGTGCAGGGGCAGGTGGCTACTCAAGTGCTGGTATGTTTGAAACCGAAGGATGTTTTATTCCAGAGCATAAACAAAGCCCTGAAACTGTACTTGAGCACTGGTCTGAATTAACCGACCAAACAGGGCAAGCAGCGTTAATATCAGGTGATAAACAAGGTGAAAAGTTTGTGTTAAAAGCGATGGCGTTTATGAAGTCACAACAAAAATAGTCATACAGCACTTTGTTCATTAAACATTTAAAAGCGTAGGTAGTAATTAATAGTAACTAATTCATTGAAGTAAGACATTGAACTAAGTCATAGAAGTAATGGGGAGTCATCATGAGAGAAGCAGTAATAGTATCAGTAGCACGTACGCCAATAGGTAAAGCATATCGCGGCGCATTTAATGATTTATCAGCACCAACATTGGCAGCGGTTGCGGTAAAAGCAGCAGTAGAGCGTGCGGGCATTGATGCTAATGAAATTGAAGACTGTATTTTTGGTGCAGCATTAACGCAAGGTAATCAAGGCATGAACTTTGGTCGTCAAGTTGCTATGGCTGCCGAGTTACCAGTATCAGTTGCTGGTATGACGATTGATCGTCAATGTTCATCAGGTTTAATGTCGATAGCAACGGCAGCAAATCATATTGTTTGTGATGGTGCTCAGGTTGTTGTTGCTGGTGGGTGTGACTCTATTAGTTTAGTACAAAATGATAAAATGAATATGCACCGTGCGGTTGACCCAAGTGTAAAAGCTTATCGTCCAGCGATATATATGCCAATGCTAGATACCGCAGAAGTTGTCGCTGAACGTTACAATATTTCAAGATCAGCACAAGACGCTTATGCCCTTAAATCTCAGCAACGTACAGCAGCAGCTCAAGCTGAAAACAAATTTGACGATGAAATTGTCCCTGTAACTGCAACCAAGTTAGTGATGGATAAAGCAACAGGTGATATCAGCAAAGAAGAAGTTACGCTAACTAAAGATGAAGGTAACCGTCCGTCGACTAACCTCGAAGGTTTATCAACATTAAAAACAGTAAAAGAAAACGGCACCATTACCGGCGGAAATGCGTCTCAGCTTTCTGACGGCGCAGCTGCGGTTGTGGTGATGGAACGCGGATTAGCCGAGCAACGTGGTTTAAAACCTTTAGGTGCCTATCGAGGTATGGCTGTTGCTGGTTGTGAACCCGATGAAATGGGCATAGGCCCTATTTATGCGATACCTAAATTATTAGCACGTAATAATTTAACGATGGATGACATCGGTTTGTGGGAAATTAATGAAGCTTTTGCTGTGCAAGTTTTATATTGTGCAGAAAAATTGGGCATTCCAGAAGATCGCTTAAATGTAAATGGTGGTGCGATTTCAATAGGGCACCCTTATGGCATGAGTGGTACACGTATGGTTATGCACGCATTAATTGAAGGCAAACGACGCGGTGTAAAGTATGTTGTCATTAGTATGTGTATTGGTGGTGGTCAAGGGGCAGCAGGCTTGTTCGAAGTACTATAATCGTAGGGTTAGTAAATAAATATCAGTAATCATGTATTAGTAAATAAGTTTTCATAAATAAGAGTGCTATGAACAATAATAACAATGGCACTAAAATTAGTGATTGGGGAGAGAAAATAATGGAAAAGATTTGGCTTGAGAAGAGTTATCCGGCAAATGTTGAATTTGAGATAAACCCAGATAAATATAGCTCTTTAGCGGAGTTGTTTTTTAAATACACTAAATTATATAAGGATAATGTAGCATTCATTAATATGGATACTAGCATTACTTATCAAGAGCTTGAGCAGCAAGCTACCGACTTCGCTGCCTATTTACAATGCGATTTAGGATTAGTGAAAGGTGATAAGTTCGCCATTATGATCCCTAATATTTTGCAATACCCTATTGCACTCTTTGGTGCTCTGATTGCTGGGTTAACGGTCGTAAACGTGAATCCACTGTATACACCGCGTGAATTACAACATCAATTAAAGGATTCTGGTGCCAAATCTATCCTAATCCTTGAAAATTTTGCCAATGTATTGGAAAGCGTTATTGATAACACTGATGTTGAGAAAGTCATAATTACTGGTGTTGGTGACCGATTAAGTAAAGTGAAAGGGGCAATTGTTAATTTCGTCTTAAAATACGTTAAAAAACAAGTACCAGCATATAACTTACCAAATGCAGTTAGGTTTAATCAAGCCATGGCAAAAGGTGCGAAGCTTAACTTTACCTCAGTGCCTGTTAATGGTGAAGATTTAGCTTTTCTACAATATACCGGTGGTACAACAGGACCTTCAAAAGGCGCAATGTTAACTCACCGTAATTTAATTGCAAATATTGAACAATCTAATGCATCGACTAAAAATGTTTACGAAATAGGTAAAGAAATAATGGTCACGGCTTTACCTTTGTATCATATCTTTGCATTAACCTCTAATTGCTTGTCTTTTATGCCTTTTGGGGGCGCAAATCTATTAATTACCAACCCAAGAGATTTAGATGGCTTTGTTAAAGAATTAGCTAAATATCCTTTCACTGCTATTACAGGGGTTAACACGTTATTTAATGGTTTATTGCATACGCCAGGCTTTGAGCAACTTGACTTTAGTCATTTAAAACTAGGTTTTGCTGGTGGTATGGCGGTACAGCGTCCAGTGGCCGAATTCTGGGAAAAAGTAACAGGAACACGTTTATTAGAAGGGTACGGCCTAACGGAATGTGCCCCATTAGTGACGATGAGCCCTTATAATCAAGAAAGCTACAATGGCTCTATTGGTGTACCAGCACCGTCAACCGATATACGTTTAATTGGTGATGACGGTAAAGAAGTTGCGTTAGGTGAGCCCGGTGAAATGTGGGTGAAAGGACCACAAGTAATGAAAGGTTATTATAACCGTCAAGATGCAACTGATGAAGTATTGCAAGACGGTTGGCTAGCAACGGGTGATATTGCCACCGTTGATGAAAACGGTTTTTTCAATATTGTTGACCGCAAAAAAGACATGATCATTGTTTCTGGGTTTAATGTTTTCCCAAATGAAATTGAAGAAGTGCTTGTTATGCATGAAGGGATCCTAGAAGCAGCTGCCATTGGTGTTAAAAACGAGGTTACCGGTGAAGCCGTAAAAGTATTTATTGTTAAGAAGGATCCTAACTTATCAGAAAAAGATATTTTCGATTTGTGTCATGAAATGCTGACTAACTATAAACGTCCTAAATTTATTGAATTTATGGATGACTTACCGAAAACAAATGTCGGAAAAGTCTTAAGAAAAGAATTACGAGAATAAGTCACAAGTAATAGCACTTTCATTAAGTTTATTAACATGACTATTTGCCAATATAGGCTTAATAGAAAGTAACAACAGCGTTATCTGATGTGTTGATTCATTAGATAACGCTGTATCACATTGCTGTACCTCAACGCCGCACATCAGGGCAGCACCAAAAAAGAGAAACATCATGACTACTTATACCGCAATTAATTTAATCGCTCGTCCAACTGGCGGACCAATAGGCCCAGAATTATTTGACGTTGTGCAACTTGATATGCCAACGGTTGGTGACGGACAATTTTTAGTAAAACAAAATCATATGTCGTTAGACCCAGCAATGTTTGGTTGGATGAGCCCTGATACCGAAAGCTATATTCCGCCCGTGGCATTAGGTGATGTTATGCGCAGCTCTGGTATTGGTGAAATAGTAGAAAGTAATCACCCTGATTTTCACGTAGGCGATCGTGTTATGGGTATGATGGGTTGGAAAGAATACCATTTAAGTGACGGCACAGGATTAAATAAAGTGTCTGCGCCACTCCCAGACGAAGCTATATTATCTGTTTTTGCTTTACCTGGTTTAACAGCTACCCAAGGCTTATATAGTATTGGTAAGCCAAAAAAAGGTGAAACCCTAGTCGTGTCTGGTGCCGCAGGCTCAGTTGGCTCTATTGTTGGGCAGCTAGCTAAAGCGGACGGTTTAACGGTTATAGGTGTCGTTGGTAGTGATGAGAAAGCCGATTGGATTATTAACGAATTAGGTTTTGATGGCGCGGTTAACTACAAATCAGCAAACTTGGCTGAAGAGTTAGCCAAACTAACGCCACGTGGTGTTGATGTTTACTTTGAGAATACTGGTGGGCCAATACAACATCACGTATTTGATCGCATGAACGCCCATGGCCGAATTGCTGTTTGTGGCTTGATTGCGGATTATCCAAAGCAAACACCAGATTTAGGTCCAAACTGGATACCTATCATTAAAAAGCGTTTAACGGTTCAAGGTTTTACCATGCCAGATCATTTCGGTGAGATTCCAGCGTTATTAGAAAAACTTACACCGTATGTCATGGCGGGAAAAATCAAACATCGTGCGCATGTTCTTGATGGTTTACCGTCAGCAATGACAGGGTTGAACTTATTTTTTACTGGCAAAAACAAAGGTAAGTTGATTGTTAAAATTTAAGTAAACTCATTTTGACTTATTTTAACTGACTTTAACTTAACTTAGCCTAATTGAACTTAGCTTAACTGAACTTAGTTTAATCACATAACACCAATAATTATAAAAAATAAGGACACATATGGACTTTTTAAGAACTGACGATAGTTGCTTTTCAACGTTAGAAGGTTATAAATTTTCACCCAATTATTTATCAGTTGATGATACTGAAGGTGGGCAGCTTAGAGTTCATTATGTTGATGAAGGCCCTAAAGATGCTCAGCCAATATTGTTATTACACGGTGAGCCATCATGGAGCTATTTATACCGTAAAATGATACCACCACTGGTTAGGGCAGGTTATCGCGTTATTGCACCTGACTTGGTTGGTTTCGGTCGCTCTGATAAACCAACAAAACGCACTGATTATACCTATCAACGTCATGTTGACTGGATGCACAGCGTGCTTAATCAGTTGGAATTAACAAGCATTACGTTATTTTGTCAAGATTGGGGTGGGTTAATCGGTTTACGTTTAGTCGCAGAGCAAAGTGATCGCTTCGCCCGAGTTGTTGCAGCAAATACTATGCTACCCACAGGAGAACATTCTCCGGGCGAAGCTTTCATGAAGTGGCAAAAAAACTCGCAAGAAATGCCAGTATTTCCTGCTGCCAGTGTTATTAATGGCGGTACAAATTCAGATTTAACGCCGGAAATCCTGGCTGGCTACAATGCTCCTTACCCGGAAGAAAGTTATAAAGAAGGTGCTCGTCAGTTTCCATTATTGGTGCCAACGAGCCTTGATGATCCCGCATCAAAAAGTAATATTGCTGCTTGGCAGGTGTTAACTCAGTGGAATAAGCCATTTTTAACGGCATTTAGTGATAACGATCCTATCACGTGCGGTGCAGATATAATATTACAAAAACTTATTCCTGGTACTAAAGGGCAGGCACATACAACCATTGAAAATGGCGGACATTTCTTACAAGAAGATCAAGGTGAGACAATAGCGCAAGTGATTATTGATTTTATCAAAGCCAATAACTAAGCTTTTAATACCAACCTCACGAACGATGAGATAATTTCTACTTGTTAAAATAAAAAAGAGGACTTAAACAGTCCTCTTTTTTTGTACAGTTGCTTGTGCTACAGCTTTAATACAATGGTTGAATCAAGTACGATAGCTGCATCTAAAGCCGCTAACATATCTTTTCTTTCTTTTAATTTAGTACCATGATGTGCTTTCATATTTAACGTTAGCATTTGTTTAGCGATACGCTTCGCCGTTACCATTAACTGCTCTGGCTCTACTACCGTATCTAAAAAACCTGCGGGAACGGCTGCTTCTGGAGAAAACAATTCTGCGTTAATGACCGAACGTGTTAAATAATTAATTGGAATGCGATTACGTGCGATTTCTATACCCGCTTGATGCATCGTCATACCAATGGCAACTTCATTTAAGCCTATTTTAAATTCGCCTGAACTGCCAACACGGTGATCGCAACTCAATAACAAAAAGGCACCTTTCGCGATGGCATGACCAGTACATACACCGATAATAGGGAATGGAAATGACAACATCCGACGTGATAATGTTGAACCTGCAGTGACTAATGCTACCGCTGACTCTGAACTTTCTTTCATGGTTTTTAAATCAAAACCGCCTGAGAATATCCCCGGCTGGCCAGTTAAAATAACGACAGCACCTGCCGATTCTGCTTGATCTAAAGCATCATTTATTTCCAAAATCACTTGAGGAGAAATAGCGTTAACCTTGCCATTTTTTAAGGTAATTGTTGCAATTTGTTCAGTAATATCTAAATCGATTAATTCCACGGTATTTCCTCGTGCTAAATAATTATAATCTAACCAAAACTTGCTGCTTTTTGATAGGCAGGTCTTTGCTTCATATTTACAAGATAAGCTTTGATATGTGTTCTGTTTTCTAACAAGCCAAGGTTATCAGCGATGTCTAACATAATTGTCATCATAATATCTGCTGCGCTAAAAGCACCGTCAGCAAAATAAGTGCGTTGGCTTAACGTATCGTCAATATATGAAAAGTCTAGCTGTAGTTCTTTCGCAATATAACCATCAAGCGGTTTGTTACCCTCACGGGTTTCCATCGACATTAATAAGCTACTGATTATTGGTAAACTTAATGACCCTTCAGCAAAATGAAGCCATTCTAGATATTGATAGTATTGAGCGCTATCAATCTTAGGTCTTAAAGTATCATTGCTTGCTTGGTTAAGAATATAGCCCATTATTGCGCCGGATTCACATAAGGTAACATCGTTATCAACAATAATAGGAGCCTTAGCTAATGGGTGAATTTTCTTCAAACTTTCAGGCGCTAAACCTGTTTGCGAGTCTCGTTCGTGATTAACTATGTTATAGGGCATATTCAGTTCTTCTAGTAACCAAATAACGCGAGTTGAACGTGACTTATTTAAATGGTGAATCGTTATCATAATAAGGTAATGCCTTAAATTTTTGTACAGCTTCAACACTAGAGTTGAAGCTGTACATGAAGTAATAGAATAACAGTATAACTTAAAAAACGGTTGATAAATTACTGTTACAATAAGAACGTAAAATTAGGCAAGTTCATCCATAATCTTACGTTGTTTTTTTATTTTTCGTTGTTGTTTTAGTGCTAACTCTAGGTTAACTTTCGAGCGAAAAAATCGCACTAGCATTCCTGCAGTAAACAGCATAATTAAAGTGTATATTGCTGGCGTAAATGACATTTGATAATTCGCTAATAAAGTGAGTGCCATAAACATTGATAAAGTACTGTTTTGCAGGCCAACTTCAATTGTAATAGAAGTGGTTTGTGCCGCATTCAAACCAAACCAACGACTCGAATAATAGCCTAATGCCATGGTAGAAATATTAAGAATAAGTGACACAGGGCCAGTTGCAATAATGGCAGACACAATAATGTCTTGCTGAATATAGGTTAAAAACATGACTAATAAAGTTAAGAACAACACGCCAAATCTTGATACATGTATTTGTGAGCTATCGGCAAATTTAGGGGCAAACGCTTTAATCAACATACCAATAATAATAGGTACTATCGTTAACTTCATTAAACTTATCATGGTTGCCATCATAGGTAATTGAAATTCATTGCCTTGCCTCATAAAATGCTGCAAAGAGAGGTTTAACACAACAGGAATAGTAAAAACGGTGATCAAACTTGCTACCGCTGTCATGGTAACTGACAGGGCAACATCGCCTTTCGCCAAATGGGTAAACATGTTTGAGGTGGTTCCGCCCGGACATAGCACGAGTAACATTACACCAACGGCATATTCAGGCTCTAATGGCATAATATTAGCTAATCCAAAACCAATTAAAGGTAAAAGTATTAGCTGATTGAGTAAACCTACGGACACTGCTTTTGGGTATTTTAATACGCGCTTAAAGTCGTCAGGAACAAGCGATAATCCCATCCCCATCATAATAAGAAATATGCAAATAGGAACGACTTTCGTATTGACCATTGTTATTAACTCTGTGCCTTCCATATTTATATCTCCAATTATTAAATAGTTTATGTATGGTGGGGTTAGTTAACTCATAAAGAGATTATTTGCCCCGTATTAGCATCTGACGTTCCTGATAACACGCGTTGATAAATAGTGTTGATTTTTTCACTGTCTGTTGTGTGCTCTATCGTGATGGTGCTTTGGCAAAATTGAATATAATTGAGTAATGACAAGCCGATTTTTTGCATTACTGTATTAGTACCCCAGTCATCTATCCGCTTTTTAAGTTGTGTAGGGGCAAAAAAGAAGGTTGGCGTAACGCCAGGTAAGGTTGATATTTTACTTAGTTCATCTGGTAATAAATCATCATGATGGGTTACGCCTATACGGCATGAATAACGTAATTGATCGCCAAAATGATAATGAATTTTTGACAAAATACTTTGGCTACCAGCCATATCAACCACAACTGATAATTGTCTAGCGTCTAAGGTGGCAATTTCGTCATAGCTAATGACTTCATCATAGCAACCTAAAGAGGCGACAAAATCACGATGAGTTGCAGAAGTAATACCAATACTCGGGACTGTTCCTCGTTGTTTAATCGCAAAGGCAAGGGCTATGCTGGTTTTACTTGATGCACTGGTAATTAAGTATTGCGAAGCACCAAAATACTGATTGTCATCGATAAAATCATCAACCAGCCAAGAGGTGGTAAATAAACCACGAACAAGTATGTCGAAATCTTCATTTTCTACTGAATAAAAAGGGTTAGCACTTACAAGTTCAAATACTGAATATAAAGGAGCAAGTCCTTTTCTATACGAGCTAACATCTGAAAAACCATTTTTATTAACGTTACCTGCTAGAATTTTTACGTGGCTTGCCATTGGCATGAAGCCCCAAACGCGTTGGCCTACGCTAATGTGCTCATTATTCGAGGCAACAACGTTAGCAAATCCCATCACTGGTAATCGACCCCATTGTTTTTCGCTTGCTGGTTCAGCTGGAAAAAATCGCCAATATCCTAGGCTATCACCCGCTACTCCATAACTGATGTTATTGGCGGTAAGAGCAAATTTATCGACTTTAAGCACAACTTCATTTTCGCCCAGTGGCATTGTGATTGTTGATGTTGTTAAGCGTGTTGTTTGTAAATTGGCTTTTTCAACTTCAAATGTTTGAACGTTAATATCCTGCATTTTAGTACCTTGCATTTTAATTTCCTTAACTTTGGCTTGTCCTATTTACCTATTTACCTATTTACTATGCTTGTCACCTTGGTAAGTTTTAGCTAGCAACAAGGGGATGTTTACGGCAATATTACTCGTTAATGAAGTGGGCAATTGCGCTGTTAATCTCGGTTGATTTTTCATGCGTAAGCCAGTGCGTAGCATCACAAAAACGTTCAATACGACAATCGGGTACGTATTCTTCAATACCACTAAGGTTCTCATTGACAAAAGCTTGATCATTTTCCCCCCAGAGAATAAGTGTTGGCAGATTGATTCTTATTTTTGGAATTCTCATTTTGCTTAGATCAGAGACTTGTGCGGGATTATCCTTACTTTCTTTTTCATGGTGCGAATTAGCATTAGCAGCAAGTTGTGGCATCGCACGATAATATTGCAGCATACCGTTAATGGCATCAGGTTGTTGCCATGCTTGCTGGTAATTGTTAATTTCTTCGTCGGTAAAAATAGCTGGAGTTGACGCTACTAATATCTTTTCACGTAAGAATTTATAATTATTATCAGCTAATAAATGTTCAGCTCCCGCGCTGATCAATTGATGAATGTAGGCACTTTTTTCTCGTTGAATTGGATTATTGATCATTTCACGGGTAAAAGTACTTGGATGCGCAGCATTTAAAATAATCAGTTTTTCAATATATTGGGGGTAGAAAGCGGCTAATGGCCAAGCTATTGCGCCGCCCCAATCATGAGCGACTAAGTAGACTTTTTTACTTGGACTGACAGCACGGATAAACTTGGCAAAAAATTCAATTAAATTAGGTATTTCGTAAAACGAAACATCTTCAGGTTTACCACTCAAGTTATAGCCCGGTAAATCAGGCGCAATAACATGATGATCAGTACAAAAGTAATCGAGTTGAGCTTGCCACGTTTGCCAATATTCAGGAAAACCATGTAAAAATAGTAAAGTAGAGCCTACTAAAGCTTTATTTTTAGTAGGACCCGCTGACACGTAATGAATGTTAACGTTGTCAATAAGCGCGTAATTACTTTGAAGTTCCATGGTAATTAATTAAAAAAAGAAACAGCGTTATTAAGCGATTCACGTTCGGTACGTGTGTTATTTACCGCAGCACTTTCGTCAGCGTAACCAAATGACATGCCAAATAAAATACCGCGTTGCTCAGGTAACTGTAGTGCTTTTTTAACCGGATCTGGAAATTGTCCTAAGGCACCTTGCATACAACATGATATTCCGTGTTCTTCAAGTAGTAAGGCTAATGTTTGGGCATAAATACCAAGGTCGACTGCGCCCATAATGTCTAAATATTTATCCATAGTAAAAAAAGCCGCATGGGGAGCATCAAAAAATTGCCAGTTGCGTAACATCGACATTTGTCGTCCTGTTTTATCTTCACGACTAACACCTATTGAACTGTATAGCGCATTAGCAGAGCCAAACTGACGTTCGCGATGAATGCCTTCATATTTAGCTACCCAATTAAAATCAGGGTTAGGTGCAACACCTTTCATCACTGCAGCAACTAAATCAGCTTTTAATTGCTCTTTTGTATTGCCAGAAACAACGCAGGTCTGCCAAGGCTGTACATTGCAATTTGAAGGTGCTTGTTGGGCTTGGCTAAAGATTGATTCTAATAAATCTTGTGGTACAGGTTTGTCTAAATAAGCGCGAACAGAATAGCGTTTTTTTAAAAGAGCATTTAATGACATAAGAAAACCTTAATAATGTGTAAATTAATAACTGTTACTTTTATATGTTAAAAATAGCATTAACAGTAACTTAAAGATAAATGTATGTAATTTAGTATCACTCATGCTAAAGCCGATATTTTTATAATGCCAATGAATAATTATCATTGTGATGTATTCATAAAACATATAGTTATCAAAATAAGCGGGATGAAAAAATAAATATCCCTTGTAGTAACGGAATAACAAGGAAGTTACCGAGAATTAGTCAAAATAATAGCGATGCTTAATTTTCTTGAGTATACGAATAATTAATAGTTTCTTATAAGTAATATTCATTTGTTTTATATATGTAGGGTGAATTAGCATGGTTAGTAGAGTAAATGTAACCGTGAACGTTCAGTAATCACCTTGCTACTTAAGTACATTAACTCAGTTTGCCTGCATCGCTAGCTTAAGTAGGTAGGCTAAATAGCGAGTTAACTAATGACTGAGCATTTGAATTGGTATTGAAAATAACACTTATAAAATTTTTTGATTAAAAAATAATACGGAGAGAAAAAATGCCTGAGTACAAAGCCCCAATTAGAGATATTAAATTTGTAATGAACGAGTTGTTAGATTGCGACACACACTATCAACAACTCGGTTACACTGATGCCACAGAAGATATGGTGGATGCTATTCTTACTGAAGCGGCCAAATTTACTGAACAGGTTATTGCTCCGATAAACCAAATTGGTGATCAACAAGGCTGTACGTGGAAAGAGGGGGTAGTAACAACACCTGATGGCTTTAAAGATGCTTATAAACAATATGTTGACGGCGGTTGGCCGACATTATCACAAAGTGTAGAGTTTGGTGGGCAAGGGTTGCCACATTCACTTAATAGTGCCATTAGCGAAATGATGTCTTCTGCTAATCATAGTTTTGCGATGTATCCCGGTTTAAGTCATGGTGCACTTGCAACCATTGAAGCGCACGGTACTGAGACACAAAAACAACAGTTTATGCCTAAGCTTGTTGAAGGCAGCTGGACTGGCACAATGTGTTTAACCGAGCCTCATTGTGGCACTGACTTAGGCATGTTGCGCACAAAAGCAGAATTAAATGACGACGGCAGTTATTCATTAACGGGTACAAAAATATTTATTTCAGCAGGTGAACATGACTTGTCTGACAATATTGTACATATTGTTATTGCACGTATTCCAGGCTCGCCTGAAGGCAGTAAAGGTATCTCTCTTTTTATCGTACCAAAATTTAATGTAAATGATGATGGCACTATTGCCGATAGAAATGGCGTTAATTGTGGCTCAATCGAACACAAAATGGGGATCAATGCTAATGCTACCTGTGTTATTAATTTTGATGGCGCAAAAGGTTATCTTATTGGTGAAGTAAACCGTGGCTTAAACTGTATGTTTACCTTTATGAATGCGGCACGTTTAGGTGTTTCACTTGAAGGTACGGCAGCAACAGAAGCATCTTTTCAAGGTGCATTAGCCTATGCCAAAGACCGTTTGCAAATGCGATCTATTAGTGGCGTTAAAAATCCGAACGGGCCTGCTGATCCCATTATTGTTCACCCTGATGTTCGTCGTATGCTGTTAACCCAGAAGTCTATTGCTGAAGGTGGTAGAGCGCTTGTTGGTTATTTATCACAATTAGTTGATATAACGCATGCAGGAAAGGATAAAGCTAAAATAGCTGAAGCAGATACAACGCTTGCTTTATTAACACCTATAGCAAAAGCGCTATTAAGTGAATTGGGGTTTGAATGTACAAGTCACGGTGTACAAATTTTTGGTGGCCATGGCTTTATAAAAGAGTGGGGCATGGAACAACTAATGCGCGATACTAAAATTAGTTGTTTATATGAAGGTACTACCGGTATTCAAGCCTTAGACTTACTTGCACGTAAAGTATTAGGCAGTAAAGGTGCGATTCTAGAACCATTTATGGTTGATATTGGCGCATTTTGTCAGGCAAATGCTGGTAATCCTGCAATGGCGCAACATATACAAGCATTAGGTGCTTACTGTAAACAATGGCAAGAAATCACAACTGACGTAGGTAAAAAAGCAATGAGCAATGCTGATGAAATTGGTGGCGCATCGGTAGATTACTTAATGTTTGCTGGTTATGTAACCTTAGCTTATTTCTGGGCGAAAATGGCAGCAGTAGCTCACAGTAAATTAGAAAGTGCTGGTGAAGATAAAGCTTTTTATGAAACAAAACTTCAAACTGCAGACTTTTACTTTAAACGTATATTGCCACGCGCTCAAGGACACGCAGCTTGTATTGCAGGTGGTGTTGATTCAATGATGGCAATATCAAGTGAAAACTTCGCTTTTTAATTTTTATTAACGCTACTTTAGCGTCAGTAATATTTTAATGGTTAAATTTCATAAGCACAGCCATATAAAACAGCAATACAAAATAGTAACGAATGTTTGGGTGTAGCGTTGGTTACTATTTTTGTTTTTTATAAACAATGTAATTTAGTTTAATTAGCCTGAACTCAGGCTAATTATTGCCAATAAAAAGGCAATAGTGAAAAATAACAACCTAATAATAAAGCCAGAATATTAATGAAACTAATAAAAGGGGGCATAAGCGAAAATATAAACATAAATAAAAATGCCTGAAATATGAACAAAGTACATAATAATCATTAATTTCTGATGATTAATTCAGCACTTAATCAAAATAAAGTAAAAAAATGCAAAATAAGCGAAATTAGCACTTTACAAGAGCGTAACGAAACTTTAATATTCGCCTCGTTCTGAAGCAGTAATGCTTTTTAACTTCAGGTGAGATGGCTGAGTGGTCGAAAGCACCGGTCTTGAAAACCGGCAAGGGTTTGTAGCCCTTCTAGAGTTCAAATCTCTATCTCACCGCCACTTTTAGAGAAACCCGTTAATCGAAAGATTAACGGTTTTTTTGCTTTCTAGGTCTTGTTAAATCGGTATTGGGGTTTGTAGCGCTGCACCTTCGAGTAGAGTTCAAATTTTTATCTCACCGCCACATTCTAAGAGACCGCAACTTTAACGAGTTGCGGTTTTTTTTCGTCTGGAGTTTGTTAAATACAACTCCGTGGTTTGTAGCGTTACATCTTTGAGTAGAGTTCAAATCTCTATTTTCACCGCCACATTCTAAGAAACCGCTATATTAATTTATAGCGTTTTTTTCGTCTGGAGATTGTTAAATATAAACCCGAGGTTTGTAGCGCTGTATCTTCGAGTAGAGTACAAATTTTTTCTGTTTGTTATCTATAATGTTTAACTCGAATTACATCTTGAAGCGACTGTAAAAAAGAGATTTGATAATTAACCTCAGATCGGGTTAAGCCCTAACCATAGCATTCTTCTCTACGTCATTAATATTAAGGGTTGGCTTATTT